>NZ_JBHYPS010000014.1:0-176568 GCF_042746075.1 Streptomyces sp. NPDC058758 | reverse complement strand
CGGTCCGGCAGCAACGGCTCGATCCTCGCCCACTGGGCGTCAGTCAGCGACACACATCAACCAACGATCAGATGATCCGAAGGAAACGCCCTAGCGCGCGCCCTCCGCCCTGACGTGCCCGGCGCCGGCGGGCGGGTGGTCGCCCACCCGTTCCACCGCCTTGCGGCCGAGGCGTTCGATCGGGTCGAGGGCGGAGGCGCAGCCGGTGAGGCCGAGGAGCAGGACGGCGACGACGAGCGGGCGCAGCCGGCTCATACGTAGTCCTCCAGCTTGGCGACCGCGTAGCCCTTGGACGTGATCACGTTCATCACCCGGCGGATCATGTCGGGCATGCTGCCCTTCCAGTCCTCCTCGCCGCGGAAGTGGGTGAGGACGATGTCGCCGGGGTGCAGGTCCCGGTCCCACTCGCGCCACTCCATGTGGTCGGGGAAGGCCTCGGAGGCCCAGAGCGGGACGGCCTTGACGCCGCAGGACCTGGCGGCGCGCAGGGTGTCCTCGTTGTAGTTGCCGTACGGCGGCCGGAAGAGTTCGGGGCGCTTGCCGTACTTCTTCTCGATGACGTCCTGCATCCCGCAGATCTCCCGCTTCTGGCGCGCGTAGGAGAGCCCGGGCAGGTACTTGTGGTTCAGGGTGTGGTTGTGGAGGGCGACCCCGCGCGGCTGCGACTTCTGCATCCTCGCGAAGTAGGGGTAGTCGTCGCTGACCACGTAGTCGCTGAGGAAGGCGCTGTACGGGATCTTCAGCTCGCTCATCATGCGGATGAGCTCGGGGTCCTTCTCGGCGCCGTCGTCGATCGTCAGGAAGACGACCTTCTCCTTGGTGGGGACGGTGGTGAAGACGGGCGGGAGTCCCTCGCCGTCGGTCTCGAAGCCCTTCCGGGTGGTGATCCTCGGCTTGGTCCTCGGCGGGGCGGGGGCTTCGAGGGGGGTCAGCCTGAGCCCCCACTTCTTGGCGACGGCGGCCCGGGCGGCCCGCTGCTTCGCCAGCGCGGCCCTCTTCTCGCGGGCGAGCTGGGCGGCGGTCTTGGCGGGGGCCTGCTGGCCCGCGGCGGGGGCGGGAGCGCCGGAGGACCCGGGCTCGGAGCCGCCCGCGCAGGCCGCGGTGGAGGTGAGCGCGGCGACGAGGAGCGCGGCCCCCAGCAGACGGCGGGAATGACCCTTTGCCATCATTTCTTCCTTTTGTCGTACGACCCTTATGGCGCCGCATCCTGTCAGCGCGACCCGCCCCTCCGGCCGCGACACCGCCGTACCGGCCCCGCCGTCCCCCACCCGGCCCACAGGGAGAATGGGACGGTGAACGACCTCGCCGCCTTCGCCGCCCTGCTCGCCCCCGAGGGCCAGACGCTCCTCGCCGCCCTGCGCGACTACGACCCCGCCCGGGAACTGGCGGTCGCCTCCCGGCTGCGCCGCGACCACCCCGCCGAGCTGGTCTCGGCCGCCCTCGGGCAGGCCCGGCTGCGGCAGCGCGCGGTGGCGAAGTTCGGCGCGGAAGACGCGTACCGCATGTACTTCACGCCGAACGGCGTCGAGCAGTCCACCCGGGCGGCGGTCGGCTCCCACCGCGCCGCCCGGCTCGGGGAGCTCGGCGTGCGCAGCGTCGCCGACCTCTGCTCGGGCATCGGCGGCGACGCGCTGGCGCTCGCCCGCGCCGGCATCTCCGTCCTCGCCGTCGACCGGGACCCGCTCACCGCCGAGGTGGCCCGCGCCAACGCCGCCGCGCTGGGCCTCACGGAGCTGATCGAGGTCCGCTGCGCCGACGTCACCGAGATCGACACCAGCCCCTACGACGCCGTCTTCGTCGACCCGGCGCGGCGCGGCGGCCGGGGCCGGATCTTCGACCCGGAGGCGTACTCCCCGCCGCTCTCCTGGGCCGTGGAGGCGGCCCGCAAGGCCCCGCGCGCGGCCCTGAAGATCGCCCCCGGCATCCCCCACGAGACCGTCCCCGACGAGGCCGAGGCGGAGTGGATCTCGGACGGCGGCGACGTGAAGGAGGCGGTGCTGTGGTTCGGCACGGAGCCGGGCGCGCGCCGCGCCACCCTGCTGCCCTCCGGCGCGAGCCTCACCGGCCGGGGCCTGCCCGACCCGGCGGTCCGCCCGGTCGGCCGGTACCTGTACGAGCCCGACGGCGCCGTCATCCGCGCCCACCTGGTCGCCGAGGTCGCCGAGGAGCTGGACGGCGGCCTGATCGACGAGACGATCGCCTACGTCACCGCCGACACCCTGACCCCCACCCCGTACGCCTCCGCCTACGAGATCACCGACGTGCTCCCCTTCCACCTCAAGAGGCTGAAGGCCCTGCTGCGCGAGCGCGAGGTGGGCACCCTGACGGTGAAGAAGCGCGGCTCGGCCGTGGAGCCGGAGGAGATCTGGCGGAGGGTGCGGCCGAAGGGCCCGAACGCGGCGACGGTCCTGCTCACACGTGTCGCGGGGGCCCCGACGATGCTGATCGGGCACCCCGCCGGGGCGGCGGCACGACCCTGAGCACCGTCCGGTAGTGTCCGGCGGCCTTGAAGAGCCCGATCAGGCCGTTGATCCAGAGGACGAGCGCCACGCCCATGCCGTACGCGACCGTCCCGAGGCCGTCCGACGGGTCCGCCCCGGCCGGCACCGCGAAGCCCAGCCACAGCCCGAGGCCGCACAGGACGGCGGAGAGCACCATCCAGCAGGCGCTCAGGACGGGGGCGCGCAGCCGCCCGTCCGTCGGGCCGTGCCGGTCCAACGCCGCCCAGCGGAGCAGCCGTTCGCGCGCCACGCGGTCCTGGCGCACCCCGCGCACGGCGAGCCGGACGCCCGGCACCAGCACACCGAGGCCGAGGACGGAGACGACCAGCCCGACGAAGAAGGCGACCGGGTCGAGGATCGCCCCGGTGCCGAGGCCGACGAGCGTCACGCCGACCATGCCCCAGCCCAGCTGGAGCACCAGCACCGACCCGGCGAACAGCGCGAACCGGCTCCCGCCGAGCAGCCGCCGCAGCAGCACGTCCAGCGCCAGCGCCCGGTCGGCGAGGAGCGCGTCCCGGTCGGGCCGGCTGCGCAGTTCGGCGGGCGGGGGCGGCGGGGGAAGGGGCGTGCGCGGGGGCATGCCGGGCAGCCTACGGCGCCTCCCCGGACGGGAGTTCACCCGCCCGTGCCCGCAGCAGCGCCCGCTCGCGCCCGTTCCGGGTCAGCTCCGCCGCCCGCGCGAACTCCGCCCGCGCCTCCCCGTCGCGGCCGAGCCGGGCCAGCAGGTCGCCGCGGACGCTCGGGAGCAAGTGGTAGCGGGCGAGGGCGGGTTCGGCGGCGAGGGCGTCGACGAGGGCGAGGGCGGCGGCCGGGCCCTCGGTCATCGAGACGGCCACCGCGCGGTTCAGCTCCACCACCGGGGACGGGGCCCGCTCCATCAGCCGTCCGTACAGTCCGGCGATCACCGCCCAGTCCGTCTCCTCGTACGAGGCGGCCCGCGCGTGGCAGGCGGCGATGGCGGCCTGGAGGGCGTACGGGCCGTGGTCGCGTCCTCCCCCGGGCTCCGTCCCGGGGGACCCCCAGGCCCGGGCGAGGGCGTCGTAGCCGCGCCGGACGAGCAGCCGGTTCCAGCGCCGCCGGTCCTGGTCGGCGAGGAGCACCGGGTGTCCGTCGGGGCCGGTGCGGGCGGGGATCCGGGAGGCCTGGAGCTCGAGGAGGGCGGCGAGGCCGTGCGCCTCGCTCTCGTCCGGCAGCAGGGCGGCGAGGCCGCGGGCCAGCCGGAGCGCGTCCTCGCAGAGCGCGGGGCGCAGCAGGTCGTCGCCGGCGGTGGCCGCGTACCCCTCGTTGAAGACGAGGTAGACGACCTCCAGGACGGAGCCGAGCCGGGCCGCCCGCTCCGGCCCGTACGGCACCTCGAACTCCACGCCCGCCTTCGCGAGCGCCCGTTTGGCCCGGGTGATCCGGGCCGCGACGGTCGCCTCGGGGACGAGGAAGGCGCGGGCGACCTCCTCGGTGCGCAGCCCGCAGACGAGCCGCAGGGTGAGCGCCGCCCGGGCCTCGGCGGAGAGCACCGGGTGGCAGGTGGTGAAGACCAGCCGCAGGACGTCGTCGTCGATGTCGCCGGGGCCGGAGGGCTCGGGGTCGTACGCCTCCTCCGGCAGGCTCCGGCCGACCTCGGCGAGCTTGCGCGCGTACGTCTCGCGCCGTCGCACCAGGTCGACGGCGCGGTGCTTGGCGGTGGCCGTCAGCCAGGCTCCCGGGCGGTCCGGGACGCCCGACCGCGGCCACTGCTCCAGGGCGGCGACGAGGGCGTCCTGGGCGATCTCCTCGGCGATGCCGACGTCCCGGACGACCCGCGTCACCGTGGCGATGATCCGCGCCGACTCCATCCGGAAGACCGTCTCCAGCGTGCTCTCCACCGTCACGGTCCCCATGACAGCACAGGCGGGCTCAGCCCTCCGGCATCTCCTCGACCTCGCGGACCTCCAGGCCGACCTTCCAGTGCGGCGGGTGGACGGCGAGGAACCGCTTGCCCCACTCGACGGCCTCGGCCATGTCCTTGCACTGGAGCATCGCGTAGCCGCCGACGACCTCCTTGGTCTCGGTGAACGGGCCGTCGGTGAAGGACAGCCTCCCGTCCGACCAGGTGATCCGGGTGGACTCGGCGGTGGGCCGGAGCCCGGCGGTGTCCACCATGACGCCGGCCTTGGTGATCTCCTCGAAGAGCGCGCCCATCCGCTCCTCGAAGCCGGGGTCGGCGCTCTCCATGTCGATGGCGTCCGGGGTGTTCTCCTCGATGCGGACGAGGGAGAGGAAGCGGGGCATGGTGACTCCTGGGGTGCGGTGGCGGGGCCGTTCCCCGCCTTCCACTCCTACGTCGAACGGGCCGGGCCCGCATCGACACCGCGCCGGAAGTTCTTCTAGACGTAGTCCTCCAGGCGGGCCACGGTGAAGCCCTGCTCCTGGATCCTGCGGAGCAGGGTGGCGGTCATCTCGGTCATCGTGCGGCCCTTGAGCTCGCCGGGGCCGCGGAAGTGGGCGAGGACGATGTCGCCGGGGTGGAGCTTCCGGTCGCCGCGCTGGTACTGCATGTTCTTGATCTGCATGGACTCGCGCCAGAGGACGATCGCGTCGAGGCCGCAGCTGCCGGCGGCGGCGCGGGTGGCCTCGTTCCAGTTGCCGAACGGCGGGCGGAAGAGGCGCGGGGCGGAGCCGTACCGTTTCCGCAGCTTCTCCTGCTGGCCGCAGATCTCGCGGCGCTGGGCCTCCGGGGAGAGGGTGCGCAGGTTCGGGTGGGTGAGGGTGTGGTTGGCGACGCCGTGGCCCTGGGCGACGAGCGGCTCGAAGTAGCCGTAGTCCCCGCTGATCACCGAGTCGGTGAGGAACATGGTGAAGGGGACGCCCAGCTCGGCCGTCATCCGCACGAACTCCGGGTCCTTCTCGGCTCCGTCGTCGATGGTGAGGAAGACGACCTTGTCGTCGGTCGGGACGTCGCTGATGACCGGCACCGGGCCGCCGGGGACGCGCTTCACCGGCTTGACGGCGGGCGGGGCGGGCGGGGCGGCCAGCGGCTCGATGCCCCACTTGCGGTACGCGGCGGCCCGGGCCGCCTCCGGGGCCGGGGCGGGCTCCGGCGCGGCGGCCCGCTCCGGGGTGGCGGTCTTCTCCGGGGCGGCGGGGGCCGGCGGCGGGGGCGGGGTCTCGGCCGTGCAGCCCGTCATCAGGAGCGTCACCGCGGTCAGCGCCGCCCACATCGCGATCTGCTTCTTCACGGGCTGTGGGATGCCCGATCCGGTCGAAAGGTTGCCCGATCGACGAACAGTTCGCCTATTCGACCGATTCGAAGCGCCAGCGGTGCACCGGACGGGTGATCAGCGCGGCGTCCGGCTCGGGCAGCTCGGGCAGCTCGGCGTCGAGGGCGTCCACGTCCCACCAGGTGAGCACGAGGACCCGGTCCTGGGGGGCCCGGAAGACCTCCCGGCGGACCGGCTCGCGGGCCAGCACCCGAGCCCGGGCCCGGGCCCACTCCAGGAGTTCGGGGCCCCGGCCCTGCACGGCCCGGGCCTCCCACATCAGCGTGACCCTCACGAGTACAGGTTCTCCTTGCTGATCTCGTGCACGTGGTCGTGGTCGTGGGCGTGTCCGGGGACGTGCGGGTCGGTCACCGGAAGGGACGAGTCCGCCGACAGCTCCAGGTCGGAGGCGACCCTGCCCCGGGCGACCATCTCGGAGCCGAGCGCGGCGACCATGGCGCCGTTGTCGGTGCACAGGCCCGGGCGGGGCACCCGGAGCCGGATCCCGGCCCGCTCGCAGCGCTCCTCGGCGAGGGCCCGCAGCCGCGAGTTCGCGGCGACGCCGCCGCCGATCATCAGGTGGTCGACGCCCTCGTCCTTGCAGGCCCGGACGGCCTTGCGGGTGAGGACGTCGACGACGGCCTCCTGGAAGGAGGCGGCCACGTCCCGGACCGGAACCTCCTCGCCGGCCGCCCGCTTGGCCTCGATCCAGCGGGCCACGGCGGTCTTGAGGCCGGAGAAGGAGAAGTCGTACGCCGGGTCCTTGGCGCCGCTCAGGCCGCGCGGGAAGGCGATGGCGGCCGGGTCGCCCTCCCTGGCGAGCCGGTCGATGACCGGGCCGCCGGGGAAGCCGAGGTCGAGGACGCGGGCGATCTTGTCGAAGGCCTCGCCGGCCGCGTCGTCGATGGTGGCGCCCAGCGGCCGCACGTCGGCGGTGATGTCGGTGGAGAGCAGCAGCGAGGAGTGCCCGCCGGAGACGAGCAGCGCCATCGTGGGCTCGGGCAGCCGGCCGTGCTCCAGCTGGTCGACGCAGATGTGCGAGGCCAGGTGGTTGACGCCGTAGAGCGGCTTGCCCAGCGCGTAGGCGTACGCCTTGGCGGCGGAGACGCCGACGAGCAGCGCGCCCGCGAGGCCGGGGCCCGCGGTGACCGCGATGCCGTCGAGGTCCTTCGCCGAGACGCCGGCGGTCTTCAGGGCCCGCTCGATCGTCGGGACCATCGCCTCCAGGTGGGCCCGGGAGGCGATCTCGGGCACGACGCCGCCGAAGCGGGCGTGGGTGTCGACGCTGGAGGCCACGGCGTCGGCGAGGAGGGTCGTGCCGTGGACGATGCCGACGCCGGTCTCGTCGCAGGAGGTCTCGATGCCGAGCACGAGGGGTTCGTCAGCAGCCATCAGATATCGGTCCCAGTTCCTTGAACAGTCAGTCGCATCACGAGCGCGTCGACGTTGCCCGGCTGGTAGTAGCCGCGGCGGAAGCCGATGGGCTCGAAGCCGAAGCGCTCGTACAGCTTCTGCGCCCGGGTGTTGTCCACGCGCACTTCGAGCAGGACCTCGTCGCACTCGAAGGCCGTGGCGTGCTGGAGGAGGTCGGTGAGCAGCCGGGCGCCGAGCCCGGTGCCCCACTGCGCGCGGGCGACGGCGATGGTCTGGACGTCGCCGAGCCCGCCGGCCGCCGCCAGGCCCGCGTAGCCGGCCAGTTCCCCGGAGGGGGTCTCGGCGACGACGTACCGCCGGGTGGCCCGGGGCCCGCGCGCGTGCGCGAGCTCGGACCAGAACATCCCCTCCGACCAGGCGTCCTCGGGGAACAGCTCCGCCTCCAGGGCGAGCACCTCCGGCAGGTCCCACCAGCGCATCTCGCGCAGGACGGTGCCGTCGGCCACCGCTTCCCCGCTCACGTGGGGGTGACCACCTTGTAGTTCTTCGGCACCTGGGCGTCGGGCCGCCGCAGGTACATCGGCCGCGGGTCGAGGAAGCCCCCTCCGCCCGCGGCCAGCCGCTCGGCCGCGAGGGCGGCCAGCGCGCCGGCGGACTGGTGCTCGGGGCCGCGGGCGTCGGGGAAGGCGTCCGGGTAGAGCAGGGCGCCCGCGCCGACGACCGGCAGCCCGGCGAGCCGCTCGGCGATCTCGGCAGGCCGGTCGACGGCGGCGTCGGTGACCCGGGTGCGGGCGTCGTCGTAACGCGCCCAGTAGACCTCCTTGCGGCGGGCGTCGGTCGCCACCGCGAAGGGGCCCTCGACGCCGGAGGCGTACGCGAGGCCGTCGAGGGTGCACAGGCCGTGCACCGGCACCCCGCCGAGGGCGGAGGAGAAGGCGGCGGCCGTGACGAGCCCGACCCGGAGGCCGGTGTAGGGGCCGGGGCCGACCCCGACCACGATGCCGGTCACCGCGTCGAGCGCGGTGCCGGCCTCCTTGAGGACCCGGTCGACGGCGGGGAGCAGCAGCTCCCCGTGGCGGCGGGCGTCGACGCGGGTCGACTCGGCGACGACGGCCGTGCCGTCGTGGAGGGCGACGGTGACGGCGGGGGTGGCGGTATCCATGGCGAGCAACAGCACGCGAACAGCCTACGGCGCCACGAGCGGGCGATGCGGCGCGCGGCCGTTCGGGGACCCGGCTGCTACCGTCAGGCCCGACAGCTGGTCAGGCTCGGCACGTACGTACGAAGAGGTGGAGACGGTGGCAAGGAGCAGCTCGGGATTCGTGGCCGGGCTCACCGCGGCGGCCCTCGCCGTGGTCGCCTTCCTCGCCTACCAGGCGTCGGCGAGCGTGCCGGCGAACCTCGCGGACCCCCGGCAGGCGCCGGTCACGGCCGCTCCTTCGGCGTCGGCCCCGGCCGGGACGAAGAAGCCGGCGAAGGACCCGCTGGCGGTGCCGGCGGCCTCGGGCACCGGCGAGCGCGTGGTGTACGCGCTGGAGGGCCGCCGGGTGTGGCTGGTCGACGCGAAGAACAAGGCGGTGCGCACCTTCGCGGTGGCGCCGAGTTCGGTGAGCCCGGAGCCGGGGGCGTACGCGGTGACCTCCCGGTCCAATTCGGTCCGCGGCTCCGACGGGGTGCAGATCGAGCACGTGGTCCGCTTCGCGACGGTGGACGGCGTGACGGTCGGCTTCAGCGCGGCCGTCGACGGCTCGATGCCGGCGGCCGACCCGTCGAAGAAGACCGGCGGCGTCCGGATGAAGCGGGCGGACGGCGACGCGATGTGGACCTTCGCGTCGATCGGCGCGAAGGTCGTCGTCGTCCCCTGACGTCCCCGGTACGGGTGACGCGCGGCCGGCGCGGACGGTCGACCGGTGCGGCTACGCGGCCTCGTCCCTGAGGTCCGCGTCCGTCTCCGGCTCCCGGGCTGCGGGCGCGAGCTCGCGCCCCGGCGGGGTCGAGACGGCGCTGGCCGCCGCGCAGGAGGCCAGCAGCTCGCTCATCGAGACGTGCTCCTCGGCGGTGCGGTCGTCGCGCTCCGGCATCTGCGTCGCCATGCATGCCTCCCGTAGGTTAGGTTCACCTAACCAGCTCCTTCCTCCATGTCACCACGGAGCGGAGCGGCGGCGCAACATTTTCCCGACATGCTGTCGGAACCTACGGACGTTCACAGCAGGGCGAGGTCCTCCCCGGCCCAGCGCGCGCCGATCCCGCGGAGCACGACCGTGCGCCGGTCGTCGTCGGTGTCGCCGGTCACGCGGTGGATCAGCACGTGCAGCCGGTCGTCGGTCAGCTCCTCGACCTTGCCGTCGCCCCACTCCACGACCACCACGGACTCGGGCAGCGAGACGTCGAGGTCCAGGTCCTCCATCTCGTCGAGCCCGCCGCCCAGCCGGTAGGCGTCCACGTGCACCAGGGCCGGGCCGCCGGTGAGCGAGGGGTGGACGCGGGCGATGACGAAGGTCGGCGAGGTGACCGCGCCGCGCACGCCCAGGCCCTCGCCGAGGCCGCGGGTCAGCGTGGTCTTCCCTGCGCCCAGCTCGCCGGTGAGCATGACGAGGTCGCCGGGGCGGAGGAGTTTCGCGAGCCGGCGGCCCAGCTCCCCCATCTGCTCGGGGGAGTCGACGGAGAGGGTGGCGCCGGAGACGGGCGGGTGCGCTGCTTCCATACCCGCCAACCTATCCGTTGTCCGGGCCCTCCCCGGACCTGGCCAGCAGGGCCCCGAGCGCGTCCGTGACGGCCTCGGGCCGCTCCAGCATCACCAGGTGGCCGGCGTCGGGGACGACGACCAGTTCGGCGCCGGGCAGCGCCTCGGCGATGGCCTCGGTGTGGGAGGCGGGGGTGACGAGGTCCTGGTCGCCGGCGAGGGCGAGCGCCGGCAGGCCCCGGAAGGCGGCGAGGGCGGCGAGCTTGTCGTGCGCGCCGAAGGCCGGGTAGAACGCGGCGACCACGTCGACCGGGACGGACTCGATCATCCGCTCCGCGAAGCGGACGACGGCCGGGTCCACGTCCTTCGAGGCGAAGGAGTACTTCTTCACCAGCCCGGCGAAGAGGTCGGCGGTGGCCCGGCGGCCCTTCTCGACCAGCTCCGCCTGGGAGCCGAGGGCCCGCAGCACCCCGGGCAGGACCCGGCGGACGGCGTTGACGCCGGCGAGCGGCAGCCCGTACGAGACCTCCTCCAGGCGGCCCGCGGAGGTGCCGACCAGGGCGACGCCGACGACCCGGTCCCGGACCAGCTCCGGGTACAGCGCGGCGAGCGCCATCACCGTCATCCCGCCCATCGAGTGCCCGACGAGGACGAGCGGCCCCTCGGGCGCGGCGGCGTCGACGACGGCCTTGAGGTCGCGGCCGAGCCGGTCGATGGTGACGGGCTCCTCCGGGCCGCGCCCCGAGCGGCCGTGGCCCCGCTGGTCCCAGAAGACGGTCCGGACCCGGCCGCGCAGGGCGGCCCGCTGGTAGTGCCAGGAGTCCTGGTTCAGGCAGAAGCCGTGCGAGAAGACGACGGTGAGGGGGCCGGGCGCGTCGTCCGTCTCGTACGCGAGGGCCGTGCCGTCGTCGGCGAGCGCCCGGCCCGGGGCGCCGCGCAGGGTGCCGTACGGGCCGGTGGCGTCCAGGGCGAGCCGGGCCTTGCGGCGCACCGAGCGGCCCACGGTCAGCCGCTCGACGGCGACGCCGGCCGCCGCGCCGGCCGCGAGCACGCCTATCGCCGCGCCGGCGATCCCCGCGCGCCGCCAGCCGCCCCCGGTCGTCTCCCCCACGGCGGGCTACTCCCCCACGTACACGCGCGGCACGCGCGCGCCGATCCGGGTGACGATCTCGTACGCGATGGTGTCGGCGGCCTCCGCCCAGTCCTGGGCCGTCGGCTCGCCGTGCGCGCCGGAGCCGAAGAGGACGGCCTCGGTGCCGGGTGCGGGCCGGTCGCCGCCGAGGTCGACCACGAACTGGTCCATGGCGACCCGCCCGGCGACCGTGCGGACCGTGCCGTCGACGAGGACCGGGCCGCGGCCGGAGGCGTGCCGGGGGACGCCGTCGGCGTAGCCCACCGGGATCAGGCCGAGGGTGGTCTCGCCGTCGGTGACGTAGTGGTGGCCGTAGGAGACGCCGTGGCCGGGCGGGACCTCCTTCACCAGGGCGACGGCCGCCTTGAGCGACATCACCGGGCGCAGCCCCAGCTCGGCGGAGGTGCCCAGCTCGGGGGCGGGCGAGACGCCGTACATCGCGATGCCGGGGCGGACCAGGTCGAAGTGGGCCTCGGGCAGGGTGAGGGTGGCCGGCGAGTTGGCGATGTGGCGGACCTCGGGCTCGACGCCGGCCTTCTCCGCGTACTCCACCATCGAGCGGAAGACGTCGAGCTGGGCGGCGATCGAGGGGTGGCCGGGTTCGTCCGCACAGGCGAAGTGGGACCAGAGGCCGGTGACCTTGACCAGCCCCTCCTTCTCGGCCTTCAGGGCCTCGGCGACGAGCGCGGGCCAGTCGGCGGGCTGGCAGCCGTTGCGGCCGAGGCCGGTGTCGGCCTTGAGCTGGATCCGGGCCGTGCCGCCGGTCGCGCGGGCGGCGGCGGTGACCTCGTCGAGGGCCCAGCGTCCGCTCACCGCCATGTCGAGCCCGGCCTCGATGCCGGCGTCCCACGGGTCCCCCGGGGTCCACAGCCAGCACAGGACGGGGACGTCGGTGATCCCGGCGGCGCGCAGCGCCAGCGCCTCCTGCGGGGTGGCCGTGCCGAGCCAGCTCGCGCCCGCGTCGAGGGCGGCGCGGGCGCAGCGCACGGCGCCGTGGCCGTACGCGTCGGCCTTGACCACGGCCATGACCCGGACGTGGGGGGCGACGCGGGCGCGCAGCGCGCGGACGTTGGCGCGCAGCGCCCCGAGGTCGATCTCGGCGCGGGCTCGGCTGGGCGGCGGCGGTGTCTCAGTCATCGCGCCCAGTCTCTCAGGTGGTCACCGCCCCGGCCGCTTGCCCCAGATGTAGACCCGGTCACCCTTGCGGAGGACGGACCAGAGCTTCTCGGCGTTCCTGTAGGTGAGGTTCACGCAGCCGCGGCTCCCGGTGGGGGTGGCGATGGCCCCGTAGACGCCGTGGAAGGCCTGGCCGCCGTCGAAGAACTGGGAGAACGGCATCGGCGTGTCGTAGATGGACGACCAGTGGTCCTTGTGGCGCCAGTAGACGGAGTGCCAGCCGGTGCGGGTGCGGTATCCGGCCCGGCCGCTGCGGATGTTGACCACGGCGTAGGTGATCTTCCGGCCCTTCTGGACCCACATCAGCTCGCGGTTCAGGTCGACGCAGGCGACCGGGTGGGAGCGGACCGGGCACTTCCCGGCGGCGTTGGGGTTCTTGCGGGCGGCGAGGAGTTCGGCGCGGGCCCAGGTGACGGGGCCGGCGTAGCCGTTGGCGGGCTTGATCTTCTGCCGGGTCTGGAAGGCGCGGATGGCCCGGCAGTCGGCGGCCGACTGCTTCCCGTCGGCCTTCAGCCGCAGCAGCCGCTCGACCTGCCGCTGGTACATCCCGGTCTGCGCGGTGCAGGCGGCCTTGGTGGCGTTGCGCGGGAGGTACTCGACGAGTTCGTCGACCTCCTCCTCCGGCTCGGGGACGGGGATCTCGCCGTCGGGGGCGATCGGCGGCAGGACCTGGTCGGGGGTGTCCATGGGGTATTCGGGGCGGCCGGCGCCGGCGATGCCGGGGACGAGGACGTCGGCGGCGGGCCCGGCCTCCGCGGGGGCCGGCTCCTCCCCGTGCGCGGGGGCGGCGCCGGCCAGCAGGACGGTGGCGAGCAACGGCGGCAGGATGCGGCTTCTCCATCTGGTCACCGCTCCATCCGAACCCGCCCCGGCCGGGCCCGGCACGCGCTGGCCCCCGGGCGGAGCAGCGGAGTTGGGCCGACCGGGGGCGCGGCGCGGTCAGGGCTCGCGGACGTCCCGCCAGGCGGCGCGCAGGGCGCCGGCGACCTCCGTCGCGGTGATCGGCCCGGCGCCGGCGGCGGCCCGGCGGGCGGCGAGTCCGTGCAGGTAGGCGGCGCAGGAGGCGGCGTCGACCGCGCCGAGTCCGGCGGCGAGGAGGGAGCCGGCGAGGCCGGACAGGACGTCGCCGGAGCCGGCGGTGGCGAGCCAGGGGGTGCCGGTGGGGTTGACCCGGACGGGACCGGTGCCGCCGGGCCCGCAGACGAGGGTGGTGGAGCCCTTGAGGAGGACGGTGGCGCCGTAGCGGGCGGCGAGCGCGCGGACGGCGGCGAGCCGGCCGGCCTCCACGGCCGTCCGGTCGGTGCCGAGCAGGGCCGCCGCCTCGCCGGCGTGCGGGGTGAGCAGGGTGGCGGCGGGGCGGCCGCGGACGGCCTCGGGGTCGAGGGCGCGCAGGCCGTCGGCGTCGACGAGGACGGGCACGTCGGAGGCGAGCACCTCGTCGACCGCGAGCCGGGCGCCGGGCCCTTCGCCGAGGCCGGGGCCGACGACCCAGGCCTGGACGCGGCCGGCCTTCCCGGGCGGGCCCGCGTGCACCAGGGTCTCCGGGTGGGCGGCGATCACCGCGTCGCGGGCGTGGCCCACGTACCGGACGGCCCCGGCGCCGCCGCGCAGCGCGCCGGCCACGGCGAGGACGGCGGCGCCGGGGTACCGCTCGGAGCCGGCGACGACGCCGAGGACGCCCCGCCGGTACTTGTCGCTCTCGGCGGCCGGCGCGGGGAGCAGCCGGGCCACGTCCCGGTGCTGGAGCGCCTCGGCGTCGGGCACGGAGGGGAGGGTGGCGGCGAGCCCGATGTCCACGAGCCGCAGGGCGCCGGCGTACTCCCGTGCGGGGTCGACGAGGAGCCCCGGCTTGTACGTGCCGAAGGTGACGGTGGCGTCGGCGCGCAGGGCCTCGCCGGTGACCTCGCCGGTGTCGGCGTCGACGCCGCTGGGCAGGTCGACGGCGACGACGACCGCGTCGGAGCCGCGCGCGGCCCGGGCGACGGGCACGGCCTCGGGGCGCAGTCCGCCGACGCCGCCGATGCCGGTGATGCCGTCGAGGACGAGGTCGGCGGCGGCGAGCGCCTCGTAGGGGTCCTCGGCGACGCGTCCGCCGGCGGCCCGCAGCGCGGCGAGCCCGGCGCCGTGGGCGCGGGCGCCGAGGAGCACGGCGGTGACCCCGGCGCCGCGCCGGGCGAGGCGGGCGCCGGCGTAGAGGGCGTCGCCGCCGTTGTCGCCGCTGCCGACGAGGAGGACGACCCGGGAGCCGTAGACCCGGCCCCTGCCGAGCAGCGAGCAGCAGGCGGCGGCGAGTCCGGCGGCGGCCCGCTGCATCAGCGCGCCCTCGGGCAGCCGTGCCATCAGTGCGGCCTCGGCGGCCCGGACGGTCTCCACGTGGTGAGCGGTACGCATGGGCAGCAGTCTGCCCCAGGCGCGGGGCCCCCGCCCGGAGGGGACGGGTGGGGTGGAGGAGCGGGGCGGGTGTGCGCGAGAGGGGTGGGCGGGGCTTCCTCGGCGTCGGCCGGAAAGCGCGGTTGACACCCCTCCACACCTCGACTTAGGTTTGCCTTACCTAAGCATCCTTGCCCGGCCGGTCCCGCCGGCCCCCGAGGGGCACCGACCCCGCGCGCGGCACTCGTATCCGTCGCCGGCCCTGGCGGTCGCGCGCGGCACGGAGCGGGGCCCGGTACCGCCTCCCCGCGGCCGGGCCCCGCTCCTCCGTCCGTACGGCTCAGCCCTCGGCGATCACCACCGCCGAGGCCACCCCGGCGTCATGGCTCAGCGAGACGTGCCAGTGCTTCACGCCCAGCTCGTCCGCGCGGGCCGCCACCGTGCCGCTGACCCGCAGCCGGGGGCGGCCGGTGGACTCGACGTACACCTCGGCGTCCGTCCAGAGCAGGTTGCCCGGCGCGCCGAGCGCCTTCGCCAGGGCCTCCTTCGCGGCGAAGCGCGCCGCGAGGGAGGCCGGGCCGCGGCGCTCGCCGCTCGGCAGGAGCAGCTCGGCGTCCACGAAGAGGCGCCGGACGAGCGCCGGCGTACGTTCCAGCGACGCGGCGAAACGGTCGATCTCCGCCACGTCGATCCCCACCCCGATGATCATTTCCTCACTCACTCCACCGTCACGGACTTGGCCAGGTTGCGGGGCTGGTCCACCTCGTTGCCCCGGGCGGCGGCCAGCTCGCAGGCGAAGACCTGGAGCGGCACCGTGGAGACGAGCGGCTGGAGCAGCGTGGGCGTGGCCGGGATCCGGACGAGGTGGTCGGCGAAGGGGACGACGGCCTCGTCGCCCTCCTCCGCGATCACGATCGTCCGGGCGCCGCGGGCCCGGATCTCCTGGATGTTGGAGACGATCTTGTCGTGGAGGACCGAGCGCCCCTTGGGCGAGGGCACCACGACGACGACCGGCAGGTCCTCCTCGACGAGGGCGATCGGCCCGTGCTTCAGCTCGCCGGCCGCGAAGCCCTCGGCGTGCATGTACGCCAGCTCCTTCAGCTTCAGCGCACCCTCCAGGGCGACCGGGTAGCCGACGTGCCGGCCGAGGAAGAGGATCGTGTCCTTGTGGGCGAGGGAGCGGGCGAGCGCCCGGACGGGCTCCATGGTCTCCAGGACCCGCTCGACCTCCTCGCCGATCCGGGCGAGTTCGCGGACGACCGCGTGGATCTCGTCGCCCCACTTGGTGCCGCGCACCTGCCCCAGGTAGAGGGCGAGGAGGTAGCAGGCGACGAGCTGGGTGAGGAAGGCCTTCGTGGAGGCGACGGCGACCTCGGGCCCGGCGTGCGTGTACAGCACGGCGTCGGACTCCCGGGGGATGGTCGACCCGTTGGTGTTGCACACGGCGAGGACCTTGGCGCCCTGCTCGCGGGCGTGCCGCAGCGCCATCAGGGTGTCCATGGTCTCGCCGGACTGGGAGATCGCGATGACGAGCGTCCGCTGCCCGAGGATCGGGTCGCGGTAGCGGAACTCGCTGGCCAGCTCCACCTCGCAGGGGATCCGGGTCCAGTGCTCGATGGCGTACTTGGCGATGAGGCCGGCGTGGAAGGCGGTGCCGCAGGCGATGACGACGATCTTGTCGGCCTCGCGGAGCACGGCGTCCGGGATGCGCACCTCGTCGAGGGTGAGCCGCCCGTTCGCGTCGATCCGGCCGAGGAGGGTGTCGGCGACGGCCTTCGGCTGCTCGGCGATCTCCTTGAGCATGAAGTGGTCGTAGCCGCCCTTCTCGGCGGCGGAGGCGTCCCAGTCGACGTGGAAGGCCCGGACCTCGGCCGGCGCGCCGCCGAAGTCGGTGACGGCGACCCCGTCCCGGGTCAGCTCGACGACCTGGTCCTGTCCGAGTTCGATGGCGGACCGGGTGTGCGCGATGAAGGCGGACACGTCGGAGGCGAGGAAGTTCTCCCCCTCCCCGACGCCGACCACGAGCGGCGAGTTCCGCCGCGCGCCGACCACGACGTCGGGCTGGTCGGCGTGGACGGCGACCAGGGTGAAGGCCCCGTCGAGCCGCCGGCAGACCAGCCGCATGGCCTCGGCCAGGTCGCCGACCGAGGAGAACTCCTCGGCCAGCAGGTGGGCGACGACCTCGGTGTCGGTCTCGGAGCTCAGCTCGTGCCCGCGCTCGGCCAGCTCCTCGCGCAGGGCGGCGAAGTTCTCGATGATCCCGTTGTGCACGACGGCGACGCGCCCGGCGTTGTCGAGGTGCGGGTGGGCGTTGGCGTCGGTCGGGCCGCCGTGGGTGGCCCACCGGGTGTGCCCGATCCCGACGGACCCGCCGGCCAGCGGCCGTTCCACCAGCTCCTTCTCCAGGTTGACGAGCTTCCCCGCCTTCTTCGCCGCGGCGAGCCCGCCGTCCGCGAGCACGGCGACCCCGGCGGAGTCGTACCCCCGGTACTCCAGCCGCTTCAGCCCCGCGACGACCACATCAAGCGCCGACTGCCCGCCGACGTATCCCACGATTCCGCACATGACGGCAGCCTACGGCCGAACCCCGCCCCCGGCCCGTACCCCGCACGGAGTCGGCCGGGCGCCGTCAACCGCGCGGCACGTGACCCACCCCACGGCCCACGGCGTGCGGGAACCCGGGACAATGGAGCCCGTGATCACTTCGCCGCCACGAAGCGCCAACGGCAACGGCAACGGAGCCGGGACCGGGACCGGGGGGACCCGCCGGGGTTCCGAGCCGACGCCCTACGTCGACCTCACCCGGGCCGAGTGGAGCGCGCTGCGGGACAAGACGCCGCTCCCGCTCACCGCCGACGAGGTCGAACGGCTCCAGGGGCTGGGGGACGTCATCGACCTCGACGAGGTGCGGGACGTGTACCTGCCGCTGTCCCGGCTGCTCAACCTGTACGTGCAGGCCACCAGCGGCCTGCGGGGGGCGCTGAACACCTTCCTCGGGGAGAAGGCCGAACAGCGCGGCACGCCGTTCGTCATAGGGGTCGCCGGGTCGGTCGCGGTCGGGAAGTCGACCGTGGCGCGGCTCCTGGAGGCGCTGCTCGCCCGCTGGCCCGAGCACCCCCGGGTGGAGCGGATCACCACCGACGGGTTCCTCTACCCGATGGCGGAGCTGAAGGCGCGCGGGCTGATGTCCCGGAAGGGGTTCCCCGAGTCGTACGACCGGCGGGCGCTGACCCGGTTCGTCGCCGACGTGAAGGCGGGGAAGGACGAGGTCACCGCGCCGGTCTACTCGCACCTCATCTACGACCGGGTGCCCGGCGAGCAGCTCGTGGTGCGCCGGCCCGACATCCTGATCGTCGAGGGGCTGAACGTCCTCCAGCCGGCGCTGCCCGGCAAGGACGGGCGGACCCGGGTCGGGCTCGCCGACTACTTCGACTTCTCCGTGTACGTGGACGCGCGGCCGGAGGACATCGAGGGCTGGTACCTCAACCGCTTCCGGAAGCTGCGGGAGACCGCCTTCCAGGACCCTTCCTCGTACTTCCGGCGCTGGACGCAGGTCTCCGAGGAGGAGGCCCTCGACTACGCCCGCACGATGTGGCGGACCGTCAACAAGGTGAACCTGCTGGAGAACGTGGCGCCGACCCGCGGCCGGGCGACGCTCGTGGTCCGCAAGGGCCCCGACCACAAGGTGCAGCGCCTCAGCCTCCGCAAGCTCTGACCTCCGTAAGCTCGGGGGCATGCTGCACCTGCGGATGATCGTGCCATCGGACCGGACCGAGGCCGTGACCGAGCTGATCGGGTCGACGGTCGGCACCACCCACGTGGTGGTGCTGCCGGGAGCCGCCAGGGACCCGGCCGGGGACGTCGTCATGTGCGACGTCGCCCGCGAGGCGGGCGACGAACTCCTGCACGGGCTGCGGGGACTGAAGCTCGATCAGGACGGGTCGATCGCGGTCGAGAACATCGACCTGTCCATGTCGGAGCGGGCCGACACGGCCGAGGAGGACGCCCCCGGCGAGGGCGCCGACGCGGTGCTCTGGGAACAGCTGGCGACCTCGACGCACGAGGAGTCGACGCTCTCCTTCACCTATCTCGCCTTCATGCTCCTGGCGACGATGATCGCGGCCTGCGGCGTCGTCCTGGACAACGCGATCCTGATCGTGGGCGCGATGGCGGTGGGCCCGGAGTTCGGTCCGCTCGCCGGGGTGTGCACGGCGATCGTGAAGCGGGCGCCGCGGCTCGCGGTCCGGTCGCTGATCGCGCTGCTCGTCGGCTTCCTGGCGGCGATCCTGGCCACGACCCTGTTCAGCCTGCTGATGGACCGGCTCGGGCTGTTCAGCGTGGAGATGCTGGACGGGGAGCGGCCCCAGACCAGCTTCATCTGGCAGCCGGACCCGTTCTCCTTCGTCGTCGCGCTGCTCGCGGGCGCGGCCGGCACCCTCTCCCTGACCTCGTCGAAGGCGGGCGCCCTGGTGGGCGTGGCGATCTCCGTGACGACCGTCCCGGCGGCGGCGAACGCGGCGGTGGCGCTGAGCTACGGCGAGGTCGGCCAGACGTGGGGGTCGATCGAACAGCTGCTGCTCAACCTGCTGGGGATCATGCTGTCGGGGACCCTGACGCTGCTGGCGCAGAAGTGGCTGTGGGACACCCAGCGCGGCAAGCTGAAGCGCCGGCTGCGCCGGGGCTGACCGGGGTACGGAGAAGGGCCCCGCCGCACCGGAGTGCGCGGGGCCCTTCGCCGTACCGCCCGGAGGGCCTAGCCCAGCGCGGACTTCACGACGTCGGCGAGGCGCTGCGCGACGGCGCGGGCCTGCTCGATGTCGGCGGCCTCGACCATGACGCGGACCAGCGGCTCGGTGCCGGAGGAGCGGAGCAGCACGCGGCCGGTGGTGCCCAGCTCGCGCTCGGCGTCGACGACGGCGGCGGCCAGGTCGGCGGAGGTGGTGACGCGGGACTTGTCGACGTCCTTGACGTTGATCAGGATCTGCGGCAGCCGCTCCATGACGGAGGCCAGCTCGGCGAGGGACTTGCCGGTGGCGGCGACCCGGGCGGCCAGCATGAGGCCGGTGAGGGTGCCGTCGCCGGTGGTGGCGTGGTCGAGCACGATGACGTGGCCGGACTGCTCGCCGCCGAGGGCGTAGCCGTGCTCCTTCATGGACTCCAGGACGTAGCGGTCGCCGACCGCGGTCTGGACGAGGGTGAGGCCCTCGCGCTCCATGGCGAGCTTGAAGCCCAGGTTGGACATGACGGTGGCGACGACGGTGTCGCCGCGCAGGGTGCCGGCCTCGCGCATGGCGAGGGAGAGCACGGCGAGGATCTGGTCGCCGTCCACCTCCGCGCCGGTGTGGTCGACGGCGAGGCAGCGGTCGGCGTCGCCGTCGTGGGCGATGCCGAGGTCGGCGCCGTGCTCGACGACGGCGGCCTTCAGCAGCTCCAGGTGGGTGGAGCCGCAGCCGTCGTTGATGTTGAGGCCGTCGGGGGCCGCGCCGATGGTGACGACCTGGGCGCCGGCGCGGGTGAAGGCCTCGGGCGAGACGCGGGCGGCGGCGCCGTGGGCCTCGTCGAGGACGATCTTCAGGCCGTCGAGGCGGTTGGGGAGGACGCCGAGGAGGTGGGCGACGTACGTCTCGAAGCCCTCGGTGTAGTCGCGGACGCGGCCGACGCCGGCGCCGGTCGGGCGGTCCCAGGGGGCGCCGGTGCGGTGCTCCTCGTAGACGGCCTCGATCTTGTCCTCCAGGTCGTCGGCGAGCTTGTGGCCGCCGCGGGCGAAGAACTTGATGCCGTTGTCGGGCATGGCGTTGTGGCTGGCGGACAGCATCACGCCGAGGTCGGCGCCGAGGACGCCGGTGAGGTGGGCGACGGCCGGGGTCGGCAGGACGCCGACGCGCAGGACGTCGACGCCTGCGCTGGCGAGACCGGCGACGACGGCCGCCTCCAGGAACTCTCCGGACGCCCGCGGGTCACGGCCGACCACGGCGGTCGGCCGATGGCCCTCGAAGGTCCCCGCCTCGGCGAGCACGTGCGCCGCCGCGACCGACAGGCCGAGCGCGAGCTCCGCCGTCAGGTCGGCGTTGGCGACGCCGCGTACGCCGTCGGTGCCGAAGAGTCGTCCCACAGCTGTCCTCCGAAAATGCGTGCCCAAGACTGAAAGGAAAGAGGTTAAGAAAAAACGTACGCCCCGACGGCACGCGCAGTGCGCCGGGGCGTACGTACAAGCAGTGCGGCAGGCGATTAACGCTTGCTGTACTGCGGAGCCTTGCGGGCCTTCTTGAGACCGGCCTTCTTCCGCTCGACCGCGCGGTCGTCACGGGAGAGGAAGCCGGCCTTCTTCAGCGCCGGGCGGTTGTTCTCGACGTCGGCCTCGTTGAGGGCGCGGGCCACGCCGAGGCGCAGGGCGCCGGCCTGGCCGGAGACGCCGCCACCGGCGATGCGGGCGATGACGTCGTAGCGGTTGTCGAGCTCGAGCACCTTGAAGGGCTCGTTGACTTCCTGCTGGTGGACCTTGTTCGGGAAGTAGTCCTCGAGCGTGCGCCCGTTGATCTTCCACTTGCCGGTGCCCGGGACGATCCGGACGCGGGCGATGGCGTTCTTGCGACGGCCCAGGCCGGCGGCCGGCTGCGGGTCGCCGAAGCGGGACGCGAGGGACTCGGAGGTGTAGTCACCCTCGACGATCTCGGTCTCGGTGGTGTACTCCTCGACGCCCTCGAACTCGTCGACGGGGGTCTCGGGGGTGGTCTCGGCCACGATGCTCCTCAGATTTCTTTCGTTCTTAGGGGGTGTGGCCGGAACTACTGCGCGACCTGGGTGATCTCGAACGGGACCGGCTGCTGGGCAGCGTGCGGGTGGTTCTCGCCCGCGTAGACCTTCAGCTTCGAGAGCATCTGACGGCCCAGGGAGTTCTTGGGGATCATGCCCTTGATGGCCTTCTCGACGGCCTTCTCGGGGTTCTTGTCGAGCAGCTCGTCGTAACGGACGGAGCGCAGACCGCCCGGGAAGCCGGAGTGGCGGTACGCCATCTTCTGGGTCTTCTTGTTGCCGGACAGGTGGACCTTGTCGGCGTTGATGATGATGACGAAGTCGCCCATGTCCATGTGGGGGGCGTAGACCGGCTTGTGCTTGCCTCGCAGGAGGTTCGCGGCCGTGGTCGCCAGACGACCCAGGACGATGTCCTGCGCGTCGATGATGTGCCACTGGCGAGTGACATCGCCGGGCTTGGGGCTGTACGTACGCACTTCGTAGCCTTCGCTTCTTCAGTGGATGGAGTCCAGACACACCTGAAGCGATCATGCAGCTGGGGCCTGCACTGCCGGGTCACCGCCCGTATGCGAGCCACTGGTAAC
The DNA here is from genome assembly GCF_042746075.1 of Streptomyces sp. NPDC058758. Classification (NCBI taxonomy): domain Bacteria; kingdom Bacillati; phylum Actinomycetota; class Actinomycetes; order Kitasatosporales; family Streptomycetaceae; genus Streptomyces; species Streptomyces sp. NPDC058758. The sequence continues at coordinate 154,762 of NZ_JBHYPS010000014.1, read as the reverse complement.
TGCTCCAGGGAACCTGCGCAAGGCCCCTCCGCGTGAGAACGACGAAGCCAATACGCATAACAGAGCAGAAGCGTACCCGCGCTCCCCCGGCCGGGTCAAAACGCTCCGCCCCGCCCCCTCACCCCCCGTCGTACGCCGCCCGCGCCACCGCCACCTCGCCCATGTGCCCGTCCGCCCACGCCTTCAGTGCCGCCACCACCGGCAGCAACGACTCCCCCAACGGCGTCAGCGCGTAATCGACCCGGACCGGAACCGACGGGGTCACCGACCGGGACACCAGACCGTCCCGCTCCAGGGAACGGAGGGTCTGGGTGAGCATCTTCTGGCTGACGCCGGCGAGCTTGCGGCTCAGTTCGCCGTAGCGGCGGGGGCCGTCGGCCAGGGCGTTCAGGACGAGGGTGACTCACTTGTCGGAGATGCGGTCGAGGAGCTGCCGGGCGGGGCATTCGGCGAGGTACGCGTCATAGGCCCGGCGCGCCTCGTCGCGGCGCTCGGCGGCGGTACGGGTGGGCACGGGACACGCTCCCTCCGGTGCGGTACGCACTTCCGGGTACCTGCTTCCCGACGGAGAGTAGCTCTCCCTAGGTTCGTGGGGAACGGTCACCCACGTCCTCCACGGAAGGTCCGGCCCATGCGCGCGCTCGTCTTCGACTCCTTCGGCGGCCCCGAGGTCCTGCGGATCGCCGAGGTGCCCGTCCCCGCGGCCGGTCCCGGGCAGGTCCGCGTCCGGGTGGAGGCCGCGACCGTCCACCCGGTGGACCTGGCCACCCGTTCCGGCGGGCTCGCCGGGGCCGGGCTGATGGGCGGCGGGGCCCGCACCGGCCTCGGCTGGGACGTGGCGGGGGTGGTCGAGGAGACCGGCTCCGGCGTCACCGCGGTCCGCCCCGGCGACCGGGTCATCGGCATGAACGACCGGCTCGACGTGCCCCTCGGCACCCAGGCCGAGCACGTGGTGCTGGACGCCCACGCGGTGGCGCCGGCCCCGGCGGGGCTCGACCCGGTGGCCGCCGCGACCCTCCCGCTGGCGGGGCTCACCGCCCTCCAGGCGCTCGACGCGCTGGCCCTGCCCGGAGGGGAGACGCTGCTGGTCACGGGCGCGGCCGGCGCGGTCGGCGGGTACGCGGTGCAGCTGGCCGCCGCGCGCGGACTGCGGGTGGTGGCGACGGCCCGCCCCGCGGACGAGCCGCTCGTACGGGAGCTGGGCGCCGCCCGCTTCGTCCCCGCCGGCCCCGGCCGGCTCGGCACGGAGGTCCGCGCCCTGGTCCCCGGCGGCGTGGCGGGCGCGCTCGACGCCGCCGTCCTGGGCGCGACGGCCCTGGACGCGGTCCGGACGGGCGGCGCCTTCGCCGCGCTGGTCGCGGGCGGAGCCCCGTACCCGCTGCGCGGCATCCGGGTCGCCCAGGTCTGGGTCCGCGCCGACGCGACCGCCCTGGCCCGTCTGGCCTCCCTGGCCGAGGCGGGCGTCCTCACCCCCCGCGTGGCGGAGGCCCTCCCCCTGGAGGAGGCGGCGAAGGCCCACCACCGCTTGGCCGAGGGCGGTCTCAGGGGCCTCCTGGTCCTGCTCCCGTAGAACCCCCGGCGGCGGCGCTCCCCCGCCGGGCGTCCGGCGTCAGCGCGCCCGCTCCACCCGCCGCTCGTCCCACACCGGCTCCGTGGACTCGCGCACGACGCCGTCGGAACCGAAGACCAGGTAGCGGTCGAAGCTCTTGGCGAACCAGCGGTCGTGGGTGACGGCGAGGACCGTGCCCTCGTAGGACTCCAGACCGTCCTGGAGGGCCTCGGCGGACTCCAGGTCCAGGTTGTCCGTGGGCTCGTCCAGGAGCAGGGCCGTGGTGCCGGCCAGCTCCAGGAGGAGGATCTGGAAGCGGGCCTGCTGGCCGCCGGAGAGCTTGTCGAAGGACTGGTCGCCCTGCCGCTCCAGCTCGTAGCGCCGCAGCATCGACATCGCCGCGCCCCGGTCCTTGGCGTGCTCGGTCCACAGGATGTCGACGAGCGGGCGGCCGGCGAGCTCGGGGTGGGCGTGGGTCTGGGCGAAGTGCCCGGGGACGACCCGCGCGCCCAGCTTCCACGTGCCCGTGTGGGCCACCGACGGGTCGCCCGCGAGCAGCCGCAGGAAGTGGGACTTGCCGGAGCCGTTCGAGCCGAGGACGCCGACCCGCTCGCCGTAGAAGATCTCCAGGGAGAAGGGCTTCATCAGGCCGGTCAGTTCGAGGTTCTCGCAGGTCACGGCCCGCACGCCGGTCCGGCCGCCGCGCAGCCGCATCCGGATGTCCTGCTCGCGCGGCGGCTCCGGCGGCGGGCCGGCCTCCTCGAACTTCCGCAGCCGGGTCTGCGCGGCGGCGTACCGGGACGCCATCTCGTGGCTGACCGCGGCCGCCTGCCGCAGGTTGACGACGAGCTTCTTCAGCTGCGCGTGCTTCTCCTCCCAGCGCCGCTTCAGCTCCTCGAAGCGGGCGAACCGCTCCCGCCGGGCCTCGTGGAAGGTGTCGAAGCCGCCGCCGTGCACCCACACGTCGGAGCCGGCCGCGCCGGGCTCCACCGCGATGATCTTCTGCGCGGCCCGGGAGAGCAGCTCCCGGTCGTGGGAGATGAAGAGCACGGTCTTGCGGGTCTCCCGCAGCCGCTCCTCCAGCCACCGCTTGCCGGGCACGTCCAGGTAGTTGTCCGGCTCGTCGAGGAGCAGCACCTCGTCGGTGCCGCGCAGCAGCGACTCCAGGACGAGCCGCTTCTGCTCGCCGCCGGAGAGCGTCCGCACCTGGCGGAACTGCGCCTTGTCGTACGGCATGCCGAGCGCGGCCGTGGTGCAGATGTCCCACAGCGTCTCGGCCTCGTAGCCCTGCACCTCGGCCCAGTCGGCGAGGGCCTGCGCGTACGCCATCTGCGCGGCCTCGTCGTCGACGGTCATGATCAGGTGCTCGGCCGCGTCGACGGCCTTCGCCGCCTCCCGGATCCGCGGGTGCGCGACGGAGACGAGCAGGTCGCGGACGGTCGACTCGTCCCGCACAGAGCCGATGAACTGCGGCATCACGCCGAGCCCGCCGCTGACGGTGACGGAGCCGCCGTGCGGCTGGAGGTCTCCCGCGATCATCCGCAGGAGGGTGGTCTTGCCGGCGCCGTTGGCCCCGACGAGCGCGACGACCGCGCCCTCTCCCACCCGGAAGGAGGCGTCCCCGAGCAGGACCCTCCCGTCGGGAAGGTAGTACTCCAGATGCGCGGCCTCGACGTGTCCCATGGGATGCATTGTCGCCGCCCGCGTCGCCCCGGCCCAACCGGTTTAGGATGCGGCGCATGAGCTTTGGGGGACCGCAGTGGCCGCAGGAGCCGCAGCAGCAGGGGCAGGGGCAGGGGCAGCCGGGCTACGGGTATCCGCCGCAGCAGGGACAGGGGCAGCAGCCGGGGTACGGGTATCCGCCGCAGCAGGGACCGTACGGGCAGCAGCAGCCGCACCCGGGCCACGGGCAGCAGCAGTGGCCGCAGCAGCCCCAGGGCGGCGGCACCCCTGACTGGAGCGCCCTCGCGGACGCCTCCGCGGCCGGGAACCGCCGCAGGCGCAGGCTGGTGATCGCGGGCGGGGTCGTCGCCACGCTCGTCGTGGGCGCGGTCGTCGCGACCGCCGTCGTGGCCACGAACAAGAAGAACGACGAGGCCAAGAACGGCACCCCGACCCCCACGGGCACGGCCACCGCGACGGTCTCCCCCACCCCCGCGCCGACCTTCTCCTCCGTGGCCCCGCCGCCCCCGCCGGACCCGAAGGACTACATCTCCGACCCGAAGAAGGACAAGGCGCCGCTGACCGCCGAGGGGCTCTACCCCGGCACTAAGCTCACCATGTACGGCCGCCCCTACAAGAAGGGCGCGATCTCCGCGGCGAAGAACTGCGCCTCGGTCACCACGGGCGGGCTCGGCTCGGTCCTGCAGAAGAACGGCTGCGAGCGCGTGCTGCGCGCCACCTACGTGAAGGACGGCGTGGCCATCACCGTCGGCGTGGCCGTCTTCCCCTCCGAGAAGGCGGCCCTCGCGGCGAAGAAGCAGGCCACCGGCGGCATCGCGACGCTCTCCGGCAAGGGCGTCGGCACCTTCTGCCACGCCACCGTCTGCCTGCGCCGCGCCAACTCGGTCGGCCGCTACGCCTACTTCACCCAGGCCGGCTTCACCAGCGGCAGGAAGGTCACCACCGCGGACAAGCCGGTCTTCCAGGCCAGCGACGACCTCGCCGCCTTCGTCTTCAACCAGATCTACGCCCGCGGCAAGAGCCAGGCGAAGGCGGCGGCCGCCGCCTCGGCCCCGCCGCAGTAGCCGCCCGGAAGCCTCAGCAGCAGCCGGCGGCGCCGGGCAGGGTCCGCTTGTTGCGGGCCTCCCGGCTGCGCGCGGCCAGCCGGTCGTCGGCCGGGTAGCCGACCTCTTCGAGGGTGAGGCCGTGCGGCCGTACGACGTGGACGGCGGAGTCCCGCACGCCGGCGGCCAGCACCTTGCCCGGCCACTCGACCGGCCGGTGCCCGTCGCCGACGAAGAGCAGCGCGCCGACCAGCGAGCGGACCATGTTGTGGCAGAAGGCGTCGGCCTTGACCGTGGCCTCCAGGACGCCGTCGGGCCGCCGCTCCCAGCGCAGCTCCTGGAGGGTGCGGATGGTCGTCGCGCCCTCGCGCTTCTTGCAGTACGCGGCGAAGTCGTGCTCGCCGACGAGCGCGGCGGCGGCCTCGTTCATGGCGTCCACGTCGAGCGTCCAGTCGTGCCACAGCACGTGCCCGCGCAGCAGCGGGTCGACGCCGCCGGGGTGGTCGGTGACCCGGTACGCGTACCGCCGCCAGACCGCCGAGAAGCGGGCGTTGAACCCCTCGGGGGCCTCGGCGACGCTCCACACCCGCACGTCGTGCGCGAGCCGCCCCGCGAGCCGCCGCAGCAGCTTCTCGCGGTGCTCCTCCCACAGCTCCGCCGGCAGGTCCACGTGGGCGACCTGCCCGCGCGCGTGCACCCCCGCGTCGGTCCGGCCGGCGACGGTCAGCTCGTACGTCTCCGGGGACCGCGTCACGGTCTTCAGGGCGTCCTCGATCTCGCCCTGCACGGTCCGCTGCCCGCGGGCCTGCTTGGCCCACCCGGAGAAGTCCCGGCCGTCGTAGGAAAGGTCCAGCCGTACCCGTACGAAGCCGGGCTGCACGTCATCGCTCACCGGGAAATCCTCTCAGACGCACGGGAACGGGCCCGCACCCCAGGGGGTACGGGCCCGTTCCGTGAGAAACGTCGGAAGAACGCTTACGCGTCCTTCGCCTCGTCCTCGGTCGCCGGGGCGGCGGCGGCCTCGTCGGCCTCCTTGACGGCGCGCTTGGTGGCGGCCTCGGCCTCGGCGACGGTCGCCTTCTTGGCGATCTCGCCCTCGACGAGCTCGATCACGGCCATCGGGGCGTTGTCGCCACGACGGTTGCCGATCTTGGTGATGCGGGTGTAACCACCCGGACGCTCCGAGTAGCGCGGGGCGATCTCGGTGAAGAGGGTGTGGACGATGCCCTTGTCGGTGATCGTCTGCAGCACCAGGCGACGGTTGTGGATGTCGCCCTTCTTCGCCTTGGTGATCAGGCGCTCGGCGACGGGACGCAGACGGCGGGCCTTGGCCTCGGTCGTCGTGATGCGGCCGTGCTCGAACAGCGACTTCGCCAGGTTGGCGAGCAGCAGCTTCTCGTGAGCGGCGGAACCGCCGAGGCGGGCACCCTTCGCGGGACGCGGCATGGTGTTTCTCCTTGTGATCTGCACCGGCCGTATGAGGTACCGGTGTCAGTATCCGAGCAGGCGGTTACCTGTCGGAGACCGGAGCTTGCGCTCCGGAGGGGGCGCGGGGAACTGCGCGATCAAGCACAGCGCTCCCGCGCCCGGGTACGGACCGTGAGGCCCGAGCTCTCAGTACTGCTCGGTCTCGACGAACCCGGCGTCCGCGTCGTCGTCGGCGCCGAAGGCGTCGGCCGCGGCGGTCGGGTCGAATCCGGGCGGGCTGTCCTTGAGCGCGAGGCCCATGCCGGCCAGCTTCGCCTTGACCTCGTCGATCGACTTCGCACCGAAGTTGCGGATGTCGAGCAGGTCGGCCTCGGAGCGCGCCACGAGCTCACCCACGGAGTGGATGCCCTCGCGCTTGAGGCAGTTGTAGGAGCGGACCGTGAGCTCCAGCTCCTCGATCGGCAGCGCCAGGTCGGCGGCGAGGGCGGCGTCCGTCGGGGACGGGCCCATGTCGATGCCCTCGGCGTCGATGTTCAGCTCGCGGGCGAGACCGAACAGCTCGACCAGGGTCTTGCCGGCGGACGCCATGGCGTCGCGCGGGCGCATGGCCTGCTTGGTCTCGACATCGACGATGAGCTTGTCGAAGTCGGTGCGCTGCTCGACTCGGGTCGCCTCGACCTTGTAGGTGACCTTGAGGACCGGCGAGTAGATGGAGTCGACCGGGATGCGGCCGATCTCCTGGCCGACCTGCTTGTTCTGGACGGCGGAGACGTAGCCGCGACCGCGCTCGACGGTCAGCTCCATCTCCAGCTTGCCCTTGGCGTTCAGGGTCGCCAGGACGAGGTCGGGGTTGTGCACCTCGACACCGGCCGGGGGCGCGATGTCGGCGGCGGTGACCAGACCCGGGCCCTGCTTGCGCAGGTACATCACGACCGGCTCGTCGTGCTCCGAGGAGACGACCAGCTGCTTGATGTTGAGGATGAGGTCGGTGACGTCCTCCTTGACGCCCGGCACGGTGGTGAACTCGTGCAGGACGCCGTCGATGCGGATGCTGGTGACGGCGGCACCCGGGATCGAGGAGAGGAGGGTACGGCGGAGGCTGTTGCCGAGGGTGTAGCCGAAGCCCGGCTCCAGCGGCTCGATCACGAACCGGGAGCGGAACTCGTCGACGACCTCTTCGGTCAGCGACGGACGCTGAGCGATAAGCATGTGTGTTCCTTCATTCGTGGACGCCCACTATTTGACGCCCGACGGGGGTCTTGCGGTACTGCGTACTGCAAGGGTACGGGCGGCACGCCCCCGGAAGGGGACGCACCGCCCGAAAGCCCGGGTCAAGCAGGCGACGCGTCAGACGCGGCGGCGCTTGGGGGGACGGCAGCCGTTGTGCGGCGTGGGGGTGACGTCCTGGATCGAGCCGACCTCGAGGCCGGTGGCCTGGAGGGAGCGGATCGCGGTCTCACGGCCGGAGCCGGGACCCTTGACGAAGACGTCGACCTTGCGCATGCCGTGCTCCTGCGCGCGGCGGGCGGCCGACTCGGCGGCCATCTGCGCGGCGAAGGGGGTGGACTTGCGCGAGCCCTTGAAGCCGACGTGGCCGGCGGAGGCCCAGGAGATCACGTTGCCCGAGGGGTCGGTGATCGAGACGATCGTGTTGTTGAACGTGCTCTTGATGTGCGCGTGGCCGTGAGCGACGTTCTTCTTTTCCTTGCGGCGCACCTTCTTGGCAGCGCCCTGACGACCCTTGGGGGGCATCTCTTACTCCTACGGGAGGTGGTCGGTCCTACAGCGAAGACCGCTTGGTCAAGCGTCCGCTGAGGACTACTTCTTGCCCGGCTTCTTCTTGCCGGCGATGGCGCGACGCGGGCCCTTGCGGGTACGAGCGTTCGTGCTGGTGCGCTGGCCGCGGACGGGCAGGCCACGACGGTGGCGCAGGCCCTGGTAGCAGCCGATCTCGACCTTGCGGCGGATGTCGGCGGCGATCTCGCGACGGAGGTCACCCTCGGTCTGGAGGTTGGCGTCCACGTACTCGCGGATCTTGACGAGGTCTTCCTCGGCAAGGTCGCGGACACGGGTGGACGGGTTCACGCCGGTCGCGGCGAGAATCTCCTCGGACCGGGTACGCCCGATGCCGAAGACGTAGGTGAGTGCGACCACCACACGCTTTTCGCGCGGGATGTCAACACCGGAAACGCGTGCCATTCAATGGCTCCTGTGTTCTCGGGGGTCTGCTGCAGAACCGTTCCCGGCTGCCGTATGAGGTACAGGTCGGGTCCCCGGCCCCCGCCGGAGGTGCCGTCAACCGCGCGGGGCGGTCGGACGGGCTCTGCGTATGTACGTGTTGCTATGCGTCGCGCGAAGAACTGCGAAGTTGCAGGTCGGTCGGCGTGCGTCAGCCCTGGCGCTGCTTGTGGCGCAGGTTGTCGCAGATGACCATGACCCGGCCGTGACGGCGGATCACCTTGCACTTGTCGCAGATCTTCTTGACGCTCGGCTTGACCTTCATGGGATGTGAGGTTCTCCGGGTCAGTGCCACCACCCGCGCGCGGAGGCGGGGTGCGGGCAAGATCTACTTGTACCGGTAGACGATCCGGCCACGCGTCAGGTCGTACGGAGAGAGCTCCACGACGACCCGGTCGTCCGGGAGGATGCGGATGTAGTGCATACGCATCTTGCCGGAGATGTGCGCGAGGACCTTGTGACCGTTCTGGAGCTCCACCTTGAACATGGCGTTCGGCAGGGACTCGATCACGGTGCCCTCGATCTCGATGGCACCTTGCTTCTTGGCCACGCTTCGCCCTTCGAATCGGCTACCTTGATCGACTCTCACTCCCCGGTGCGGACACACGGGTACACGAGAGCCGACGCATCAGTCTACGCCAGGCCCCTCGAAAAGACGAATCCGAGGAATCTGCCCCACGCAGAAGATCGTTACTCCGCCCTTCTCGGGGCGGATCGCGCCGGAGGATCCGGCGCGGGGACTACGCCAGCGGGTCCGGGGCCGCCGTCACGCCCAGCTCCGCCAGCTTCGCCCTGCCGCCGTCGACGGCGGTGAGGACCAGGGGGCCGGCCTCGGTGAGGGCGACGCTGTGCTCCCAGTGGGAGGACCAGGTGCCGTCGGTGGAGACGACCGTCCAGTCGTCCTCCAGGACCTCCGTGTGCGGGGTGCCGAGGGAGACCATGGGCTCGATGGCCAGGCAGAAGCCGGGGACCAGCTTCGGGCCCTTGCCGCGCTTGCGGGAGACGTAGTTCAGGAGGTGCGGGTCCATGTGCATCTCGGTGCCGATGCCGTGGCCGCCGTAGTCCTCGACGATGCCGTACCTGCCGAGGCTGTGGTCGCCGACGGCGGGCCGCGGCTGGCGCTTGATGTACGACTCGATCGCCTTCGAGATGTCGACCAGGCGCGCGCCCACCCGCATCGCGGCGATGCCGGCCCACATCGACTCCTCGGTCACCCGGGAGAGCTCGATCAGCTCCGGGGCGTGACCGGTGCCGACGAAGGCGGTGTACGCGGCGTCGCCGTGCCAGCCGTCGACGATCGCCCCGGCGTCGATCGAGATGATGTCGCCGTCCTTGAGGACGGTCTTCTCGTCGGGGATGCCGTGGACGACGACCTCGTTGACCGAGGTGCAGATGGTCGCGGGGAAGCCGCCGTACCCGAGGAAGTTCGACTTCGCCCCGTGGTCGGCGATCACCTTGCGCGCGACCTCGTCCAGGTCCTTCGTCGTGGCGCCCGGCACGGCCGCCTCGCGGGTCGCCGCGTGGATGGCGGCGACGACCAGCCCCGCCTCGCGCATCTTCGCGATCTGCTCGGGGGTCTTGATCTGCACCATCGTGACGGGGGCCTTTCCTTGCGCGGGAGGGGACAGAACAACGATACGGCCGCGGCGCCCGTCCGGGGCACCGCGGCCGTACCGCGTGAGCGTGGGGTTACTTCTTCAGCGCGTCCATCGCGCGCGCCGTGACCTCGTCCACCTTGCCGAGCGCCGAGATCGTCACGACCAGGTTCTGCGCCCGGTAGTAGTCGATGATCGGCTCGGTCTGCGTGTGGTAGACCTCCAGGCGGGTGCGGACGGTCTCCTCGGAGTCGTCCGCGCGCTGGTAGAGCTCGCCACCGCAGGTGTCGCAGACGCCCTCGGTCTTGGGGGCGTTGTACTCGACGTGGAAGACGTGCGAGGAGTCGTTGCGGCAGATGCGGCGACCCGCGATCCGCTTCACGACCTCGTCCTCGGGGACCTCCAGGTCCAGGACCGCGTCCAGCTGCATGTCGTCGGCCTTGAGCACGACATCCAGGGCCTCGGCCTGAGCCACGTTGCGCGGGAACCCGTCGAGCAGGAAGCCGTTGGCGGCGTCCGCCTGCTCCATGCGGTCCTTGGCCATCCCGATGGTCACCTCGTCCGGGACGAGCTCGCCCCGGTCCATGTAACCCTTCGCCTCCAGGCCCAGCGCCGTGCCCTGCGAGATGTTGGCACGGAACAGGTCGCCGGTGGAGATGTGCGGGATGTCCAGGTTCTTGGCGAGGAACGCGGCCTGCGTTCCCTTGCCGGCCCCGGGCGGTCCGACGAGGACGATTCGCATCAGCGGAGGAACCCTTCGTAATTGCGCTGCTGGAGCTGGCTCTCGATCTGCTTCACGGTCTCCAGCCCCACACCCACGATGATCAGGATGCTCGTCCCGCCGAAGGGGAAGTTGGCATTGGCACCGCCGAAGCCTGCCAACGCCATCGTCGGCACAAGAGCGATCAGACCCAAGTACAGCGAGCCCGGCCAAGTGATCCGGTTGAGCACGTAGCTCAGGTACTCGGCAGTAGGTCGACCAGCCCGGATACCCGGGATGAAGCCACCATACTTCTTCATGTTGTCGGCGACTTCCTCGGGGTTGAACGAGATCGCCACGTAGAAGAAGGCGAAGAACACGATCAGGAGGAAGTACGTCGCGATGTAGTAGGGGTGGTCACCCTTGACGAAGTGGGCTTCGATCCAGGTCTTCCAGCCCGCGGTGGAGTTGGAGAACTGCGCGATCAGGGCCGGGATGTAGAGCAGCGACGACGCGAAGATGACAGGAATCACACCCGCCTGGTTCACCTTCAGCGGGATGTAAGTGGACGTACCGCCGTACGACCTGCGGCCGATCATGCGCTTCGCGTACTGCACCGGGATGCGGCGCTGGGCCTGCTCGACGAAGACGACGAGGGCCACCATCACGAAGCCGATGAGGATGACGGTGCCGAACTCGATCCAGCCCTGGGCGAGCTTGCCGCTCTCCTTGATGGCCCACAGGGCGCCCGGGAAGCCGGCGGCGATCGAGATGAACATCAGGATCGACATGCCGTTGCCGATGCCGCGGTCGGTGATGAGCTCACCGAGCCACATGACGACCGCGGTGCCCGCGGTCATGGTGATGACCATGACGGCGATGGTGAAGATCGTGGGGTCCGGGACGACCTGGTTCGCGACGCTGCAGCCGCTGAAGAGGGCACCGCTCTTGGCGGTGGCCACCAGACCCGTGCCCTGGAGGATCGCCAGCGCGATCGTCAGGTAGCGGGTGTACTGCGTGATCTTCGCGGTGCCGCTCTGGCCCTCCTTCTTGAGGGCTTCCAGGCGCGGAATCACGACGGTGAGCAGCTGCAGGATGATGCTCGCCGTGATGTACGGCATGATGCCGAGCGCGAAGATGGTGATCTGCAGCAGTGCGCCGCCACTGAACATGTTCACCAGGCCGAACAGGCTGTTGTTGCCTTCGCGCGCCTGGTCCACGCACATCTGGACGGCCTCGTAGCTGACACCGGGGACCGGGATGTGGGCCCCGAGGCGGTACAGCACGATGATCGCCAGCGTGAAGAGCAGCTTCTTGCGCAGGTCGGGCGTCTTGAACGCCCGGGCGAAGCCGGTGAGCACGGTGCCTCCTGCGACCCCCGCGCTATGCGTCAGAGGTGACGGTCTTGAGATTCGATAAGGACTGATTGGATCGGTCCCGGCTCCGCGGTCTATACCGCATGAGCATGGACGGTGCACGCCACCTTACCGGCGACCATGCCCCCCTAGGAACGACCAACCGGGGATGCCCCTTTTGAGAGGCATCCCCGGTCGGATGTTCAGGCCATCGAGTCGTCTCAGACGAGCTCGGTGACGGTGCCGCCGGCGGCGGCGATCTTCTCCTTGGCGGAGCCGGAGACGGCGTCGACCGTCACCTGCAGCGCCACGGAGACCTCGCCGGTGCCGAGCACCTTGACGAGCTGGTTCTTACGAACCGCACCCTTGGCGACCAGGTCGGCCACCGTGACCTCGCCACCCTGCGGGTAGAGCGCGGCCAGCTTGTCCAGGTTCACGACCTGGTACTCGGTGCGGAACGGGTTCTTGAAGCCCTTGAGCTTCGGGAGACGCATGTGGAGGGGCATCTGGCCACCCTCGAAGCGCTCCGGAACCTGGTAGCGGGCCTTGGTGCCCTTGGTACCACGACCGGCCGTCTTACCCTTCGACGCCTCACCACGACCCACACGGGTCTTGGCGGTCTTGGCGCCCGGGGCGGGACGGAGGTTGTGGATCTTGAGCGGGTTGTTCTCCGCCATGATCAGTCGACCTCCTCAACCGTCACGAGGTGGCGGACGGTGTGCACCATTCCGCGGAACTCGGGGCGGTCCTCCTTGACGACCACGTCGTTCAGGCGCTTGAGCCCGAGCGAACGCAGCGTGTCGCGGTGGTTCTGCTTGCTGCCGATGTACGACTTCGTCTGCGTGATCTTGAGGCGAGCCATTACGCACCCGCTCCCGCACGCGCACGAAGCAGAGCCGCGGGGGCGACGTCCTCGAGCGGCAGACCGCGGCGGGCCGCGATCTCCTCGGGACGCTGCAGGCCCTTGAGGGCCTCCACGGTCGCGTGCACGATGTTGATCGCGTTGTCGGAGCCGAGCGACTTCGACAGGATGTCGTGAACGCCGGCGCACTCGAGGACGGCGCGCACCGGGCCACCGGCGATCACACCGGTACCGGGGGAAGCCGGCTTGAGCAGGACGACGCCCGCGGCCTTCTCGCCCTGGATCGGGTGCGGGATGGTGCCCTGGATACGGGGGACCTTGAAGAAGTGCTTCTTGGCCTCCTCCACACCCTTGGCGATGGCGGCCGGCACCTCCTTGGCCTTGCCGTAACCGACACCCACGGTGCCGTCACCGTCGCCCACCACGACCAGCGCGGTGAAGCTGAAGCGACGACCACCCTTGACAACCTTGGCGACGCGGTTGATCGCGACTACGCGCTCAACGTACGCGGTCTTCTCGGCGGCGGCAGCGCCACCGTCGCGGCCCTTCCGGTCCCGCCGCTCGCCGCCACCGGCACCGCTGCCGCGGCGCTGGGGTCCAGCCATTGGAATACCTCTCTCTGTTACGTCCGTTAGTCCCGGAACCGGGGCTTAGAACTTCAGCCCGGCTTCGCGGGCGGCGTCAGCCAGAGCGGCAATGCGCCCGGCGTACCTGTTGCCACCACGGTCGAACACGACGGCCTCGACACCGGCGGCCTTGGCGCGCTCGGCGACCAGGGCGCCGACCTGCTGGGCCTGCGAGGACTTGGAGCCCTCGCCACCGCGGATCGAAGCGTCCAGGTGGGACGCCGACGCGACGGTGTGACCCTTGAGGTCGTCGATGACCTGCGCGGTGATACCGCGGTTCGAGCGCGTCACGACGAGGCGCGGACGCTCCGCCGTACCCGACACGTTCTTACGGATGCGCAGGTGACGGCGCGCCTTCGCGGCGCGCTTGTAAGCGTCGCCCTTGGCGATCTTGACACCGTATGCCATGGCTTACTTACCAGCCTTTCCGACCTTGCGGCGGATGACCTCGCCCGCGTACTTGACACCCTTGGCCTTGTACGGGTCAGGCTTCCGCAGCTTGCGGATGTTCGCGGCGACCTCGCCGACCTTCTGCTTGTCGATGCCCTCGACCGAGAACTTGGTCGGCGACTCGACCTTGAAGGAGATGCCCTCGGGGGCCTCCACCAGGATCGGGTGGCTGTAGCCGAGCTGGAACTCCAGGCCGGAGCCCTTCGCGGCCACGCGGTAACCGACACCGCTGATCTCGAGCGCCTTGACGTACCCCTGGGTCACACCGGTGATCATGTTGGCCACCAGCGTGCGGGACAGGCCGTGGAGGGCCTTGTTCTGACGCTCGTCGTTCGGACGGGTGACGTTGAGAACGCCGTCCTCGCCCTTAACGATCTCGATCGGCGCGGCGACGGTGTGCGTCAGCGAGCCCTTCGAGCCCTTGACGGTGACCGTGCGGCCCTCGATGGTGACGTCCACGCCGGCGGGAACCGTGATGGGGAGCTTGCCGATTCGCGACATTGCTATTCCTCCGTTCCCGACTACCAGACGTAGGCGAGGACTTCCCCACCCACGCCCTTCTTCTGCGCCTGCTGGCCGGTCAGGAGACCGTGGGACGTGGAGATGATCGCCACGCCCAGGCCGCCGAGGACCTTCGGCAGGTTGGTGGACTTCGCGTAAACCCGGAGGCCCGGCTTCGAGATCCGCTTGATGCCCGCGATGGAGCGCTCACGGTTCGGACCGAACTTCAGGTCGACGACGAGGTTCTTGCCGACCTCGGCGTCCTCGACCTTCCAGCCGGTGATGAAGCCCTCCTGCTGGAGGATTTCCGCGATGTGCGACTTGATCTTGCTGTGCGGCATCGTCACGGTGTCGTGGTACGCCGAGTTCGCGTTACGCAGACGCGTGAGCATGTCTGCGATCGGATCAGTCATGGTCATGAATTGGCCTTCGGCCTCTCTCGCCGGGGTTTCCTGGTGCACCATCCCTCTCCCCGATCCGAGACGGGGCGGGTGCGGTGCGGTGGACCTACGGCGTAGTAAGTCGTAAGGGCGGCGGACGCCCAACCCCACTAGCCTAAGCCATGCGGGGACGGGAGTCCGCCAACCCAATGCCTACCGAGAGACTCCGGTCATTCACCAACGCCCAAAGGGCGAAGGGGAATTACCAGGAGCTCTTGGTCACGCCCGGCAGCTCGCCACGGTGAGCCATCTCACGAAGGCACACGCGGCAGAGGCCGAACTTGCGGTACACGGAGTGGGGGCGGCCGCAGCGCTGGCAGCGCGTGTACGCACGCACACCGAACTTGGGCTTGCGGGCAGCCTTCGCGATGAGAGCCTTCTTCGCCATCTCGCTTACGCCTCCTTGAACGGGAAGCCGAGGTGACGGAGAAGCGCACGGCCCTCGTCGTCGTTGGTCGCCGTGGTGACCACGGTGATGTCCATACCCCGGGTGCGGTCGATCTTGTCCTGGTCGATCTCGTGGAACATGACCTGCTCCGTGAGACCGAAGGTGTAGTTGCCGCGGCCGTCGAACTGCTTCGGGGACAGGCCGCGGAAGTCGCGGATGCGCGGCAGCGCGAGCGACAGGGTGCGGTCCAGGAACTCCCACATGCGGTCGCCACGGAGCGTGACGTGGGCACCGATCGGCTGGCCCTCGCGCAGCTTGAACTGCGCGATGGACTTGCGGGCCTTGGTGACGGCCGGCTTCTGACCGGTGATCGTGGTGAGGTCGCGGATCGCGCCCTCGATCAGCTTCGAGTCACGGGCGGCGTCGCCGACACCCATGTTGACCACGATCTTCACGAGGCCGGGGATCTGCATGACGTTCTCGTACTTGAACTCGTCACGCAGCTTGCCCGCGATCTCCTCGCGGTACTTCGTCTTGAGACGCGGAGTGGTGGTAGCCATCAGATGTCCTCACCCGTCCGCTTGGCAACGCGGATCTTGTTGCCCTCGTCGTCGAAGCGGAAACCGACACGCGTGACGACCTTCTTGCCGTCCTTCTCCACGACCAGCTGGACGTTGGAGACGTGGACCGGCGCCTCGGTGGTCACGATGCCGCCGGCCTGGTTGGGGCCGGCCTTCGTGTGCTTCTTGACCCGGTTGACACCCTCGACGAGAACGCGGGACTCGGCGGGGTAGGCCGCGATGACCTTGCCCTGCTTGCCCTTGTCCTTACCGGTGATGACCTGGACCAGGTCGCCCTTCTTGATCTTCATGCTTACAGCACCTCCGGCGCGAGCGAGATGATCTTCATGAACTTCTTCTCGCGCAGCTCACGGCCGACCGGGCCGAAGATACGGGTGCCACGAGGGTCGCCGTCGTTCTTGAGAATGACAGCGGCGTTCTCGTCGAAGCGGATGTACGAGCCGTCCTGGCGGCGGCGCTCCTTGACGGTGCGAACGATGACCGCCTTGACGACGTCACCCTTCTTCACGTTGCCACCGGGGATCGCGTCCTTGACGGTGGCGACGATGACGTCACCGATGCCCGCGTAGCGGCGACCCGAGCCACCGAGAACACGGATGCAAAGGATCTCCTTGGCACCAGTGTTGTCGGCGACGCGAAGTCGCGACTCCTGCTGGATCACGTCTATCTCCTGATTGTCTGCCGGTTCCCGGCGGGGGCCGCTGGTCGATCAGCGGTCCCCACCGAGCCTGGCGGAACTGTTCCTAGGGGGTCCCCCTAGGAGGGATTACTTGGCCTTCTCGAGGATCTCGACGACGCGCCAGTGCTTCGTCGACGACAGCTTCCGGGTCTCCATCAGGAGGACGCGGTCGCCGATGCCGGCAGCGTTCTGCTCGTCGTGAGCCTTGAGCTTGTTCGTACGGCGGATGACCTTGCCGTACAGCGCGTGCTTGACGCGGTCCTCGACGGCGACGACGACGGTCTTGTCCATCTTGTCGCTGACGACCAGGCCCTCGCGGACCTTGCGAGCGTTGCGCTCGGTCTTCTCAGTCACGTTGCTCTCGCTCATCAGGCGTTCTCCACCGTCTCAATGCCGAGCTCACGCTCTCGCATGAGGGTGTAGATACGGGCGATGTCCTTACGGACCGCCCGGAGACGGCCGTGGTTCTCGAGCTGACCCGTCGCCGCCTGGAAGCGGAGGTTGAACAGCTCTTCCTTGGCCTCGCGGAGCTTGGCGACAAGCTCCTCGTTGCCCAGCTCGCGCAGCTCGGACGCCTTGGTACCGGCCGACATCACAGCTCACCTGCCTCGCGCTTAACGATCTTGCACTTCATCGGCAGCTTGTGAGCCGCACGAGTCAGAGCCTCACGCGCGATCTTCTCGTTCGGGTAGGACAGCTCGAACATCACCCGACCGGGCTTGACGTTCGCGATCCACCACTCCGGAGAACCCTTACCGGAACCCATGCGGGTCTCGGCAGGCTTCTTCGTGAGCGGGCGGTCCGGGTAGATGTTGATCCAGACCTTGCCGCCACGCTTGATGTGGCGGGTCATCGCGATACGCGCGGCCTCGATCTGACGGTTGGTCACGTACGCCGGCGTGAGGGCCTGAATGCCGTACTCGCCGAACGCGACCTGCGTGCCACCCTTGCTCATGCCCGAGCGCTTGGGGTGGTGCTGCTTGCGGTGCTTGACCCTACGGGGGATCAGCATGTCGGTCAGGCCTCCGTTCCGGTGCTCTCAGCAGCCGGAGCGGCGGCGGCCTCGGCCTTGGGGGCCTCGGCAGCGGGAGCCGACTGCGGCTTGCGACCGCGACCGCCACGCTCGCCACCGCGGCCACCGCGGCCGGCCGGACGGTCAGCGCCGCCACGGGCCGGGCGGTTGCCCGCACGGGCAGCAGCGTTCTCGGCGCGGACCTCGGCGATGTTCTTGACGTCGCCCTTGTAGATCCAGACCTTCACGCCGATGCGGCCGAAGGTCGTCTTGGCCTCGAAGAAGCCGTACTCGACGTTCGCGCGCAGCGTGTGCAGCGGCACACGGCCCTCGCGGTAGAACTCCGAGCGGGACATCTCGGCGCCGCCGAGACGGCCACCGCACTGGATCTTGATGCCCTTGGCGCCAGCCTTCATGGCGGACTGCATGCTCTTGCGCATGGCCCGACGGAAGGAGACGCGGGAGGAGAGCTGCTCGGCGACGGCCTGGGCCACGAGCTGAGCGTCGACCTCGGGGTTCTTGACCTCGAGGATGTTCAGCTGGACCTGCTTGCCGGTCAGCTTCTCCAGCTGGCCGCGGATCTTGTCGGCCTCGGCGCCGCGGCGGCCGATGACGATGCCCGGGCGAGCGGTGTGGATGTCCACGCGGACGCGGTCGCGGGTGCGCTCGATCTCGACCTTGGAGATGCCGGCGCGCTCCATGCCGGACGTCAGCATCCGGCGGATGGCGACGTCTTCCTTGACGTAGTCCTTGTACAGCTTGTCGGCGTACCAGCGGGACTTGAAGTCCGTGGTGATGCCGAGCCGGAACCCATGCGGGTTAACCTTCTGGCCCATTACCGGGTTCCTTCCTTGCTGCTGACGACCACGGTGATGTGGCTGGTCCGCTTGCGGATCCGGTAGGCACGGCCCTGGGCGCGCGGACGGAACCGCTTCAGGGTCGGACCCTCGTCGACGAACGCCTCGCTGATGAACAGCGAGGAGGCGTCCGTGTGGTCGTAGTTGTGCGCGGCGTTGGCAATGGCGCTGTCGAGCACCTTGCCGACCGGCACGGAGGCTGCCTGCGGAGCGAATCGCAGAACAGCCTGAGCCTCCGTGGCGTCCATGCCACGGATCAGGTCCACCACGCGGCGGGCCTTCATGGGCGTGACGCGGATGTACCGCGCCTGGGCCCTGGCTTCCATGGTTGTCCCTCTCAGTTACTTACGTGTCTGAATGCGATCCGCTACTAGCGGCGCTTCGACTTCCGGTCGTCCTTGACGTGGCCCCGGAAGGTACGCGTCGGCGAGAACTCGCCGAGCTTGTGACCGACCATCGACTCGGTGACGAACACCGGGACGTGGGTCTTGCCGTTGTGCACCGCGATCGTGTGCCCGAGCATCGCCGGGATGATCATGGAGCGACGGGACCAGGTCTTGATGACGTTCTTGGTACCGGCCTCGTTCTGAGCGTCCACCTTCTTGATGAGGTGGCCGTCGACGAAGGGTCCCTTCTTGAGACTGCGCGGCATCTAAACCCGCTCCTAGCGCTTCTTGTTCGTCTTGCGGCGGCGGACGATGTACTTGTTCGAAGCCTTCTTCGGCGAACGAGTACGACCCTCCTTCTGACCCCACGGGGAGACCGGGTGACGACCACCGGAGGTCTTGCCCTCACCACCACCGTGCGGGTGGTCAACCGGGTTCATCGCCACACCGCGAACGGTCGGGCGGACGCCCAGCCAGCGCTTGCGGCCGGCCTTGCCCCAGTTGATGTTCGACTGCTCGGCGTTGCCGACCTCGCCGATGGTGGCGCGGCAGCGGGCGTCGACCAGACGGATCTCGCCGGACGGCATGCGGAGGTGGGCCATCGTGCCCTCCTTCGCCAGCAGCTGCACGGAGGCACCCGCGGAGCGGGCGAACTTGGCGCCGCCGCCGGGACGGAGCTCGATCGCGTGGATCGTGGTACCGACCGGGATGTTGCGGAGGGCCAGGTTGTTGCCGGGCTTGATGTCCGCGCCCGGGCCGTTCTCGACGCGGTCGCCCTGCGTCAGGCCCTTGGGAGCGATGATGTAGCGCTTCTCGCCGTCCGCGTAGTGGAGCAGCGCGATGCGCGCGGTGCGGTTGGGGTCGTACTCGATGTGAGCGACCTTGGCCGGCACGCCGTCCTTGTCGTGACGACGGAAGTCGATCACGCGGTAGGCACGCTTGTGGCCACCGCCCTGGTGACGGACGGTCACACGACCGGTGTTGTTACGGCCGCCCTTGCTGTGCAGGGGGCGGACCAGCGACTTCTCCGGCGTGGACCGCGTGATCTCGACGAAGTCGGCTACGGAGGAGCCACGACGGCCCGGCGTAGTCGGCTTGTACTTGCGGATACCCATTTCTCAGTCCTCGTCCGATATCGGACGACTCGACCGCCGTCAGGCGGTCGGGCCGCCGAAGATGTCGATTCGGTTGCCCTCAGCAAGGGTCACGATGGCGCGCTTGGTGTTGGCGCGCTTGCCGAAACCGGTGCGGGTGCGCTTGCGCTTGCCCTGGCGGTTGATCGTGTTGACCCCGGTGACCTTGACCGAGAAGACCGCCTCGACGGCCTGCTTGATCTGGGTCTTGTTGGAGCCGGGCGCGACGATGAACGTGTACTTGTTCTCGTCGAGCAGGGCGTAGCTCTTCTCGGAGACAACCGGCTTGACGAGGACGTCGCGCGGGTCCGTGAAGGTCTTGCTGGTGATCTCGGCCATCAGGCTTCGTTCCCCTCGTTGTCGTCGGCCTTGGGGCCAGACACGAAGGACTCGAGGGCGGCCTGGGTGAAGACCACGTCGTCGGATCGCATCACGTCGTACGTGTTCAGCTGGCCCGGCTCCAGGATGTGCACCTGGGGCAGGTTGCGGGCGGACAGCCACGCGGCCTCGTCGGAGCGCTCGGCGACCAGGAGCAGGTTCTTGCGCTCCGAGATCTTGCCGAACAGCGTCTTGGCGGCCTTGGTGGAGATGCCACCCTCGACCACGCCGGTGACGACGTGGATGCGGGAGTGGTTCGCCCGGTCGGAGAGGGCACCGCGGAGGGCGGCGGCCTTCATCTTCTTCGGGGTCCGCTGCGAGTAGTCACGCGGCACGGGACCGTGCACGACGCCACCACCGGCGAACTGCGGGGCGCGGGTCGAACCCTGACGGGCGCGGCCGGTGCCCTTCTGGCGGTACGGCTTCTTGCCACCACCGCGGACCTCGCCACGCGTCTTGGTCTTGTGGGTGCCCTGGCGGGCAGCCGCAAGCTGCGCGACGACGACCTGGTGGATCAGCGGGACGCTGACCTTGGCGTCGAAGATCTCGGCCGGGAGCTCGACGGTCCCGGTCTTGTCGCCGGAGGGCGACAGAATGTCAATGGTGCTCATATCCTCAGGCCCCCTTGGCCGCGGTGCGGACCAGGACGAGGCCGCCGTTCGGACCAGGAACCGCACCCTTGATCAGGAGCAGGCCCTTCTCCGCGTCAACGGCGTGAACGGTCAGGTTCTGGGTGGTCACGCGCTCGTTGCCCATGCGGCCGGCCATGCGCATGCCCTTGAAGACGCGGCCCGGGGTGGCGCAGCCACCGATCGAACCCGGCTTGCGGTGCACGCGGTGGGCACCGTGGGAGGCCTTGCCACCACGGAAGTTGTGGCGCTTCATGACACCGGCGAAGCCCTTGCCCTTGCTCTTGCCGGTCACGTCGACCTTGATGCCCGCCTCGAAGACCTCGGCGGTGATCTCCTGGCCGAGGGTGTACTCGCTGGCGTCAGCGGTACGCAGCTCGACGAGGTGGCGGCGCGGGGTGACGTCGGCCTTGGCGAAGTGGCCCTTGAGGGGCTTGTTCACCTTGCGCGGGTCGATCTCGCCGAAGGCGATCTGGACCGACTCGTAGCCGTCGACGTCGTTCGTACGCACCTGGGTCACGACATTCGGGCCGGCCTTGACGACGGTCACCGGGACGACCCGGTTGTTCTCGTCCCAGACCTGCGTCATGCCGAGCTTCTCGCCCAGGATGCCCTTGATGTTCTTAGCCATCTCGCGCGCCCTCAGAGCTTGATCTCGATGTCGACACCGGCCGGGAGGTCGAGACGCATGAGCGAGTCGACGGTCTTCGGCGTGGGGTCGAGGATGTCGATGAGGCGCTTGTGCGTGCGCATCTCGAAGTGCTCGCGCGAGTCCTTGTACTTGTGCGGCGACTTGATGACGCAGTACACGTTCTTCTCAGTGGGCAGCGGCACCGGGCCCGCGACCGACGCACCAGTGCGGGTCACCGTCTCGACGATCTTCTTCGCCGAGGAGTCGATGACCTCGTGGTCGTAGGCCTTGAGCCGGATGCGGATCTTCTGTCCCGCCATGGCTACTCCGTAGTCCTGTCTTGTCGTTAAACGCTCTGGAACCCGGCGGATTCGCGTTCTCCTCCGACCCACGCGGTCGGGCGTGTCGCACTCCCTCTACGAAGAAGTCCCGAAGGATTTCCCAACCAAGGGGGTGCGGGCCGAGGACCGCGGAACGGGGGTGAACACCCACCGGGCGCCTGGTCGGTACCCCGCTGACACTTCCCGGAAGATTCCCGTACGTCCGCTCCTGAGAAGGGGCGACGAGTACTGTGGGACTCGCTTCCGGTCCCCCCGACGGGAGGCGCGCAGCATCGGCACTCAACCGAGCAACCCCGCTAGTCTGCCATACCGCCCCTGCGGCCCGCCAATCGGGTCGAAGACTGTACCCCACGTCACGTTCGGGTACACGCAGGGGGCGAGCGGGCTTCCGGAGGCTCCGGCACCGCCCCGGCGGGTCAGCCCAGCCGGCGGGCGCGCTCCGTGAGGTGACGGCGCTCCGGCGCGCTCGTGGTGTGCCGGGCGGCCTCGCGGTAGGCCTCCGCCGCGGCCCCGGTGTCGCCGGACAGCTCCAGGAGGTGGGCCCGGGCGGCCGACAGCCGGTGGTGGCGGGCCAGCCGCTTGTCCGCGGCCAGCGCGTCGAGCAGCTCCAGGCCGGCCCGCGGGCCGTGCACCATGGCGACGGCCACCGCGCGGTTCAGGGTCACCATCGGGTTGGGGCCCGTCCGCTCCAGGAGCTCGTACAGGGCGAGGATCTGCGGCCAGTCGGTCGCCTCCGCCGACTCGGCCTCGTCGTGCACCGCCGCGATCGCCGCCTGGATCTGGTACGGGCCCACCCGCCCGCGCGGCAGGGTGCGGGCGATCAGGGCGAGGCCCTCGGCCAGCGGGGCCGCGTCCCAGCGGCTCCGGTCCTGCTCCGCCAGCGGGACCAGCTCGCCGTGCGGGCCCGTGCGGGCCGGGCGGCGGGCGTCGGTGAGCAGCATCAGGGCGAGCAGCCCGGCCGTCTCGGTGTCCTCCGGGACGAGCCGGTGCAGCAGCCGGGCCAGCCGGATCGCCTCCGCGGACAGCTCGGGCGCGGTCAGCTCCTCGCCGCCGCTCGCGGTGTAGCCCTCGTTGAAGACCAGGTACAGCACGTGCCGGACCTCGGCGAGCCGGGCGGTGCGGTCCTCGCCCTCCGGCAGCGCGAGGGAGTCCCCGGCCGCCCGGACGGCCTGCTTGGCGCGGCTGATCCGCTGCGCCATCGTCGCCTCCGGCACCAGGAACGCGGCCGCGATCTGCGCGGTGGTGAGACCGCCGACCGCCCGCAGGGTGAGCGCGATCCGGCTGGGCGGCGACAGGTCCCGGTGGCAGCAGAGGAAGAGCAGCGCGAGCGAGTCGTCCGCGGCCCCCTCGCCCGCCTCGTCGGCGGCGGGCGCGAGCAGCTCGGCCGCCGGGGTGGCCAGCGCGACGGTGTCCTCGCGCCGCCGGCGTGCGGCCTCGCTGCGCACCTGGTCGACGTACCTGCGCCGGGCGACGGCCAGCAGCCAGCTCTCCGGCCGCTCGGGCACGCCCTGCTCCGGCCACTGCCGGGCCGCCGCGATCAGCGCCTCCTGGACGGCGTCCTCGCAGCCGTAGAAGTCGCCGTGGCGGCGGACGAGCGCGCCGAGGACCCGCGGGGCGCTGGCCCGCAGCAGCTCCTCGACGCCGGCCGGCTCGCTCACACGTCCGCCGCGGACTCGTGCAGGACCGGCCACAGCTCCACCGGGTCGACGTCCGCGAAGGGCATGTCCGCGGCGATCTCCCGGGCCCGCTCCGGGGACTCGCAGTCCAGGAGGTAGAAGCTGGCCAGGTACTCCTTGGTCTCCAGGTAGGGCCCGTCGGTGACGGCCGGAGCGCCGTCCTCGCGGCGGACCAGCTGGGCGGCGGCCGCGTCGGCGAGGCCGTAGGCGCCGAGGAGTTCGCCGGTCTCCCGGTACTTCCGGTTGAAGGCCTCCTGGCGGGCGATCGCCTCCGGCCACGCCTCGGCGGGGAACGCGTCCCACTTGGCCTGGTTGCCGTAGATCATCGCGACGTACTTCATCTCGGGTGTCCTCCCCTGTGCCGCGCGCCTCTTCCGGCGCGCTGTCACCCTACGGTCGGAGCCGCCGCGGCGATCTCTACACGGCCCGGAAAGATCTTCGGAGAAAATCCTTCCGGGCCGTGCCGGGGGCGTGCGGGGTCAGATCACGCCCTGCGCGAGCATCGCGTCCGCGACCCGCTCGAAGCCGGCGATGTTGGCGCCGGTGACGTAGTCGCCGGGGGCGCCGTACCGCTCGGCGGTCTCGTGGCAGGTGCGGTGGATGTCGGTCATGATCCCGGCCAGCTCCTCCTCGACCCGGGCGGCGGTCCAGGACGTGCGGGAGTGGTTCTGGGCCATCTCCAGGGCGCTGACGGCGACGCCGCCCGCGTTGGCCGCCTTGCCGGGGCCGAAGGCGACGCCGGCCCGCTGGAGGAGGTGGACGGCCTCGGCGGTGGTGGGCATGTTGGCGCCCTCGGCGACGGCCTTGACGCCGTTGCGGACCAGCGCGGCGGCGTCGTTCTCGTCCAGCTCGTTCTGGGTCGCGGACGGCAGGGCGACGTCGGCGGGGACCTCCCAGACCCGGCCGCCGGGCACGAAGCGGGCGGAGGCGCCGCGCCGCTCGGCGTAGTCGGCGACCCGGCCGCGCTCGACCTCCTTGACCTGCTTGAGCAGGTCGAGGTCGATGCCCTTGTCGTCGTAGACGTAGCCGCTGGAGTCGGAACAGGTCAGCGGGTTGGCGCCGAGGGCGAGCAGCTTCTCGATCGTGTACAGCGCCACGTTCCCGGAGCCGGAGACGACGGCGGTCTGGCCCTCCAGGTCCTCGCCGCGCTCGCGGAGCATGGCGGCGGCGAAGAGCACGCTGCCGTAGCCGGTGGCCTCGGGTCGGATGGCGGAGCCGCCCCAGCCGGTGCCCTTGCCGGTGAGGACGCCGGCCTCCCAGCGATTGGTGATGCGCCGGTACTGGCCGAAGAGGTAGCCGATCTCCCGGCCGCCCACGCCGATGTCGCCGGCGGGCACGTCGGTGTGCTCGCCGAGGTGGCGGTACAGCTCGGTCATGAACGACTGGCAGAAGCGCATGACCTCGGCGTCGGAGCGGCCGTGCGGGTCGAAGTCGCTGCCGCCCTTGCCGCCGCCGATGCCGAGGCCGGTGAGGGCGTTCTTGAAGATCTGCTCGAAGCCGAGGAACTTCACGATGCCGAGGTTCACCGAGGGGTGGAAGCGCAGGCCGCCCTTGTAGGGGCCCAGCGCGCTGTTGAACTCGACGCGGTAGCCGCGGTTGACGTGCACGCGGCCCCGGTCGTCCTGCCACGGCACGCGGAAGACGATCTGCCGCTCGGGCTCGACGAGCCGCTCCAGGAGGCCGGGCTCGGCGTACTCGGGGCGGGCGGCGAGCACCGGCGCGAGGGAGTCGAGCACCTCGTGGACGGCCTGGTGGAACTCGGGCTGGGCCGGGTTGCGCTCCTCGATCCCGACGCGCAGGGCGTCGAGGGCGGACCGGGCGGCGGTGGTCTCGGCGATGGGACGGGACGGCACGGAGTACCCCCTTCTGGCACGGCTGTGCGCGCCAGGGAAGCGGTGCGGTGCTCGGCGCCGTTGCCGAGCCTTGACGGGCGGCGTCCTCGCGCGCCCCCGCACCTCTGGGACCGCCGCAGGACCCCACTGTTGCATCCATGTGAATGCAGACACCAGTAAGCATTCCCCTTCGTCCGGCATGCGAGACGACGGCGGCCCCCGCGCGGCGGGCAACCCCGGCCCCGCGCCGCCCGTCTTACCGGGGACCGACCCCGGGGGAAGGGCCATCCGCCGTGCACCGACCGTCCCGCCGTACGCTGCTGGCCACCGCCGTGACCACGGCGCTGGCCGCGGGCTGTTCCGTACCCGCTCCGCGGCGGGCCTCCCCGGTCGCGGACCCCGCGCCGGGCAAGCCGTTCGCCGCCGGGGAGCCGGGCCGGGCGCTGCTGCTCCAGCTCGTCGCGCACCCGGACGACGACCTGTACTTCATGAACCCGGACGCGCAGCGGCTGCTCGACGACGGGGTGCCGGTGGTCTGCGTCTACGTGACGGCCGGCGAGCACACCGGCGTCAACCGGGTGAAGGGCATGCCGAGGACGGCTCCGGACCGGGCCGCTTACTCCTCGGCCCGCCGCCAGGGCCTGCGGCAGAGCTACGCGGAGGCGCTCGGCCTGCCGCTCTTCACGCCGTGGCGGCGCGAGGCGCTGGCGCTCGGCGGCGGGCGGACGGCCGAGCGGGCGGTCCTGGCGCACGGCGGACGCCGGGTCGAACTGGTCTTCCTGGACCTGCCGATGCACACCCCGCGCCGGTACGCGGCGCTGCCCGCGCTGTGGGAGGACCGGGCCCTGGAGCTGCCGGCGCACCGCTCCGCGGGCTCGCCGGCCGTGCGCCCGGGGCCGTACGACCACGACGGTCTGGTGGCGGTCCTGACCGGGCTGCTGCGGCGCTACCGGCCCACCGTGGTGCACACCCTCGACCCGGACCCGGACGTGCAGCCGGGCGACGACGCGGCCCGCCGCCGGGACTCCGAGCAGCGGGGCTTCTCCGACCACGGGGACCACACGGCGGCGGCCTGCTTCGGCTGGGCGGCACTGGTCCGCTGGGTGGCGGAGGAGGTGCGGGCCGGGGCGCCGGTGCCGCTCTTCACGGCGAGCGCCTTCCGCGGCTACTACAACCGGCACTGGCCGAAGAACCTGCCGCCCGGGGTGCTCGCGGAGAAGGCCGCCCGGCTGGTGCCGTACGGCGGCGATCCGGCCTGGGCGTGCGGGAACCCGTCGGGGTGCGGCGACTACGGGGTGGGCGGCGGCCGGCCGCTGACCAACCGCAAGGGCTGGGTCCGCTCCACCCACCACCGCTGGCCGGGCGGGGCGCTGCGGCTCGCCGCGGAGCCGGACGGGCGGCTCGCCGCCTACGGGGTGCTGGGGCTGCGCGCGGTGCGCCGGCGGGAGGCCTCCGCCGGGGTGTGGGGCGAGCCGGAGGACCTGGGCGGCGGCCCGCTGGCGCCGGCGCTGGGCTCGGCGGTGCTGCCGGACGGGCGGGTGCTGCTCTTCGGGGTGCGCTTCGCGGCCCTGGAGGGGCGCGGCGGGCCCAACCGGCGGGAGGTGGTCGTCCTGGAGCAGCGCTCCCCCGGCGGGCCGTTCCCGGCCTGGCGGGGGCTCGGCACGCCGGACCGCGGGGCGGACCGCAGCCGCCGGCTGGGCGTGCCGGTGGCGGTGGCCGCGCCGGACGGCCGGGTGCGGCTGTACGTGCGGAACGCGGCGCGGGGCGTCGCCGAGCGGGTCCGGGAGCCGGACGGCGGCTGGGGCCCGTGGCGGGTGCTGCCGGGGGACGCGGTGGTGCAGGACGGCCTGGCCGTCTCGCTGGACGGGGCGGGGCGGACGCACGTGTACGCGGCGGGGCGGGAGTCCGTACGGCACTGGGTGGACGGCCGGGAGGCACCGGGGGCGCTGCCGGCGGCGGCCGCGGGACCGGCGAGCGCGGGCGGCGGGCTCTACCACCGGGCGCCGGCCTCGGCGCGGCTGGTCGGTCCGGACGGCGCGGACGCGGGGCTGGACGGCTACGGGGAGGTGGTGGCGGCGCACTCGGCCGCACTGGGCACGGTGCTGCTGGGGAGGGACGCGGCGGGGCGGCTGTGCGTCCGGGCCGGCGGGCGGCTGCGTACCCGGGCGCGGGGCCCGGCGGCGGTGGCGGCGGCGCTCCACGTGGACGCCCGGGACGTGACGGTGGTGGGGCTGGGCGCGGACGGCCGGCTCTGGTCCTGGCGGCCGTAGCGGTTCTCCTCGCGCCCCCGGGCCGGCCGGGAACGCGAGAGGGCCCCGCACCTGACGGTGCGGGGCCCTCCCCTACTGCTCAGCGGCTCCTGCGAGCCACCAGGTCAGTGCAAGATCAGGCGTTGATCTTGACGACCTGGCCGGCGCCGACGGTCCGGCCACCCTCACGGATGGCGAACTTGAGGCCCTCCTCCATGGCGACGGGCTGGATCAGCTCGACGGTCATGGAGGTGTTGTCGCCCGGCATGACCATCTCGGTGCCCTCGGGGAGGGTCACGACGCCGGTCACGTCCGTGGTACGGAAGTAGAACTGCGGGCGGTAGTTGTTGAAGAACGGGGTGTGACGGCCACCCTCGTCCTTCGACAGGATGTACGCCTGGGCCTCGAAGGAGGTGTGCGGCGTGACCGAGCCGGGCTTGATGATGACCTGGCCGCGCTCGACGTCCTCGCGCTTGATGCCACGGAGGAGCAGACCGACGTTCTCACCGGCCTGGCCCTCGTCGAGGAGCTTGCGGAACATCTCGATGCCGGTGACCGTGGTGGTGGTCTTCTCGGTCTTGATGCCGATGATGTCGACGGTCTCGTTGACCTTGAGGACACCACGCTCGATGCGGCCGGTGACGACGGTGCCACGACCGGTGATCGTGAAGACGTCCTCGATCGGCATCAGGAACGGCTTGTCGACGTCGCGCTCGGGCTGCGGGATGGACTCGTCCACGGCCTTCATGAGGCCGAGGAGCTTCTCGCCCCACTCCTTGTCGCCCTCGAGGGCCTTGAGCGCGGAGACGCGGACGACCGGCAGGTCGTCGCCCGGGAACTCGTACTCGGAGAGGAGCTCACGGACCTCGAGCTCAACGAGCTCGAGGATCTCCTCGTCGTCCACCATGTCGGCCTTGTTCAGGGCGACGACGATGTACGGAACGCCGACCTGGCGGGCCAGGAGCACGTGCTCCTTGGTCTGCGGCATCGGGCCGTCGGTGGCGGCGACCACGAGGATGGCGCCGTCCATCTGCGCGGCACCGGTGATCATGTTCTTGATGTAGTCCGCGTGACCCGGGCAGTCGACGTGGGCGTAGTGACGCTGCTCGGTCTGGTACTCGACGTGCGCGATCGAGATCGTGATACCGCGCTGGCGCTCCTCGGGAGCCTTGTCGATCTGGTCGAAGGCCGAGGCCTCGTTCAGGTCCGGGTACGCGTCGTGCAGCACCTTGGTAATGGCGGCCGTGAGGGTCGTCTTACCGTGGTCGATGTGACCGATGGTGCCGATGTTGACGTGCGGCTTAGTCCGCTCGAACTTCGCCTTCGCCACTGGGGTCCTCCTGGAGTGGTTCTGAACGCCTTGCTTCATCGGCGCCAGGTGATCTTTGCTGGGGTGCCGTCCGGCAGGGGGTATCCCTCTCGGGACGGCCCCCCACCGGTCGGTGTCAAGCCTAAAGCGTGTGGACGCGGTGCGTTACTCGCCCTTGGCCTTCGCGATGATCTCCTCGGCGACGTTCCGCGGAACCTCGGCGTAGGAGTCGAACTGCATCGAGTAGCTTGCGCGACCCGAGGTCTTGCTGCGGAGGTCGCCGACGTAGCCGAACATCTCCGACAGGGGCACGAGGCCCTTCACGATGCGGGCACCGTGACGCTCCTCCATGGCCTGGATCTGGCCACGGCGGGAGTTGATGTCGCCGATGACCTCACCCATGTAGTCCTCGGGCGTGGTGACCTCGACGGCCATCATCGGCTCAAGGAGCACGGGGGAAGCCTTGCGCGCGGCCTCCTTGAAGGCCTGCGAACCGGCGATCTTGAACGCGAGCTCGGAGGAGTCGACCTCGTGGTAGGCACCGTCGAGAAGGATGACGCGGACGCCGGTCATCTCGTAGCCGGCCAGGATGCCGAACTGCATGGCCTCCTGCGCACCCGCGTCGACCGAAGGGATGTACTCCTTCGGGATGCGGCCACCGGTGACCTTGTTCACGAACTCGTACGACGCCTCGCCGCCCTCGATGGGCTCGATCGCGATCTGCACCTTGGCGAACTGACCGGTACCACCGGTCTGCTTCTTGTGGGTGTAGTCCACGCGCTCGACGGCCTTGCGGATCGTCTCGCGGTACGCGACCTGCGGCTTGCCGACGTTGGCCTCGACCTTGAACTCGCGACGCATGCGGTCGACGAGGATGTCGAGGTGGAGCTCGCCCATGCCACCGATGATGGTCTGGCCGGTCTCCTCGTCCGAGTGGACCTGGAAGGAGGGGTCCTCCTCCGCGAGACGCTGGATGGCGACACCCAGCTTCTCCTGGTCACCCTTGGACTTGGGCTCGATCGCGACCTGGATGACCGGCGCCGGGAAGTCCATGGACTCCAGGATGACCGGGTTCTTCTCGTCGCACAGCGTCTCACCGGTGGTGGTCTGCTTCAGGCCCATGACGGCGACGATGTCGCCGGCGCCCACCGAGTCGATCTCCTCACGCTTGTTCGCGTGCATGCGGTAGATCTTGCCGATGCGCTCCTTCTTGCCCTTGACGGAGTTCAGCACCGCGGTGCCGGCCTCCAGGCGACCGGAGTAGATCCGGACGAAGGTGAGCTTGCCGAGGTGCGGGTCGCTCGCGATCTTGAACGCGAGGGCGGCCAGCGGCTCGTCGTCGGACGGCTTGCGCCGGACGACGACCTCGGCGTCCTTGACGTCCTGGCCCTCGATGGCCTCGACGTCGAGGGGCGACGGCAGGTAGCGGACGACGGCGTCGAGCAGGGGCTGGACGCCCTTGTTCTTGAACGCGGTGCCACAGAACACGGGGGTGACCGTGGTCTCGCCGCCCTTGCCGGAGGCGATGGTGATGCGACGGATGGCCGCGTAGAGCTGCTCCTCGGTGGGCTCCTGGCCCTCGAGGAAGAGCTCCATGAGCTCCTCGTCGTTCTCGGCGACGGCCTCGACGAGCTTGGCGCGGTACTCGTCGGCGAGCTCCTGCTTGTCGGCAGGGATGTCGACGACGTCGTACATCTCGCCCTTGGTCGCCTCGGCGGACCAGACGAGGGCCTTCATCTTGACGAGGTCGATGACGCCCTCGAAGTCGGCCTCGGCACCGATCGGGAGCTGCATCACGATCGGGGTGGCGCCGAGGCGGTCCACGATCATGTCGACGCAGCGGAAGAAGTCGGCACCGGTGCGGTCGAGCTTGTTGACGAAGCAGATGCGCGGAACGCCGTAGCGGTCCGCCTGACGCCAGACGGTCTCGGACTGGGGCTCGACGCCGGCCACGCCGTCGAACACGGTCACGGCACCGTCGAGCACGCGCAGGGAACGCTCCACCTCGACGGTGAAGTCGACGTGGCCCGGCGTGTCGATGATGTTGATCGTGTGATCGACGTTCTCGAGCGGCCAGTGGCAGGTGGTGGCAGCGGACGTGATCGTGATGCCACGCTCCTGCTCCTGCTCCATCCAGTCCATCGTGGCAGCGCCGTCGTGGACCTCACCGATCTTGTACGAAACGCCGGTGTAGAACAGGATCCGCTCGGTGGTGGTCGTCTTGCCCGCGTCGATGTGGGCCATGATGCCGATGTTGCGCACCTTGGCCAGGTCAAGCGAAGTGGTAGCCATAAGGCTTCAGTCTTCTCTCGGTCTCGATGGGGGTTGCGACTACCAGCGGTAGTGCGCGAAGGCCTTGTTGGACTCGGCCATCTTGTGCGTGTCCTCACGCTTCTTGACCGAAGCGCCCAGGCCGTTGGAGGCGTCCAGGAGCTCGTTCATGAGGCGCTCGGTCATGGTCTTCTCGCGGCGGGCGCGGGAGTAACCGACGAGCCAGCGCAGCGCGAGGGTGGAGGCACGACCGGGCTTGACCTCGATCGGCACCTGGTAGGTGGCGCCACCGACACGGCGGGACTTGACCTCGAGAGCCGGCTTGACGTTCTCGAGGGCGCGCTTCAGCGTGACGACCGGGTCGGCGCCGGTCTTCTCGCGCAGGCCCTCCATGGCGCCGTAGACGATGCGCTCGGCGGTGGAGCGCTTGCCGTCGAGCAGGATCTTGTTGATCAGCGACGTGACAAGAGGAGAACCGTAGACCGGGTCGATGATGACCGGGCGCTTCGGGGCGGGGCCCTTACGAGGCATTCTTACTTCTCCTTCTTGGCGCCGTAGCGGCTGCGGGCCTGCTTGCGGTTCTTGACACCCTGGGTGTCGAGGGAGCCGCGGATGATCTTGTAACGAACACCAGGCAGGTCCTTCACACGGCCACCACGCACGAGCACGATGGAGTGCTCCTGCAGGTTGTGTCCCTCACCCGGGATGTAGGCCGTGACCTCGATGCCGCTGGTCAGACGCACACGCGCGACCTTACGGAGGGCCGAGTTCGGCTTCTTCGGGGTGGTCGTGAACACACGCGTGCAGACGCCACGGCGCTGGGGCGAACCCTCGAGAGCGGGCGTCTTGTTCTTCTCGACCTTGTCCTGCCGGCCCTTCCGGACCAGCTGCTGGATCGTAGGCACTACTTCTCCGGTTTCTGTGTGCCGTAAGTACTACTAACCTGGAACATTCACCGACCCACGCGGTCGGGCGTGTCGGACCCGCGGGACCTTCCGCTGAGCGCGGAAAGGTGCGGATCGCGGTGGCCGCTCTCGGACTCACCGTGCGGTTGTGGACACGCACAGGAGCCCAGGCACACCCCAGGCACAAGGCATGAGCGTACCTATCGCACGGACTGCGGTCAAAAGAAATGGAACCCGCCACCTCCGCCGCGAAGATCGTCCGGCCGGACGCCCCCCGGACCCCGCCCTTCCGCCGGACGCCTCCCGGCCGGAGCCCGCCCGCCCGCCGCGCGGTCCGGGACCCGCCCGACCTCCCCCGCACCGGGGGCGACTTGGGGAATCCGCGGCCGGGCGCCCCCCGCCGGGAAGCCGAGACCTTCCGGCTCCGCCCACGGGCCGGCCGTCCGCCGTGGGCGCGGCGGGCGGCGGGAGGAGGCCGACGGAACCGTCCGGATCCCGGGATCCGGATCCCGGGGTTCGGGCAGGGGCCGGGGGCGGGTCAGTCGCGGGCCGTGCGGCGGGGTTCCGCGCGGGGGTCGTCCTCGCCGGGGGCGGCATCGGGCTCCAGGAACTGGCTGACGACCTTGACGAAGACGCCCATGCGGTCGTCGGGGACGCCCAGCCAGCGGGCGAAGTCCTCCATGGTCGGCTGCCAGTCGGACGGCGGGAGGAGGTCCGCCGCGAGGGGCAGCTCCTCCGGGGTGACCCGGCCGGAGCGGATCAGCATGTCGCGGACGGAGACCCCGAGGAGCGGGGCGATGCGGCGCATGGTCTCCAGGTCGGGCATGCTCTGCCGCTGGAGCAGGCGGGTCACCGCGGCCCGGTGGACGCCGGCCTCGTCCGCGATGCGCGACTTGCCGCCGCCGCGCGGACTGTCGATGTCGTACCCGCGCCGTCTCATGAGGTCTTCGACCCAGCCGGCGAACTCGTCGAGCCCTTGAGTGTTCATGCTTACCGCTCCCTCATCATCCCCACCCTCCGGGCCCTCCACTCTAGCGTGCTTGCGCGCACGGAATTACGTGCTTTCGGGCACGCAATAGTGTCGAATCGATGAAGAACCCTCCACAACCGTAGTTGCGAGCTCGCACGCAACATGCAAGTCTGCTGGCCGCCGCACTCGCCGGCCTCCCGCACACCGGGCCCCTTCGGGGTGCCCCGTGTTCCGGCGGCCCCGGACCGTGGAGAGAACCGTCTTGTCCCAGCCCGACCCCACCCCCTGGCAGGCCGCCGCCGCGTGCGCCGGCCTCTCCCCGTCCGTCGTCTTCGCCCGCCGCGAGCGACAGGCGGCCCCCGCCCTGGAGGCCTGCGCCGCCTGCCCCGTCGCCCGCGAGTGCGAGGAGGCCGTCGCCCCCGCCGAGAGCTGGTTCGACGGCGTCTGCGCCGGCCGCCTCTGGCGCAACGGACGCGCCGTGAAGCCCCGTTCGCCCCGCGCCCGGCGGGCCGCCGGCGCCGTGCCGGCCGGCGACCCGTTCGACGTCCGGGCCGTCGCCGCCCAGCTCGACGCCGCGCTCGCGGGCACCGGGGGCACCCGTGGCTGAACGTTCCGCCGCCGGCGCGGAGGCCGTCCTGCGGGACACCGTGCTCTGGGCCGCCGCCCTCGTCCGCCACTTCCCCGAACTGGCCGAGGAGCTGGCCCCCGTACGCCGCTCCCCCGTCGGCCCCGCGCCCGCCGGCCCGCACCCCGGCGCCGGCGAACTCCTCCGCCAGGAGCGGCGCGAGGCACTGCTCCTGGAGCAGCGGCACGGGCTCGCCGTCCCCGGTCACGGCGCCGCCCCGATCCGGCTCCACGTCTCGGACTGCATCCGGGACGTCACCGACGGCGTGGTGGAGCTGGAGGAGGCCGTGCACGCGCGGCTCGGCCTGCCCCGGCCGCCGCGGGCCGGGGTGACGGACCGGCTGCGCCGGATCGTCGCCCTGCTCGACGGCGTCGCGGCCCACCCGGACCTCGCCCGGCACGTGCGGGACGAGATCCGGCGGATGGCCCGCCGGTGCGCCCGCACCCTCGGCGAGGCCGAGACGGTCGTCCGGGTGGCGGGCCGCTGCCCCTGGTGCGACTCGGTCTCGCTGCGCGCCTTCCCCGACCGGCGGGCGGTGCTCTGCGTCAACCCGGCCTGCGTGTGCGCGGACCCGGTCTGCGGCTGCCAGGACGACCCCGCCTACCGGCACCTGTGGCGGGAGGCGGAGTGGCCGGAACTGGCCGACGCCTCCGGGGCCAGCACGGAGGAGATGGCGGCGGCGATGGACGACGCGAACGGCCCGGACGCCACGGCCTGCACGGACCGCACGGACGGCACGACCCGCCCGGACGGCACGAACCACACGGACGGCACGAACCACACGGACGACACGACCCGCACGGAGGAGACCGCATGCTGAGCACCCCCCACCTGCCGGTCCTGATCCCCGGCCCGCTCGCCGCCGAGGAGGCGGGCGTCGCCCCCGCCACCATCCGCAAGTGGGTCCAGCTGGGCCACCTGCGGGCCGCGGGCAAGGCGGGCCGGGCCCAGCTCTTCCGCCTGGAGGACGTCTTCGCGGCGGAGCGGGCGACCCGCCGCCGCCCCCGTACCGTCTGAGCCCGTTCGAGGGCCGCCCACGGCGCCCCCGTGTCCCGACGGACGCGGGGGCGCTTCGTCATGCCTTCAGGAAGTCCCGGAGCGAGCGGGTCAGTTCCGCGGCGAAGCGGGCGCGGACCGGCTCGCCGACGCGGTCGAGGGAGAGGTACGGGTTGAGGTCCTCCAGCTCGACCAGGAGCAGCCCGCCGTCCGGCGCCCGGCAGGCGTCCACCCGCTGGACGCCGTGGCGCAGGGTGTTCCAGGCGACGAAGCGGCGCGCGAAGTCGAGGTCGGCCGCGGTGGACTCGTACGGCACCAGCTCCCAGCGGCGCGCGGGGTCGGGGGCGTACAGCGCGTACTGGAAGCGGTCGTCGACGAAGTAGAAGGAGACCTCGTACCGGAAGTCGATCCGGGGCTGGACGAGGAGGTCGCCGCCGGCCGCGAGGGCGGGGAGTTCGGCGTACGGGACGAAGCGCAGTCCTATGGAGTCGGCGCCGGTCCTGGGCTTGACCGCGTACTCCCCGGCCTCGGGCAGGCGGTGCAGGTCCTCCGGCCGGTCGACCGTGGGGATGACGGGGAGGCCTTCGGCGGTGAGGTCGAGGAGGTACTGCTTGCCCGCCATGTCCCCGCGGCCGTGGAGCGGGTTGTAGACGCGGGTGCCGAGGGCGGCGGCGCGCTCGCGGAAGCGGTCGTACGCCTCCTGGTGGTGGAGGACCGGGCCGCTGTTGCGGACGACGACGGCGTCGAAGGAGTCCATGAGGGCGGCGGCGTCGCGGGGGTGGCAGAGGGCGAGGTCGAAGGAGGCGCGGAGGCGGGCGGTGAGGTCGATGTCCTCGTCGCAGTAGCGGCG
The DNA here is from genome assembly GCF_042746075.1 of Streptomyces sp. NPDC058758. Lineage (NCBI taxonomy): Bacteria > Bacillati > Actinomycetota > Actinomycetes > Kitasatosporales > Streptomycetaceae > Streptomyces > Streptomyces sp. NPDC058758. Next base: position 119,594 of record NZ_JBHYPS010000014.1, on the reverse strand, counting down.
TCCGCGGGCCGGGTAGGCGAGGTCGGTGACGTAGAGCAGGCGGGGGCGGTCGGCGGACACGGGCGGCTCCTCGGGGGGTCGGGGAGGGCCAACCTATCGGCGGGCACCGGCTCTTCGGAAGACGTTTCCGCAGGTCAGGGCCGCACGCCCGAGAGGTCGGCCCGGTCGGCCACCGAACTAGTTGCGTGCGCGCACGCTCTCTGTCACAGTTGGCGCAGCGGCGGAGCTGCGCCCGCAGGACGGGCGGCGGCTCCGCCGTCCGCCGTCCGGGCGCGTTCCCGCGCCCCTCGCCCCCTCCCCCGCGGGAACCCCGGACGGCGGCCCCTCCCCTGCCCTCCCCACCGCCCCTCCCTCCCGAGGAGAACCGTCATGACCACTCCCCCGAGTGCGTTCCCGGACGTCGAGAAGCTGGTCGTCGACGTCCTCAAGGCCGACCCGGCCCTGGCCGGGGCGGTGATCGCCGTCCAGCCGCCCGCCGGCTTCGACGGCACCCAGGCCGCCGTCCTGGTCAACCGCCGCGGCGGCGCCTGGATCGGCGACCTCCACGTCGACATGCCGCTGATCGAGTTCGAGGTGTACGGCCCCACCAAGGAGGCCGCCCACGTCCTCGCCAACGGCGCCCGGCGCGCCCTGCTCGCCACCCTCGGCAAGCAGGTCGGCGCGGGCAACGTCGTCCACGACGTGGAGGAGCAGGACGGCCCGCGCTGGCTGCCCGACTACCTCTACCGGGGCGCGAACCGCTACCTCTGCGTGCTGCGCCTCTCCCTCACCGTCTTCTGACGGCCGGGGCGGCCGCCCCTTCCGCGCGCCGCTCCCCCGCCGTCCCGCGACGGCCCGCCGGACCCCGTCCGGCCCCACCGACAAGGCCCCGCCGCCCGGCGGGGCCTTTGCCGTGCCCGGGCCTTCCCTCGCCCGGGCGCGGTGCCCTCACCCTCACAAGGAGAAACCCACCATGGCAGGAAACAACTCGGCCGAGATCCGCGTCGCCGGCACCGGCAAGCTCTTCGTCGCCGCCGCCGGCGCGGCCGCCCCGTCCTTCGGCGCCGACCCGGCCGCCGACTGGTCCGCGACGACCTGGACGAACCTCGGCTACACCACCGGCGACGGCGTCACCTTCTCCAAGAAGGACAAGCTGGAGCCGATCGACACCTGGCAGTCGGTCTCCCCGGTGCACTTCATCTACTCCAGCCGCGACCTCTCGCTGAAGTTCTCGATGCTGCAGTTCAACGAGGACACGCTGCCGTTCTTCATGGGCGGCGGCAAGGTCGAGGCGGAGCCGGCCGCGTCGACCGACACGTACAAGTACGAGATCGCCGAGCGCCCGTACGCGGACGCCCGCGCCCTCGGCCTGGAGTTCACCGACGTGAAGGTCGGCGGCGTCGCGGTCACCTACCGCTTCATCATCCCGCGCGGCCAGGTCACCGCTTCCGACGACATCAAGCTGGCCCGCAAGGCGGCGTCCACCCTCGGCGTCACCTTCACCGCCATGTCGAACGGCGACGGCAAGCCGCTGGCGACCTTCCTCATGAAGGACGGCCAGTACGGCACGGCCTCGGCCTGATCCACCCTCCGGGGCGGGACGGCCGAGCGCCGTCCCGCCCCGGGCCCCCTCCCCACCCCACGCACCCGACGCACCCGACGCACCCGACCAAGGAGTACGCATCGCCATGGCCCGTTTCGACGTCAACGCCGCCCGCGCCCAGCGCCAGGAGGGCCGCGGCCGCTCCTGGACCTTCGAGCTGGACGGCGACACCTTCACCCTCCCGACGGAGCTCTCCCGCACGACCGCGAAGGGGCTGCGCAAGCTCGACGACAACGACGTGGACGGGCTGCTCGCGCTCCTGATGGGCGCCGAGGAGTTCGCCCGCTTCGAGGAGCACGAGGTCACCATGCAGGACATCGCCGCGATCCTGGAGGCGTACGGCAAGGAGACCGGGCTCGGCCTGGGGGAAGACTGAGCCTCGTCGAGTTCGTCGACGAACACGCCGAGGCCCTCGAAGCGGACCTGATCCGCTACTACGGGACCGACATCCTCGACTGGCACCGGGGCGAGCTGTCCAGCCGGCGGCTGATGGTGCTGATCAAGCACCTGCCCCGGGACAGCGCGCTCCAGCGCGACCTCCACGGCGAGGCGGCCGACTGGTCGGTCACCGACCACCTGCTGGCGGCGGCGGTGGACCACCTGGCCGTCGCCAACTGGATGTTCTCCTGCGTCAACAGCGGGGAGGACGACGAGACGCCGGAGTTCCCGCAGCCGGTGCCCCGGCCGAAGCCCGGGGAGGACGAGGAGAGCGAGGAGGACGGGGGCGGGCCCGGTGCGGACGGGTCCTCCGGGGCGGCCTCCGCCCCCGACGGCGGGAAGGCGCCCCCGGCCGTCTCCCCCGGCCAGCTGGCCCGCTTCTTCGGCTGACCCCGCCCGGCCGCCCCGGCGGCACCGCCCTCCCGGAGTCCGTTCCCGTCAGGGGGCGGACTCCGGAGGTGCTTCCTGGGCGCGTTCGGCGGCCAGTTCCTCCTCCAGGGCCTTGGCGCGCTCGGAGAGCGTGCGGGACCTGCGGGACTCGGCGTCCCGGCGTTCGCCGGAGCCGCCGGCCTGCTGGGCGGGGACGTGGGAGAGCGGCGGGACGATCGGACGGCCGCCCTTGCCCCGTACGACCTTCCGCACGGGCCGCGCGGCGCGCCGGGCGCGGCTCTCCTGGGCCGTGACCAGGGCGTCGGGCGCGGACTCCCGGCCGTACTCGGGCCCGGCCTCGGTCTCGGGCCCGGTCGCGGGCCCGAGACCGAGGCCGCCTTCGGGTTCGCCCACGGGGCCGGCCCCGCCTCCGTCCCCGGCCCCGACCCCTCCTCCCGTCCCCGCCCCGTCCTCGTCCCCCGGGTCGCCCTCCGGTGCGGCGCCCTGTTCGAACAGCGCGCGCTCCCTGCGCACCCGTTCCTCCGCCTCGACGACGGAGGCGGGCGGTTCGAGGAGCCGTGCGAAGGGCAGGGCGATGACCCGGGCGCCGTCCTGCGGGCCGGTGTCCGTGCGGCGCTGCGGCCGTCTGATGCCGCGGCCGTCGCTCTGGCCCTGGGCGTAGGCGTCGGCGACGCGGCGCTCGTACTCCCTCCGGATGCGCGGGAGTTCGTCGGAGACGGCCTCGGCCCAGCCGGAGGTGAAGGCGGTGGTCTCCCGGCGGTCGATCTCGGACCGGGGGATCACGACGAGTTCCTCGGGGGCGTGCCCGAAGACGTGGACGAGTTCGGAGAGCCGTGCGAAGAGGTGGGGCAGGTCCGGGTGGGAGGCGAGCCAGTCGACCACCCGCTCCCGCCGGTCGGCGTCCGTCTCCGTGTCCATGTGCCAGTGCTGCCTTCCAGCCCCCTGGGGTCCCCGCGCGCCCCTCGCGCCCCGTGCCGCCCCGGAGCGGTCAGGTCCGGGAGAGCACCCTCCAGATTACCCGGTCCGGTTTTCCTTTCGATCACGGCCAACTCGTTCGGGAACCTGACGAGAAGACACACCGTCAGCCCCTTCTCGCTCGACAAACCTCGAACGTATGTTCCACACTCTGTTCGCACAGTAGTTCGAAAACGTGGTGCCCCCGCTCTTCCCACGCACGCGGCGCCGCCACGCACGCACGGGCAAGCAAAGGAAGGCAGGCGTCCATGACTCAGCCGGGCGAGGCACCGCGACCGCACATCCCCCTCCAGGACCGCCTTCGCCAGCTCCTCGACGGACCCGCCGCCCTCGACAAGAGGGTCCTGCTCGGCACCCTGTGCGCCGAGGTCTCCCGCCGCGAGACCCTCGCGTACGCCGCCGGCTGGAACGACGCCCTCGCGACGGCGCGGCGTGCCCCCCGCCGGGACCACGACGCCCAGCCGTAGCGCACCGCCCCTGCGAACGAGCCCCCGCCGGAGACCGGCGGGGGCTTTTCGGCGCTTGGCCCCCACGGGCCGGAAGCGGAGCAATCATGACCACGAAGGACCAGGAGATCCTCGACAGGATCTCCGAACTCAAGAACGCCCTGCTCGTCGACAGGCCCAACAAGGACAAGCCGGAGGAGTCGAAGCTCTCCGAGCTCAAGGAACACCTCATCAACAAGGAGCCGGGGCTGGTGACCCGGCAGTGGCTCGAGAAGCAGCTGCCGGAGAAGTTCGCCGAGCGGTTCCAGGCGATGTACGACGAGCTCACCAAGGCGAAGAAGACCGAGTGGCTCGAAGCCATGGGCCTGGACGGCTTCGCCTCCGCCCTGGAGAAGTTCCACGAGGGCAGCAAGTGGTGGCCCGTCTACCTGCTCTCGGGCTTCATGGGGCTCGCCGTCCCGGCGTTCATCGCCATCCTCGCGCTGAACCTCAAGGTGCTCCAGCGCGGCATCCAGAAGGCGGTCTCCAAGTTCTTCACCGGCCGGGAGACCGTCCTGGCCACCTCCGACAGCGGTCGCGGCATCCGCCCCCAGAACGCCACCACCGTCGAGGGCCGCGAGGCCAACGGCGCCGTCACCGGCACCAACACCCCGCCGGACCCGGCGACCCTGGAGCCCCTGTACCAGAAGCTCGGCCAGGTCAACCGCCGCATCCTGGTGTTCAACAAGGGCATCAAGCGGATGGCGAGCCCCCGCGAACTCGGCAAGCTCGCCACGGGCATCGGCAAGGTCAACGACGCCGTCGAGGCCAGCAGGCCCGAGACGATCGAGACCCTCGCCACCCACGTCGGCACCCTCAAGACGGTCATGGCGGACTTCAAGCCCGGCAGGATCCCGCAGGACCTCCAGAACACCCGGACGGAGACGCGGAACCTCGGCCGCACCGTCGACGAGCTGAAGACCTCGTTCCAGCAGCTCAAGGAAGAGGCCACGCGCGTCGCCACCGTTCTCGCCTGACACCTCTCACGGAAGGAGGTGACCCATGTCCCTCGTCAAGTCCCTCAAAAGCGCGTCCGACAGCCTGCGCGCCCTCAAGTCGCAGGCATCCGGCGCCGGCACCTCGGTCAAGAAGGTCGGCGACGCCGGCCGCGCGGCCAACGGCCAGCTGAAGAACCTCAAGAGCGGCGCCCAGGGCGCCGGCACCCAGCTGAAGAACCTCAAGACCGCCTCCGACCAGGCCGAGCGGGCCATGAAGAAGGCCGGCAGCACCGCCCAGTCCGCCGGCGGCAAGCTCGCGAAGTACGAATCCGGCGCCGGCAAGGCCGCCAAGGGCCAGGACAGGCTCAACAAGTCCATGAAGGGCAACTTCCTGGTCCGCCTGCTCGAACTCTTCATGCCGCTCATCGAGGCCGTCGTCGACATGGCGCTGCGCTCGAAGACGATGCAGACGGTCCTGAAGAAGGCCTTCAGCGCGGTCAAGAGCGTCATCAGCTCGGTCATGAAGGCCATCGGGCCGATCATGAAGAAGGCCGGCAGCCTCATCAAGACGGTCTGGAACGGCATCAAGAAGGCCATCTCCAGCGTCGTCAAGGCCGTCGCCACCGTCATCAAGACCTACGTGAAGATCTGGAAGACGGTCATCACCACGGTCATGAAGGCGATCAAGAGCGTCGTCAGCACCGTCTGGAACGGCATCAAGCGCGTCATCACCCCGGTGGTGAACTGGATCAAGAGCGCGATCCCCAAGGCGTTCAGCGCCGTCAAGGAGAAGATGTCGTCCATCTGGAACGGCCTCAAGGGCATCGCGTCCCGCGCCTTCGACGGCATCAAGAGCGGCGTCAAGGGCCCGATCAACGCCGTCATCGGCCTGATCAACTCCATGATCCGCGCCATCAACCGGGTCAAGGTCTCCGTCCCCGGCTGGGTCCCCGTCGTCGGCGGCAAGACCTTCGGCGTCAACATCCCGACCATCCCGATGCTCGCCACCGGCGGCGTCGTGATGCCCCGCACCGGGGGCGTCCCCGCCATCCTCGCCGAGGCCGGCGAGGCCGAGGCCGTCCTGCCGCTCTCCAAGCTCGACCGGCTCCTCGCCCTCACCGCCCGCCGCGCCCGCCAGGCCCGGGGCCAGGCCGCCGCGGCCGGCGCCGGACTGCACATCGAGCACTACCACGCGGCCCGCGGCAGCGACCCGCACGCCACCGCCGACGCCCTGATGTACCTGGTGAAGGCGCGTGGAGCGCGGGCATGAGTGCCGCGCTCGCCATGCCCCGGCTCGTCATGCCCCGCTTCCGGGTCGCCGCCGGCCCGATGCGCGGCCTCCGGCAGGGGGCCGTCTCGGCGAGGGGAGCGGTACGGAGCCTCCGGGACGGCGCCCAGCGGGCGGCCTCCGGCGCCGGCGCGCTCGCCACCGCCGTCCGTGACGCCGCCACCGCCACCGGCGCCCTCGGCCGGAACGCCACCGGCACCCGCACCGCCCTCGACAAGCTCCGCCGCTCCCCCGCCGCCACCCGCCTCAAGCGGATCGCCACCGCCGCGGGCAGGGCCCGCACCGCCGCCGGACGGATCGGCACCGCGGCCGGGACGGTCCTCGGGCTCCTCCTGCCGCTGCTGCCCGTCGCCGACGTCCTCACCGGCCTGATGGACACCTTCGGCACCGTCATGACCGTCGCCTCGGTCGCCATGACGGGCGTCAACGTCGCCATGCGGGCCAACCCGCTCGGCTTCCTCGTCGGCCTGCTCGTGCCCGTCGCCGCGTACCTCGTCGAACTGGCCGTCAACTCCGAGACGGGACAGCGGATCATCCGCCAGGTCCTCCAGCAGGCGCTCAAGGTCGTCCGGTCCGTCTGGAACTTCCTCAGCCCCTTCATGAAGGCCCTCGGCAAGGCCGTCGGAACCTACGCCAAGGCCTACCTGACCGTCTTCAGGACCGCCCTCAGGATCGTGGGCGCGGCGATCGGCGGGATCTCCCGGATCGGCTCCGCCGTCCGCTCCGCGAGCAACGCCCTCGGCGGCATCGCCTCCCGCACCCTCGGCGGCGTCAAGAGCGCCGTCCGGCCCGTCGTCCGCTGGATCACCGAGAAGATCCCCGGCTTCTTCCGCACCGCCAAGGACGCCGTCGCCAAGGCCCTCAAGGGCATCGGCGACCTGGTCAAGGGCGGTCTCAGCGCCGTCCTCGGCGTGGTCAAGGGCCCCCTCAACGGCCTCATCGCCTTCGCCAACTGGATCATCGACGGCCTCAACAAGCTCAGCTTCAAGATCCCGCTCACCGGCAAGAAGTTCGGCGTCTCGCTCGACAAGATCCCGATGCTCGCCGAGGGCGGCATCGTCGCGCCCCCCGAGGCCGGCGAGTACCGCATCGACGCCCTGAACGAGCTGGAGCACCGGCGCGTCCCGGCGCTCACCGAACCGCCCCCGCGCCCGCACCGCGTCCGGGAGTTCCGCGAGGAACCCGGCGCCGGCCCCCGGGGGGCGGCCGAGGACCTCTTCTTCCTCCTCACCGCCCACGCCGGAGCCGGCTCCGCGGAGCCGGTCCTGACCTGACGACCCGCCCACCGAAGTGAGGTGACGGCCCCATGGCCGAGACCACGACCCCGTACGCCGGAAACACCCACACCGCCGACCTCGCGCCCGGCTCGCTCATCACCCAGGACGGGCAGATGCAGTGGGCCGGGCTGCTCATCGGCCCCGGCACCCCCTTCGCCGTCGACAAGTCCGGCCTGAGCGGCTGGGAGGACCTGCCCGAGTACGACTCCTCCGACGCCGACCGGCCCACCTCCCACGGCGCCTGGCCCGGCTCCCGCTACGCCAAGCCCCGCAAGGTCGGCGGCACCATCGTGCTGATGCCCGAACACGGCGCGGCCGCCGCGGCCGTCCGGGCGCTGCGCCAGGCGCTGGCCCTGCTCGACGAGGAGCGCTGGCTCGCCGTCCGGCTGCACGGCGAGACCCTCGCCGTGCGGGCCCGGATCGCCCAGCGCGTGATCCCCGCCGACCAGGGCTTCGCCACCCAGGGCAGCTCCCGCATGTCCGTCCAGTGGCTGGCCTCCGACCCGCGCCGGTACGTGACGAACGAGCAGCTCGCCACGACCACCCCGCCGCAGCCGGAGGACGGCCTCACCTGGCCGCTGACCTGGCCGCTGTCCTGGGGCGAGGCCAAGAGCACCGGCGACGCGGTCGCCGAGAACACCGGCTCTGCCCCCGCCCACCCGGTGATCGTCTTCCGCGGCCCCTGCTCGATGCCGAGCATCACCGAGCGGGTCAGCCGGCGGCGGCTGCGGTACGCGATCGACCTGGCCGCCGGCGACGAGCTCACCGTCGACACCCGCGCGGGCACGGTGATGCTCAACAACTCCGCCTCCCGGCTGCACACGGCGATGGCCGACTCCACCCCGGAGGAACTGTTCGTCCTGGAGCCCGGCCGCAGCGACCTCTCCTTCCGCCCCGAGGAGGGCACCGAGCAGGCCCTGATGACCGTGCGCTGGCGCAGCGCCGAATGGTGACACCCGCCTGAAGCCCGGAGCGGCCCCGAATCCACCCCCGGCACCGCACACCGCGCCCCCACCCCGCCGACCGGCGGCCGTCCAGGCCCGCGCCCCGCGCCGCCACGGCCGCCGGCCGGCCCCCAGGCACGCCCGCACCCACCCGGACGGGCCGGTGGACGCACCCCCGCACACCCGCGCGGGGCCCGCACCCACCCGCGTACACCCGCACGGTCCCGGTACGCGCCCGCGCGGGGCCGGCACCCCGCCCCCGCACACCCGCACGGGCCCGCGCCCGCCCCCGTGGGACCCCGTACCCCAGCCGTGCACCCGCCCGGCCGCCCCGCGTAGCCGCCCCGCGCCCCCGCGTAGCCGCCCCGCGCCCGGTCCGCCGACGGCGGCCGCGCCCCTCCCTCTCCCACCCCGAGGTGATCCCATGACCGTACGAGCCGCCTGGCTCCAGTCCGACGGGCAGACCCGCGAGGACACCCGACTCACCCTCGCCGCCCTCCTCACCCCCAGCGGCCAGAGCCCCCAGGAGACCCCGCTCCGCTCCCGGCCCGGCGTCGTGCCGGGCGGGCTCGGGCTCACCGCCGGGTCGCCGATGCAGGCCATCATCGGCACCGGCCGCGCCATCGTCCAGGGCAAGGACACCGCCCAGGGGGCGTACCTCGTCGCCGTCACGGCGCCGGAGACCCTGACGCTGGAGGACGGCAACGCGCAGTACGACCGGATCGACCTGATCGAACTGGCCGTCGTCGACGACGCCTACGACCGCACCGGCGTCACCGAGGCCGTCGTCCGCCTGGTCAAGGGCGAGCCGAGCGCCACCCCGGTCGCCCCCGCGAGCGGCCCGGGCAGCGTCCTGCCGCTGTACACCGTCAAGGTGCCGAAGGGCACCTCGGCCGGCACCGGCGGCATCGCCTGGGGCACCTCCGCCGTCACCACCCAGCACTGGCCGGTCGTCGCCCTCGGCGGGATCATGCCGACCAGCGGCTACAAGGGCGCGTACACCGGGCAGTACCGGGACGCCGCCGGGCTGCTCCAGCGCTGGGACGGCGCCACCTGGGTCTCGTACCCGAAGGCGATCGGCGGCATCGCGCCGAACTCCACCACCACCGGCACCTACACCGGGCAGTTCCGCGACAACGCCGGCTCCCTCCAGCGCTGGGACGGGACCGCCTGGCAGTACACCGAGGGCGCCTCCACCGTGCTGTTCGGCGCCACCCAGTGGACGACCGCCCAGCAGCAGACCCTGGCCTCCAACAGCTGGACGGTGCTCAGCCTGCCGACCGTCGAGATCGACGACGCCGGCGGCTTCAACGGCACCACCACCTACACCGTCTCCCGCCCCGGCTGGTACCGGATCACCGCCCACGCCACCTTCGCCAACGACAGCCAGACCGGCATGCGCGGCAGCCGCGTCGTCGTCAGCGGCGTCGGCCAGGCCCGCCTCACCTGGCTCGTCCCGGCCGGCAACGGCGCCGTCTCGGTCGGCGGCAGCGGCCTGCTCCGGCTCTCGGCCGGCGACACGCTCCAGCTCTCCGCCTTCCAGAACAGCGGCACCGCGGTGAAGACCCTCGGCGGCTCCGGCTACGGCTGCGCCCTCGCCGCCGAATGGATCAGGTCCTGACCCCCACCGCCCTCGCCCCCGCCCCTCCCCCGATCGGAGAACCCCGTGAACCTGCGCAGCAGCTGGACCGCCGAGACCGGCCAGACCCGCGAGGACACCCGCCTCACCCAGACCGGCGTCACCACCCTCGTCAACCCGGTCCAGGTCCGCTCCGGAGTCCTGCCCGGCTCCTACGACGGCCAGTACCGGCTCGCCGCCTTCTGGACCTTCGGCTCCGCCCCGATGACCGCCACCGTCTCCGAGGGCCGGGCCGTCATCCAGGGCGAGATCTCCCAGGGCGCCTACCCGGTGACCCTGCCGAACTCCGAGACCCTCACCTTCGCGCCGGGCAACGCCTACAACCGCATCGACCTGATCGTCCTCAAGGTCTACGACGGCCTGTACGACGAGAACCAGCGGTACGAGGCCAAGCTGGAGATCATCCAGGGCGCCGCCGACCCGAACCCGCAGGCCCCGGTGGTCCCGCCGCGCTGCCTCCCGCTCTACGAGGTCCTCGTCCCGGCCGGCGTCAGCGCGGGCAACGGCGGCATCCCGTGGAACACCTCGCTCAAGGACCTCCGCACCCCGGTCGTGGGCCTCGGCGGCATCCTCCCGGTCGAGGGCCAGGTCCTGCCCGGCGCCTACCCGGGCCAGTACCAGGACGCCGGCGGCGCGCTCCAGCGCTGGGACGGCGGCGCCTGGGTGTCGTACCCCTCCGCACTCGGCGGCATCGTCCCCAGCTCGGCGGGCAGCACCCCCGCCAGCTACATCGGTCAGTACCGGGACTCCGCCACCGGCGTCCTCCAGCGCTGGAACGGCACCGCCTGGGTGCCGGCGGTGCCGGGGCCGTACTTCGCCGACAACACCGACCAGGGCGAGACCAGCTCCGCCACCTACACCTCCACGCTGGTGGGCCGCGCCGTCAACCCGCTCAAGGTCAGCTTCACCGCCCCGCCGTCGAAGTCGGTCGCCGCCTCCTACGGCTGCCGCACCCGCGCCCGCGACGACCTCTACTCGTACATGGCGCTCGAACTCTCCCTCAACGGCACGGTCATCACCCCCGCCGAGGACGAGTACGGCATCTACACCGCCACCACCACGACGACCTCGATCTCCTCCGTCCGCCGGTTCGCGAACCTGACGCCGGGCGCCACCTACACGCTGACCGCCTACTTCCGGGTCGTCCCCGCCACGCCGGTCGTCAAGGCCTTCTTCGACAACACCTACATCAAGGTCGACCCGCTGCCGTAGCCCGGCCCGCCACCCGACCACCGAGAGGAGCACCCCATGCCCCTGCGTCCCGGCTGGCTGCTGCCCAGCGGCCAGACCCGCCAGACGACCCGCCTCACCGACCTCGGGGCCGGCACCCCGGTCGACCCGCTCGTCTCCCGCTCCGGCATCCTGCCGGGCTCCGCCGACGGCACCTACCGTGTCAGCGGCCTGTCGATGACCGGAAGCGGGCCGATGACCGCGACCGTGCACGCCGGGCGGGCCCTCGTCCAGGGCCGGCCCGAGCAGGGCGCCTACCCCGTCGCCCTCGACGGCGACACCGTCCTCACCTTCGGCGACGGCGACCCGCTCAACCCGCGCGTCGACCTCGTGGTACTGCGCGTGTACGACGACGAGTTCGACAGCCTCACCCGCCACGAGGCCGTCCTGGAGGTGCTCGTCGGCCAGCCGTCGGCCACCCCCTCGGCCCCGCCCGCCCCCGCCGCCTCGCTGCCGCTCTTCACCGTCCGGGTCAAGGCCGGCGCCTCGGCCGGCACCGGCGGCATCGAATGGGCCAAGGACCTCACCGACCTGCGCACCACCATCGCCTCGGTCGGCGGCATCCTGCCCGTCTACAACAACGCCGGCGTCCCCGGCTCCTACCCGGGCCAGTACCAGGACAACGACACCGCCCACCACCTCCAGCGGTGGAGCGGCACCGGCTGGGTCGCGTACCCCAGGGAGATCGGCGGCGTCGCCCCCCAGGGCGCGCTCACCGTCGGCAGCTACGCCGGGCAGTACCGCGAGCACAACGGCGTCCTCCAGCGGTGGAACGGCACCACCTGGGCCACCTACCACCCCCCGGTGGAGACCGAGACCGTCACCGCCGGGGCGGTCGCCCTCGCCAACTGGTCGCTCGTGTCCTACGAGGCCCGCCGCACCAGGGGCGGGCTCTGCACCATGTCGGTGATCGTCACCCGCAGCGGCACCCAGGTCGACGCGAGCTCCGCCGGCAACATCGTCAACGACGAGCCGCTGTGCACCCTGCCCTCCGGCTGGCGCCCCGCCCTCGCGATGGAGGCGAGCGCCGCCGACGGCTACGGCAGCGGCTCGGCGGTGATCACCACCGGCGGCACGGTCACCCTGCGGACCTGGTCGTCCAGCGGCGCCCTCGTCCCCGGCCGCAACATCCGCGTCAGCGCCACCTACATCCTTCCGTGAGGGCCGCCCCATGAGTCTCGACACCCCTTACCGGGCCGTCTTCTGCGACCTGGTGACCGACCAGACCCTCGACATCCTGCCGCTGCGGGACGTCTCCTTCGAGGACTACATCGGACGGGCCGGCTCGCTCTCCGGCACCGTGCCCGTCCCCGACCGGGCCATGGCCGAGCGCGCCCACAAGATCAAGCCCGGCCGGACCACCGTCTACCTGGAGCGCGGCGGCTTCCTGTGGTGGGGCGGCATCGTCTGGACCACCAACCTCCAGGGCAGCGACCGGGGCGTGGTGACCCTCGGCATCCAGGCGTCCACCTTCGACTCGTACGCCGCCCGGCGCCGCATCCGCACCGACGCGCTCAAGTTCGGCGAGGTCGAGCAGTTCCAGATCGTCCGCCGCCTCTGGGAGGAGCTCGGCGCCGGTCTCGGAGCCAGCGCGGTCGAACCCGGGGACGACGTGCCCTCGACACCGGTGCCGCGGACCATCTCCTGGCGGCTGGGCGACGAGACCGTCTACCAGGAGGCGCTCGACCAGCTGAGCGCGTACGAGGACGGGGTCGAGTACCAGGTCCTCGTCTACCACGACCCCACCGACGGGCGCCGCGTGCGCCGGCGCCGGCTCCGGCTCGGCTCGCCCCGGATCCGCACCGGCGCCACGGACATGGTCTTCGACCGTCCCGGCACCATCCTCAGCTACTCCCTCCCGGACGACGCCACCCGCGGCGGCACCACCTCGCTCGCCCGCGGCGCCTCCACCAACGCCAACGCCGCCGCCGAGTCCCGGCCGACCCTGTCGGACGAGATCCCCGCCAAGGACCTGCCCGACCGCTGGCCGCAGCTGGACCTGTCCACGGACTACAACGACATCAGCGACAAGGGCACGCTCGACGCGCTCGCCGAAGCCGTCCTGAAGGAGGCGCAGGGCTCGGTGCTGATCCCCGAGATCAGCGTCCGGCTCTCCGAGGTCGTCCCCTCGGCACTCCTCGGCCGCACCGCCCGCATCCGGATCACCGACGAATGGCATCCGACGGGCCTCGACGCCCGCTACCGGATCGTCGGCGTGAAGGTCCGGCCGGCCGAGCGGGGCCGCCCCGACACCGCCGAACTCGCCCTGGAGGAAGCCTGATGGCCCTGCTGCCCGAGAACATCGTCGACCGGCTGCTCCAGATGGAACGCCGGCTCAACGCCCTGTCCACGGCGGTCAACACCCGGCCGCCGCTGACCGAGATCACCAACGGCTCGCTCACCCTGAAGCGGCAGCCCAGGCCGGAGGACCCGGTCGCCCTCGTCGCCCAGTTCTCCACCACCGGCCCGGGCGGCTCCAAGCCCGTGCTGCGGGTCAACGACGCGTACGGCCACGAGGTCGTCTCCGACGACGTCATCACCGGCGGCCTCGCCCGGCCCTGGCTCCCGATGCTGCCGCCGCAGAACATGGCCACCGCGAGCTGGCCGGCGACCACCTCCACCACCTGGACGACCGTCGCCCAGTCGCAGAACCCCCTCTGGCAGCCCAAGCTGCGGCTGCGGCTGCTCACCCGGGTCTCCTCCGGGGCCGCCGGCCAGGTCCGGGTGCTGGTCGGCGGCGTGCCGTTCGGCCCGGCCGTCGCCGCGGGCGGGGTCTTCGACCACACCGCCACCGTCACCACCGACATGCAGACCGACTTCGGCAAGGACCTCACCGTGGAGGTCCAGGCCCTCGTCACCAGCACCTCCGGCACGGTCTACGCCCAGCCCGTCCTGATGCACGGCCGCCAGACCTGACCCCGTCCCCCCTTCCGGGAGAGGAGCACGCATGATCCCCGACCCCACCCAGCCCTGGGGCGTCGCCATCGACTACGCCGGCCGCGCCACCCTCACCGAGAACGGCCACGCCGTCGCCCTGCGACTGTACGACAGCACCCTCGGCGGCCCGCTGGAGCCCGACCAGGTGACCGGCGAGTACCCGGCGGTGTACGTCACCGCCCAGGTCACCGAGGACGGCGAGGGCGGCGCCCAGCTGCGCGGCCACGGCCTCGTCGTGGTCCAGCCGTCCGGCGGCCGGCCCGTGGTGCCGGACCCCGACGCCGTGGCCCGCGCGGTCGCCGCCGCGCTCACCGACTTCGAGGCCCGCCGGGCCTCCTACGCCACGCTCTGCGCCGCCTGGGCCCCGGTCACCGGGCCCGCCCCCGAGCCGGAGCCGGACCCGGAGCCCGCGCCGGACCCGGAGCCCGCCCCGTAAGCGCCCGCCCCATCCGCCCCACCCGCCCCGTGCCGCCGACGGCCGGGGTTTTCGCACGTCAGGAGGACAACAGTTGGCCACTCCCCTGTCCGCGGACCGGTTCCTCGCCGCGCTCCGCGCCGAAGGCGTCACCGTCGTCGAACACCCCGGCTGGCGCACCCACGACCGCAACGGCGCCGGCGCCTGGGGCCCCGTCGCCGGCGTCATGATCCACCACACCGTGTCCACCGGCACCGCGTCCTCCGTCGCGATGTGCTTCGACGGCTACGAGAGCCTCCCCGGCCCGCTCTGCCACGGCGTGATCGCCAAGGACGGCACCGTCCACCTGATCTCGAACGGCCGCGCCAACCACGCCGGCGGCGGCGACCCGTCCGTCCTGCGGGCCGTCGTCACCGAGGCGTACGGCGACCGGCCCCCGGCCCCGCGCGAGCACCAGGGCAGCGCCGGCGCCGTGGACGGCAACTCCCGCTTCTACGGCTTCGAGTGCGTCAACCTCGGCAACGGCGCCGACCCCTGGCCGGCCGCCCAGCTGGACGCGATCGAGCGCGTCTCCGCCGCCCTGTGCCGGGCCCACGGCTGGGGCGCGAAGTCCGTCATCGGCCACCTGGAGTGGTCCGACTGGAAGAGCGACCCCAAGGGCTTCGGCATGCCGGGGATGCGCGACCGGGTGCAGAAGCGCCTCGGCGCCGCCCCCGCCCCGAAGCCCCCGGCCCCGCAGAAGCCCGCCGCCCCCCGCTACCACCCCTTCCCCGGCACCTCGTTCTTCCGGAGCGGCCCCAGCTCCCCGGTGGTCACCGCGATGGGCCGCCGGCTGATGGCGGAGGGCTGCGGCCACTACCGGGTCGGCCCCGGCCCCCGCTGGTCCGAGGCCGACCGAAGGTCGTACGAGGCCTGGCAGCGCAAGCTCGGCTTCCGCGGCGCCGACGCCGACGGCTGGCCCGGCGCCGCCTCCTGGAACGCGCTGAAGGTCCCGTACACCAAGTGACACCACCCGAGGAGTCAGAACCCATGTCCGAAGCCGCGAAGCGCACGGCCCGCACCGTGCTGCAGACCGCCGTCGCCCTCGCCCTGGTCCTGCCGGGGCTCGTCGACGCCTCCGGCCTCCCCGCCACCCTGCCCTGGGTCGCCGGGGCGCTCGCCGTCGCCGGCGCCCTCACCCGGGCCATGGCGGTCCCCGCCGTACAACTCCTGCTGCCCTCGTGGCTGCGGACGGACCCGGGCGGCGCCGATGACCGAGGCTGACCCGAACGACCCGGTGGCGGTGGCGCTCGAACTGGAACGGCTCCGCGGCACCCTCGAAGCCGGCTTCGCCCGCGTCGACGGCTCGCTCGCCCTGCTCGTCCAGCGCAGCGACCAGACCGACAAGCAGCTCGCCGACCACGAGGCCAGGCTCGACGACCTGGAGCGGGCCCGCTGGCCGCTCGCCTCGATCGCGGCGATGACCGCGGGCGCGGGCGTGCTCGTCGCGCTCTGGGAGCTCGCCTCCCGGTGAAACCCCGAAGGGCGGCCACCCCGTGCGCAACGGGGTGGCCGCCCTTCGGTCAAGCGACTCGCTTACTGGTTGTACGGACCGTAGTCGTAGTCCTCCAGCGGAACGGCCTGGCCGGAGCCGGTGCCGAACGGCGAGTAGTCGAGGTCGTCGTAGCCGACGGACGAGTACATCGCCGCCTTGGCCTCCTCGGTCGGCTCGACCCGGATGTTGCGGTAGCGGGACAGACCCGTACCGGCCGGGATGAGCTTACCGATGATGACGTTCTCCTTGAGGCCGATGAGGCTGTCGGACTTGGCGTTGATCGCCGCGTCCGTCAGGACTCGGGTCGTCTCCTGGAAGGAGGCGGCCGACAGCCAGGACTCCGTCGCGAGCGAGGCCTTGGTGATACCCATCAGCTGCGGACGGCCGGAGGCGGGGTGACCGCCCTCGGTGACCACGCGACGGTTCTCCTGCTCGAACTTCGACCGCTCGACCAGCTCGCCCGGGAGGAGCTCCGCGTCGCCGGACTCGATGATCGTCACGCGGCGGAGCATCTGCCGGATGATGATCTCGATGTGCTTGTCGTGGATCGACACGCCCTGCGAGTTGTAGACCTTCTGGACCTCGCCGACCAGGTGGACCTGGACCGCGCGCTGACCGAGGATCCGGAGCACGTCGTGCGGGTTGGTGGCACCCACGGTGAGCTTCTGGCCCACCTCGACGTGGTCGCCCTCGCCCACGAGCAGACGGGCACGCTTCGAGATCGGGAACGCCGTCTCGTCGGTGCCGTCGTCCGGGGTGACGACGATCTTCTTGGTCTTCTCGGTCTCCTCGATGCGGACGCGACCGGCCGCCTCGGAGATCGGGGCGACACCCTTGGGCTGACGCGCCTCGAAGAGCTCGACGACACGCGGCAGACCCTGGGTGATGTCGTCACCGGCCACACCACCGGTGTGGAAGGTACGCATCGTCAGCTGGGTACCGGGCTCACCGATGGACTGGGCGGCGATGATGCCGACCGCCTCACCGATGTCGACCAGCTTGCCGGTGGCCAGCGAGCGGCCGTAGCAGAAGGCACAGGTGCCGACGGCGGACTCGCAGGTCAGGACCGAGCGGGTCTTGACCTCCTCGACGCCCGCGTTGACCAGGGCGTCGATGAGCACGTCGCCCAGGTCGACGTTGGCCGGCGCGATGACCTTGCCGTCGACGACGACGTCCTCGGCGAGCATCCGCGCGTACACGGAGGTCTCGACGTCGTCCGTCTTCCGCAGGACACCGGCCTCGTCCTTGGCCGCGATCCGCAGCTTCAGACCGCGCTCGGTGCCACAGTCCTCCTCGCGGATGATCACGTCCTGCGAGACGTCCACCAGACGACGGGTCAGGTAACCCGAGTCGGCGGTACGCAGGGCGGTGTCGGCGAGACCCTTACGGGCACCGTGCGTCGAGATGAAGTACTCGAGGACGGTGAGGCCCTCGCGGAAGGACGCCTTGATGGGACGCGGGATCGTCTCGTTCTTGGCGTTCGACACCAGACCACGCATACCGGCGATCTGACGCATCTGCATCATGTTTCCTCGGGCGCCCGAGTCCACCATCATGAAGATCGGGTTCGTCCGCGGGAAGTTCGCGTTCATCGCCTCGGCGACCTCGTTGGTCGCCTTGGTCCAGATCGCGATGAGCTCCTGAGTGCGCTCTTCCTTCGTGATGAGACCGCGCTCGTACTGCTTCTGGACCTTCTCGTCCTGCTCCTCGTAGCCCTTGACGATGGCCTTCTTGGCCTCGGGCACGACGACATCGGAGATGGCCACGGTGACGCCCGAACGGGTCGCCCAGTGGAAGCCGGCCGCCTTCAGGTTGTCGAGCGTCGCCGCCACGATGACCTTGGGGTAGCGCTCCGCCAGGTCGTTGACGATCTCGGAGAGCTGCTTCTTGCCCACCGAGTAGTCGACGAACGGGTAGTCCTCGGGCAGCAGCTCGTTGAAGAGCGCACGGCCCAGCGTCGTCCGCAGACGGAAGCTGTCGCCCTGCTGCCACTCCGGCTCGCCCTCCTCGGCGACCGGGGGGACCCAGCCGCGCGGCGGGACGGTGCCGATCGGGAAGCGGATGTCGATCTCCGACTGGAGCGCGAGCTCGCCGGCGTCGAAGGCCATGATCGCCTCGGCCGTGGAGCCGAACGCGCGGCCCTCGCCCTTGGTGTCACGCAGCTCGCCGTCGGTGGTGAGGAAGAACAGACCGAGGACCATGTCCTGGGTCGGCATCGTCACCGGGCGGCCGTCGGCCGGCTTGAGGATGTTGTTCGAGGACAGCATCAGGATGCGGGCCTCGGCCTGCGCCTCCGCGGAGAGCGGCAGGTGGACGGCCATCTGGTCACCGTCGAAGTCCGCGTTGAACGCGGTGCAGACGAGCGGGTGGATCTGGATGGCCTTGCCCTCGACCAGCTGCGGCTCGAAGGCCTGGATGCCGAGGCGGTGCAGCGTGGGCGCACGGTTCAGCAGGACCGGGTGCTCGGCGATGACCTCTTCGAGGACGTCGTACACGACCGTGCGGCCGCGCTCGACCATCCGCTTCGCGCTCTTGATGTTCTGCGCGTGGTTCAGGTCGACCAGGCGCTTCATCACGAACGGCTTGAAGAGCTCCAGCGCCATGGCCTTCGGCAGACCGCACTGGTGCAGCTTGAGCTGCGGGCCGACGACGATGACGGAACGCGCCGAGTAGTCGACGCGCTTGCCGAGCAGGTTCTGACGGAAACGACCCTGCTTGCCCTTGAGCATGTCGCTCAGGGACTTCAGCGGGCGGTTGCCGGGGCCCGTGACCGGGCGACCGCGACGGCCGTTGTCGAACAGCGCGTCGACGGCCTCCTGGAGCATGCGCTTCTCGTTGTTCACGATGATCTCGGGCGCGCCGAGGTCGAGAAGCCGCTTCAGGCGGTTGTTGCGGTTGATCACGCGGCGGTACAGGTCGTTCAGGTCGGAGGTCGCGAAGCGGCCACCGTCCAGCTGCACCATCGGACGGAGGTCCGGCGGGATGACCGGCACGCAGTCGAGAACCATGCCCTTGGGGCTGTTCGCGGTCTGCAGGAACGCGGAGACGACCTTGAGGCGCTTGAGCGCGCGGGTCTTCTTCTGGCCCTTGCCGGTGCGGATGATCTCGCGGAGCTTCTCGGCCTCCTCCTCGAGGTCGAAGGACTCCAGGCGCTTCTGCAGCGCCGCGGCACCCATCGAGCCGTCGAAGTACGTGCCGAAGCGGTCGCGCAGCTCGCGGTAGAGGAGCTCGTCGCCCTCCAGGTCCTGGACCTTGAGGTTCTTGAAGCGGGACCAGACCTCGTCCAGACGGTCGATCTCGCGCTGCGCGCGGTCGCGCAGCTGCTTCATCTCGCGCTCGGCGCCCTCGCGCACCTTGCGGCGCACGTCGGCCTTGGCGCCCTCGGCCTCCAGCTCGGCCAGGTCGGACTCGAGCTTCTTGGCGCGGTTCTCCAGGTCGGAGTCGCGGCGCTGCTCGATCTGCTGGCGCTCGACGGAGACGTGGGCCTCCAGCGACGGGAGGTCGCGGGTGCGGCGCTCGTCGTCGACGAAGGTGATCATGTACGCCGCGAAGTAGATGACCTTCTCGAGGTCCTTCGGGGCGAGGTCCAGCAGGTATCCGAGGCGCGACGGGACGCCCTTGAAGTACCAGATGTGGGTGACGGGAGCGGCCAGCTCGATGTGGCCCATCCGCTCACGGCGCACCTTGGCGCGGGTGACCTCGACGCCACACCGCTCGCAGATGATGCCCTTGAAGCGGACGCGCTTGTACTTGCCGCAGTAGCACTCCCAGTCCCGGGTCGGACCGAAGATCTTCTCGCAGAAGAGTCCGTCCTTCTCGGGCTTCAGGGTGCGGTAGTTGATGGTCTCCGGCTTCTTGACCTCGCCGTGGCTCCACTGACGGATGTCGTCAGCGGTGGCCAGACCGATCCGGAGCTCGTCGAAGAAGTTGACGTCGAGCACTATGCGTCAATCCCTCTCAGGGTTGTAAGGCTGTGGGGTCTGATACGGGGGTCCTGGGGCCGGCGGACCTTGATCACTCAAGGTCCGCCGGACTCCCGTCAGACCTCTTCGACGCTGCTCGGCTCGCGCCGGGACAGGTCGATGCCGAGCTCCTCCGCTGCGCGGAAGACGTCCTCGTCGGTGTCGCGCATCTCGATGGACATGCCGTCCGAGGACAGCACCTCCACGTTGAGGCACAGGGACTGCATCTCCTTGATGAGCACCTTGAAGGACTCGGGGATGCCGGGCTCAGGGATGTTCTCGCCCTTGACGATGGCCTCGTAGACCTTCACGCGGCCGGTCACGTCGTCGGACTTGATCGTCAGCAGCTCCTGGAGGGCGTACGCGGCGCCGTAAGCCTCCAGCGCCCACACCTCCATCTCACCGAAGCGCTGGCCACCGAACTGGGCCTTACCACCCAGCGGCTGCTGGGTGATCATCGAGTACGGGCCGGTCGAACGCGCGTGCAGCTTGTCGTCGACCAGGTGGTGGAGCTTGAGGATGTACATGTACCCGACGGAGATCGGGTCCGGGAACGGCTCGCCGGAGCGGCCGTCGAACAGCCTCGCCTTGCCGGTCGGGAGCACCATGCGCTCGCCGTCGCGGTTCGGGATGGTGTGGTTGAGCAGGCCGGCCAGCTCGTCCTCGCGCGCACCGTCGAAGACGGGGGTGGCGACGTTGGTGCCGGGGGCGACCTGGTCGGCGCCGATCGCCTGGAGGCGCTGCGCCCACTCGTCCGCGAGGCCGGAGACGTCCCAGCCGCGGCTGGCGAGCCAGCCGAGGTGGATCTCCAGGACCTGTCCCGGGTTCATTCGGGACGGGACGCCCAGCGGGTTGAGGATGATGTCGACCGGGGTGCCGTCCTCAAGGAACGGCATGTCCTCGATCGGCAGGATCTTGGAGATGACGCCCTTGTTGCCGTGGCGGCCGGCGAGCTTGTCACCGTCGGTGATCTTGCGCTTCTGGGCGACGTAGACGCGGACCAGCTGGTTCACGCCCGGGGGAAGCTCGTCGCCCTCCTCGCGGTCGAAGACGCGGACGCCGATGATCTTGCCGATCTCGCCGTGCGGGACCTTCAGCGAGGTGTCGCGGACCTCGCGCGCCTTCTCGCCGAAGATCGCGCGGAGCAGGCGCTCCTCCGGGGTCAGCTCGGTCTCGCCCTTGGGCGTGACCTTGCCGACCAGGATGTCGCCGGCGACGACCTCGGCACCGATGCGGATGATGCCGCGCTCGTCGAGGTCGGCGAGGACCTCCTCGGAGACGTTCGGGATGTCCCGGGTGATCTCCTCGGGGCCGAGCTTGGTGTCACGGGCGTCGACCTCGTGCTCCTCGATGTGGATCGAGGAGAGGACGTCGTCCTGCACGAGGCGCTGCGACAGGATGATCGCGTCCTCGTAGTTGTGGCCCTCCCACGGCATGAACGCCACGAGCAGGTTCTTGCCGAGCGCCATCTCGCCGTCTTCGGTGGCGGGGCCGTCGGCGAGGACCTGGCCCTCGATGACGTGGTCGCCCTCGTTGACGACGACCTTCTGGTTGACCGAGGTGCCCTGGTTCGAGCGGGAGAACTTGTGCAGGCGGTACGTGTTGTACGTGCCGTCGTCGTTGGCGACCGTGACGTAGTCGGCCGACAGCTCCTGGACGACACCGCTCTTCTCGGCCTTGAGCACGTCGCCGGCGTCGGTGGCGCAGCGGTACTCCATGCCGGTGCCGACGAGCGGGGCCTCCGACTTAATCAGCGGCACCGCCTGACGCATCATGTTCGCGCCCATGAGGGCACGGTTGGCGTCGTCGTGCTCGAGGAAGGGGATCATGGCGGTCGCGACCGACACCATCTGGCGCGGCGAGACGTCCATGTAGTCCACGTCCGACGGCTCGACGTAGTCGACCTCGCCGCCGCGCTTGCGGACCAGGACGCGGTTCTCGGTGAAGCGCAGTTCGTCGTCGAGCGCGGCGTTGGCCTGCGCGATGACGAACCGGTCCTCCTCGTCGGCGGTGACGTAGTCGACCTCGTCGGTGACCCGGCCGTCGACGACCTTGCGGTACGGCGTCTCGATGAAGCCGAACGCGTTGACGCGGCCGTACGAGGCGAGCGAACCGATCAGACCGATGTTCGGGCCTTCGGGGGTCTCGATCGGGCACATGCGTCCGTAGTGGGACGGGTGCACGTCTCGGACCTCGAAGCCGGCCCGCTCGCGGGAGAGACCACCGGGGCCCAGCGCGGACAGACGACGCTTGTGCGTCAGACCCGAGAGCGGGTTGTTCTGGTCCATGAACTGGGACAGCTGGCTGGTGCCGAAGAACTCCTTGATGGAGGCGACGACCGGCCGGATGTTGATCAGGGTCTGCGGCGTGATCGCCTCGACGTCCTGGGTGGTCATGCGCTCGCGGACGACGCGCTCCATGCGGGCCAGACCCGTGCGGACCTGGTTCTGGATGAGCTCGCCGACGTTGCGCAGACGACGGTTGCCGAAGTGGTCGATGTCGTCGGTCTCGACGACGATCTCGTTGCCGTTCTCGCCGATCGTCTCGGTCTCGCCCGCGTGGAGCTTCACGAGGTACTTGATCGTGGCGATGATGTCGTCGGTCGTGAGCACGCCGGCGTCCAGCGGCTCGTCGGCGCCGAGCTTCTTGTTCACCTTGTAGCGGCCGACCTTCGCGAGGTCGTAGCGCTTCGGGTTGAAGTAGAGGTTCTCGAGCAGCGTCTGAGCGGCCTCGCGGGTCGGCGGCTCGCCCGGACGCAGCTTGCGGTAGATGTCGAGCAGCGCGTCGTCCTGGCCCTGGGTGTGGTCCTTCTCCAGGGTGGCGCGCATGGACTCGTACTCGCCGAACTCCTGGAGGATCTGCTCGGTGGTCCAGCCGAGGGCCTTGAGGAGGACGGTGACGGACTGCTTGCGCTTGCGGTCGATGCGGACACCGACGAGGTCGCGCTTGTCGATCTCCATCTCCAGCCAGGCACCCCGGGACGGGATGATCTTGGCGGAGAAGATGTCCTTGTCGGACGTCTTGTCGATGGAGGAGTCGAAGTAGACGCCCGGCGAGCGGACGAGCTGCGAGACGACGACACGCTCGGTGCCGTTGATGACGAAGGTGCCCTTGTTCGTCATGAGCGGGAAGTCGCCCATGAAGACCGTCTGGGACTTGATCTCGCCGGTCTCGTTGTTGGTGAACTCGGCGGTGACGAAGAGCGGGGCGCCGTACGTGAAGTCACGGTCCTTGCACTCGTCGATGCTGTTCTTCGGGGGCTCGAAGCGGTGGTCGCGGAAGGTCAGCGACATCGACCCGGAGAAGTCCTCGATCGGGGAGATCTCCTCGAAGATCTCCTCCAGACCGGACTTCGTGGGGACGTCCTGTCCCGACTCGAGGGCGGCCTCGACGCGAGCCTTCCAGGCGGCGTTGCCGAGCAGCCAGTCAAAGCTCTCGGTCTGCAGCGCGAGGAGGTTCGGAACCTCGAGGGGCTCCTTGATCTTTGCGAAGGAGATGCGCAGCGGGGCGGTGCTGGCGGCGTTGTTCATGTTGTTCGAGGCGTTGCGCGAGGCGGCCAAGAGGGGGTCCTTCCGAGGGCTCGGACTCACTACGCGCGTACCGGTCCCCAGCAACGCTTCACGGCAGACGTTTCCTGAAGTGACCAAAAGGCCAGGTCAGACGGGGTCGGTCCACGAAGCTGATGCGAAGGTATGCCCCTGGTGACGGGCAGGGGGCAGCTAACAGGCAGCGCAAAGGGACAGTGTAGCCACTTGGCCCACTGATGTCCAGGGCGACTTCCTCGCGACCCTCGTTGCTCTCAACTCCGCGGTACTCGCGCCGTGCGGCGCACCTCGATACTGCCCGTTCGGTCGTCGATCCATGCCTCGGAATCGGATCGTTTGACGACGCGTCCTGAGAATTGCGCGCGGCGTGCCGTTCGTCAAGGCCCCCGCCCGCGAGCGGCGCACGGCGAAGATCACCATACTCCGCTTCCGGCGGCTCGCAGGACCCCCGCCACGCGGGTCCCGGGAACGCCGAAAGGCGACCACCCAGATGGATGATCGCCTTTCGGTGCCTCCGCGTTACACGGGGGCGGGATTCGGCTCAGCGAACCGAAACGGTCTTACTTGACCGTGACGGAGGCACCGGCGGCCTTGAGGGCCTCGGCGGCCTTGTCAGCGGCCTCCTTCGCGACCTTCTCGAGGACCGGCTTCGGGGTGCCGTCGACGAGGTCCTTGGCCTCCTTGAGGCCCAGGGAGGTGAGCTCGCGCACGACCTTGATGACCTGGATCTTCTTGTCGCCGGCACCCTCGAGGATGACGTCGAACTCGTCCTGCTCCTCGGCGGCACCGGCAGCGTCGCCACCACCGGCGGCGGGGGCGGCAACGGCGACGGCCGCGGCGGCGGTGACGTCGAACTTCTCCTCGAAGGCCTTCACGAACTCGGAGAGCTCGATGAGGGTCATCTCCTCGAACTGGGCGAGGAGGTCGTCCTGAGAGAGCTTCGCCATGATGGGCGATCCTTCCACTAATTCGGCAGGTGCCGATGTGTCTGTAGAGGCGGGCGTAACGGCCCGCTACGACCCGCGCGCTAGGCGGCGCGGATCAATGCGCGAGCCGAATTACTCGGCACCGCCCTGCTCGGCCTGCTTGGCACGGAGCGCGTCCACGGTGCGGACGAGCTTCGACGGCAGAGCCTGGAAGAGCTGAGCAGCCTGAGACTGCTTGCCCTTGAAGGCGCCGGCCAGCTTGCTGAGCAGAACCTCGCGGGACTCGAGGTCCGCAAGCTTCTTGATGTCGTCGGCGGAGAGAGCCTTACCGTCAAGGACACCGGCCTTGATGATGAGGTTCGGGTTCTCCTTGGCGAAGTCACGCAGGGCCTTCGCCGACTCCACCGGGTCACCGGTGACGAAGGCGACCGCGGTCGGACCAGCGAAGTGCTCGTCCAGTGCGGTGATCCCGGCCTCGTTGGCCGCAATCTTGGTCAGCGTGTTCTTCACCACGGCGTACTGGGCGTTCTCACCGAGCGAGCGGCGCAGCGTCTTGAGCTGCGCGACGGTGAGACCCCGGTACTCGGTCAGCACGGCGGCGTTGGAGCTCTGGAACGCGTCCTTGAGCTCGGCCACCGATGCAGCCTTGTTGGGCGTCGGCATAGTGCGTTCGCCTCCTTCCGGGTGATGAGGACCGCTCAGAAGGGGCTGAACAAGCAAAACGCCCCGGCGCAGGCGCACGGGGCTGAGCTCGACCGGACGAAACGTCCGGGAACTTTCCACAGTCACCTGCGCGGGTCGTCCGTCGTCAACGGATCCTTCGGCCACCGCACCCGGTAAGGGCACAGCAACGACCAGCGGTCTTTGGCTTCTGTGGAAGCGTACGTGATGGCCTGGGCCATGGGCAAATCAGCCTTCGGCGCCCTCTCCGGACATGCCCTTCATCATCTCCAGGAAGTCCACGGTCTCCCCGGCCGGCGGCGCCTCGACGGCGGCCTGGGTGCCGTAGTCGGAGTAGAAGGCGGTCAGCTTCACCGCGCCCTGCGGCATCTCCATGTCGACGATCATCTTCGCCGGGTAGCCGTTCTGGTCGACCCAGAGCTCGGTGTCGTACCCCTCGACGCCGGACTTCTCCAGGGTCGCGGTGAAGGACTTGCGCTGCTCCGCCGTCATGCCCTTGAACGACTTGTCGTTCTTGAGGACCTCGTCCATGGAGACCGAGCCCTTGTAGTGCTCGGTGTCGACGCCCTCGACCTTCTCCGGCCCGACGTGCTTGATGCCGGGGGACTCCAGGAGGATCGCGAGCTGCTGCGCGGGGTCCTGGTTGGTGCTGCCGCCCATGCCCTGGGTCAGCTGCTGGAGGGAGGCGTCGCCGGACTCCTCCGCGAGGCCGGCGAGGTCCATCTTGATCCAGCGCTTGCCGTCCATCTGGGCGGCCTGCTTCTCGCCCATGTCCATGTACATGACGTCGTCGCGCATGATCATGCGCATCTTGTCGGGTCCGCCCGCGGACTTCCCGGCGGCGAAGGCGCCGCCGGACATGGTGACGTCCATGAGGGTCGGGTCCCAGCCCTGCACGCCGGTCATGGTGATGGTGCCGGCGTCGGCACCGGTGCCCTCCACCTCCATCGTCATGCGGAACTTGGCGGACTTCGCCGCCGAGGTCTTCTCGTACGCCGCCGTGAGGGCCTGCAGCGGGTCGGCGAGGGCCTTGCCGGCCGCCTTCGCGTCGCCGTCGTCACAGCCGGCCAGGCCCGCAACGAGAGCCGCCGCGGAGAGGGTCGCGACGCCCGCGCGCTTCCAGGAGGACTTGCTCATAGGTGTTCCCCACCCCTTGATCTTCGTGATCATCGTCTTTGCGTTCCCTTGAACCGTATCGGACGGCTACGACAGGAGGAGACGCGAAAAAAGCCGCCCCCCGTTCCTCCGGAGAGGAACGGGGGGCGGCTTTCAGACTGACTGCGTCAGAGCCGGAAGGCTCAGACCGCGGCCGGGTCCTCCTCGACGAGGAGGTTACGGGTGCGGTTCGAGTCGACCGGGATGCCGGGGCCCATCGTGGTGCTGATGGCGGCCTTCTTGATGTAGCGGCCCTTGGCGGCGGACGGCTTCAGACGGAGGATCTCCTCCAGGGCCGCACCGTAGTTCTCCACCAGCTGCGTGTCGTCGAAGGACGTCTTGCCGATGATGAAGTGCAGGTTCGAGTGCTTGTCGACGCGGAACTCGATCTTGCCGCCCTTGATGTCGTTGACGGCCTTGGCGACGTCGGGGGTGACGGTGCCGGTCTTCGGGTTCGGCATGAGACCACGCGGACCGAGCACGCGGCCGAGGCGGCCGACCTTGCCCATGAGGTCCGGGGTGGCGACCACGGCGTCGAACTCGTTCAGGCGCTGGCCCTTGGCGATCTCGTCGATCAGCTCGTCGGAACCGACGATGTCGGCGCCCGCGGCAACCGCGGCCTCGGCACGCTCACCGGTCGCGAAGACCAGGACCCGGGCGGTCTTGCCGGTGCCGTGCGGGAGGTTCACGGTGCCACGGACCATCTGGTCGGCCTTGCGCGGGTCGACACCCAGGCGGAAGGCGACCTCGACGGTGCCGTCGAACTTCGTGGTGGAGGTCTCCTTGGCAAGGCGGACGGCCTCGAGGGGAGCGTAGAGCTTCTCCCGGTCGACCTTGGCGTCCGCAGCGCGGAGGGACTTGCTGCGCTTCACTTCTGCTCCTGTGGTGTTTCAGGTGTGGAGTCGTGGTGCGGACCAAGCGCTGGCCCTACCACTGAGGTCACGAGGGGGGGTGATCAGCCCTCGACCGTGATGCCCATGGAACGGGCGGTGCCGGCGATGATCTTCGACGCGGCGTCCAGGTCGTTCGCGTTGAGGTCGGGCATCTTGGTGGTGGCGATCTCGCGGACCTGCGCCTCGGTGATCTTGGCGACCTTGGTCTTGTGCGGCTCGCCGGAGCCCTTCTCCACGCCCGCGGCCTTGAGGATCATCTTCGCGGCCGGCGGGGTCTTGGTGATGAAGGTGAAGGAGCGGTCCTCGTAGACCGTGATCTCCACCGGGATCACCCAGCCACGCTGCGACTCGGTCGCGGCGTTGTAGGCCTTGCAGAACTCCATGATGTTGACGCCGTGCTGGCCGAGCGCGGGGCCGACCGGCGGGGCCGGGTTGGCCGCACCGGCGTTGATCTGGAGCTTGATGAGCCCCGTGACCTTCTTCTTCTTGGGAGGCATTGCTCTCTCCGGGTCCTAGTGAGAGTTTTCAGCCGATCCATCCGGTCATCCGGATGGAGGCATACCGCACAACGATAACGGGTATGGTCGTGCGTCCAAAAACCGAGCAGGTCAGAGGGGCTGTGACAGCCCCTCTGACC
This sequence comes from Streptomyces sp. NPDC058758, assembly GCF_042746075.1. Classification (NCBI taxonomy): domain Bacteria; kingdom Bacillati; phylum Actinomycetota; class Actinomycetes; order Kitasatosporales; family Streptomycetaceae; genus Streptomyces; species Streptomyces sp. NPDC058758. Next base: position 91,723 of record NZ_JBHYPS010000014.1, on the reverse strand, counting down.
TGTTCGGAAACTCGGTGACGATCCAGCGAACGACCGGGAAGGCGGTCAGTTCTTCTGGATCTGGTCGAAGCTGAGCTCGACCGGGGTCTCGCGGCCGAAGATCTCGACGAGGCCCTTGACCTTCTTCGAGTCCGGGTTGATCTCGTTGATCGTGGCCTGGAGGGTGGCGAAGGGGCCGTCGGTGACGGTGACCGAGTCGCCGACCTCGAAGTCGAGGACCTGGACCTCCAGCTTGCGGGCCGGAGCCGGCTTGCCCTCGGCCTCGGCGGCCTCGCGGGCGGCCTTCTCCTCGGCCTCCGGGGCGAGCATCTTGACGATCTCGTCCAGGGTCAGCGGGTACGGGTCGTAGGCGTTGCCCACGAAGCCGGTGACGCCGGGGGTGTTGCGGACGACGCCCCAGGACTCGTTGGTCAGGTCCATGCGGACGAGGACGTAGCCGGGGAGCTTGTTCTGCTTGACGTTCTTCCGCTCGCCGCCCTTGATCTGGACGATCTCTTCCTCGGGCACCTCGGCCTGGTAGATGAAGTCCTCGACGTTGAGCGAGACGGCGCGCTGCTCCAGGTTGGCCTTCACGCGCTTCTCGTAGCCCGCGTAGGTGTGGATGACGTACCACTCGCCGGGCAGCGTGCGCAGCTCCTCGCGGAGCGCGGCGACGGGGTCGACGGGGGCGGCCGGCTCGGCCTCCTCCTCGGTCTCCTCGATCGCGTCCTCGACCTCGGCGTCGTCCTCGTCGGACTCGTCCTCGGCGGCCTCGTCGTCCTCGGTCTCGTCGGCGACGGGCTCGGACTCGTCGTCCGCGTCCTCGTCGTCCGCGAAGTCCTCGACGGCGTCGTCCGCCGCGGCGTCCGCAGCCTCGTCCTCGTCGGCGGCCTCGACGATGTCCAGCTCGTCCTCGACGGACTCGGACTCGAAGGCGTCGTTCAGGTTCGCGTCAGACACGGTGGCTGCTTCTTCCTGCGATACAGATGGGGTGGAACAAAAAGTCAGCCGAAGACGTACTTGACTGCTTCCTGGAAGCCAAAGTCAATCACGGTCACCAGGCCGATCATCACGACCACGAAGACGATGACGACCGTGGTGTACGAGGTGAGCTGACTACGCGTGGGCCAGACGACCTTGCGGAGCTCGGCGATGATCTGCCGGTAGAAGACGGCGAGACGGCCCAGGGGGCCCTTCTTCCCGCGCTTGCCGCCCTTGCGGCCCTTCTTCTTCGACTCGGACGCGTCTTCGGCATCAGGCATGTCGATGGAGCCAACGGCGTCCGTCACGATCTCTCACCTGATTCCGGGTCGTGGCCGTGCCGCGCCCGGGTGGAGCCGCACGACAATGCAATGAAGACGTACATGCGCACACAACCTGGCGGTGTGTGTAGCAGGGCCGGAGGGACTTGAACCCCCAACCGCCGGTTTTGGAGACCGGTGCTCTACCAATTGAGCTACGACCCTTTGCGGTGTCCCCCAACCTACCCCATGTGTGACGGGGCCGGTGCGGGCCAACGAGGAGTGAGTGTACGTGACCTTGGGCCCCCGCGTCGAACAGGAACCGCGCCGACCTGCCCGCGGGCCCCTTCCCGACCGGTATCGACCGCTCCTGTCCGCTCCCTGAAACCTGTGTGCCGGGCCGCGAGGGGGTCTGGGACGATGGCCGTATGAGCGCTGCTACCCCTCCCACCGAGCGTCGGGTCTCCGCCCGGATCGGTGCGATCTCCGAGTCCGCCACCCTCGCCGTCGACGCCAAGGCCAAGGCCCTCAAGGCCGCCGGGCGCCCGGTGATCGGTTTCGGCGCCGGCGAGCCCGACTTCCCGACCCCGGACTACATCGTCGACGCGGCCGTCGAGGCCTGCAAGAACCCGAAGTACCACCGCTACACGCCGGCCGGCGGCCTGCCCGAGCTGAAGGCCGCGATCGCCGCCAAGACGCTCCGCGACTCCGGCTACGAGGTGGACGCCTCCCAGGTCCTGGTGACCAACGGCGGCAAGCAGGCGATCTACGAGGCCTTCGCCGCGATCCTCGACCCGGGCGACGAGGTCATCGTCCCGGCCCCGTACTGGACCACCTACCCGGAGTCGATCCGGCTCGCCGGCGGTGTCCCGGTGGAGGTCGTGGCCGACGAGACGACCGGCTACCGCGTCTCGGTGGAGCAGCTGGAGGCGGCCCGCACGGAGCGGACCAAGGTCGTCCTCTTCGTCTCCCCCTCGAACCCGACGGGCGCCGTCTACAGCGAGGCCGACGCCGAGGCGATCGGCCGCTGGGCCGTCGAGCACGGCCTGTGGGTCCTCACCGACGAGATCTACGAGCACCTGGTCTACGGCGACGCGAAGTTCACCTCGCTGCCGGCGATCGTGCCCGAGCTGCGCGACAAGTGCATCGTCGTCAACGGCGTGGCCAAGACGTACGCGATGACCGGCTGGCGCGTCGGGTGGATCGTGGGCCCGAAGGACGTCGTGAAGGCGGCGACCAACCTCCAGTCGCACGCCACCTCGAACGTCTCCAACGTGGCGCAGGTCGCCGCGCTGGCCGCCGTCTCCGGGAACCTGGACGCGGTCGCGGAGATGCGCACCGCCTTCGACCGGCGCCGCCAGACGATCGTGCGGATGCTCAACGAGATCGAGGGCGTCTACTGCCCGACCCCCGAGGGCGCGTTCTACGCGTACCCGTCGGTGAAGGGGCTGCTCGGCAAGGAGATCCGCGGCAAGCGCCCGCAGAGCTCCGTCGAGCTGGCCGCGCTGATCCTGGACGAGGCCGAGGTCGCGGTCGTCCCGGGCGAGGCCTTCGGCACCCCCGGCTACCTGCGCCTCTCGTACGCGCTCGGTGACGAGGACCTGGTGGAGGGCGTGTCCCGGATCCAGAAGCTGCTGGCCGAGGCCCGCGACTGATCCGCCGCGCACGGCGACGGGCCCCGGTTCCGCCGGAACCGGGGCCCGTTTTTGCGTTCGGTCGGGTATCGATCGGGGAATCGCCGTGCATACCGCCATTCGGGTAAGGCAGGATCGGGCGATGGAGCACCCCCGCGATCTCACCCTGTTGCCCAAGGCCCACCTGCACCTGCACTTCACCGGTTCGATGCGGCCCTCGACCCTCCTCGAACTGGCCGACAAGTACGGGGTGCACCTGCCGGAGGCCTTGAAGAGCGGGACGCCGCCGCAGCTGCGCGCGACCGACGAGCGCGGCTGGTTCCGCTTCCAGCGCCTGTACGACATCGCCCGCTCCTGCCTGCGTTCGCCGGAGGACATCCGGCGGCTGGTGCGGGAGGCGGCGCAGGAGGACGTGCGGGACGGTTCGGGGTGGCTGGAGATCCAGGTCGACCCGACCTCGTACGCGCCGCACCTGGGCGGCCTCATCCCGGCCCTGGAGATCATCCTGGACGCGGTCGACGCGGCCTCCCGGGAGACCGGCCTCGGCATGCGCGTCCTGGTGGCCGCGAACCGGATGAAGCACCCGCTGGAGGCCCGCACCCTGGCGCGGCTGGCGGTGCGGTACGCGGACCGGGGCGTGGTGGGCTTCGGGCTCTCCAACGACGAGCGCCGGGGCATGGCCCGCGACTTCGACCGGGCCTTCGCGATCGCCCGCGAGGGCGGCCTCCTGGCGGCCCCGCACGGCGGCGAGCTGACCGGCCCCTCCTCCGTGCGCGACTGCCTGGACGACCTGCGGGCGGCCCGCGTCGGGCACGGCGTGCGGGCGGCCGAGGACGAGCGGCTGCTGCGCAAGCTCGCCGAGCGCGGCGTGACGTGCGAGGTGTGCCCGGCGTCGAACGTGGCCCTGGGCGTCTACGAGAAGCACGAGGACGTCCCCCTGCGCGCCCTCTTCGAGGCGGGCGTCCCGATGGCCCTCGGCGCCGACGACCCGCTCCTCTTCGGCTCCCGGCTGGCCGCCCAGTACGAGATCGCCCGCCGCCACCACGGCTTCACGGACGAGGAGCTGGCGGAGCTGGCCCGGCAGTCGGTCCGCGGCTCGGCGGCCCCGGAGGGCGTGCGGAAGGAGCTGCTGGCCGGGATCGACGGCTGGCTGGCTAGCTGAGGCCCCTGATCAGGGTGCGGGCGACGGCGGCCGCGAAGGCGTCCAGCGGCTGCGGCGGCTCCCCCTCCGGGGTCGTCCCGTAGGCGAAGGCCCGCTGGACGCAGGCCCCGAGGAGGAGGGCGGCGGCGGCCTGCGGGTCGGCGTGGGGGCCGATGCGGCCGTGCCGCTGCTCGGCCCGGAGGTAGGCGGTGAGGCCCTCGATCGGCTGGTGCGGTCCGGCCCCGAGTTCCCGCATGCCGGCGTCGTGGCGGGCCTTGAGCCGGGGCTCGGCGTACAGCGAGGCGGCGATCGGGAAGGACTGCTCGTAGAAGAGGGCGGCCCGGCGGGCGATCTCGGTGAGGTTCTCCTCGACGGTGCGGTCGCCGGGGTCGACGGCGAGCGCCTCCAGGAGGCCGCCGAGCCGCGGCAGCCGTTCCGTGAGGACGGCGAGGAAGAGCTCCTCCTTGCCGGTGAAGTGCTTGTAGAGCGCGGCCTCCGAGCAGCCCGCCGCCCGGGCGATCTCCTTGGTGGTGGTGCGGGCGAGGCCCACGGTGGCCATGAGGTCGCGCGCGGCGTCGACGATCCGGGTCCGGGTCGGCTTCTGTTCCACGCATCCTCCACGCACGCTTGACGTGTGAGCGAGTATCCACCCACCCTGAGGTGAGTGAGTACTCACCCACCTCGGGAGGCTGCGTCATGAAGCTCACCGTCTTCGGTGCGACCGGCGGCATCGGACAGGAGATCGTCCGGCAGGCCCTGGGGGCCGGGCACGAGGTGACGGCGGTCGTGCGGGATCCCGCGCGCTTCGCGGTGACCGGGGATCGCCTGGAGGTCTTCCGCGCCGACCTCACGGACGCCGGGGCCCTGCGGCCGGCGGTGGCCGGCCGGGACGCGGTCCTGTCCGGTCTGGGCGCCCGCAGCCGGGCGGACGCGGCCGCGGGCGTCGCCACCCGGCTGACCCGGCCGGTGCTCGCCGCGATGGACGCCGAGGGCGTGCGGCGGCTGGTGGTGGTGAGCGCGGCCCCCGTGGGGCCGGCGCCGGAGGACGAGGGCCTGCTCGACAAGGCCGTCCTGGCGGTGATCAGCCGGGTCCTGAAGGACGTCTACACCGACCTGCGGGCCATGGAGTCCGAGCTGGCCGCCGGCGCCGCCGACTGGACCTCGGTCCGGCCGCCCAAGCTGACGGACAAGCCGCTCACCGGCCGCTACCGCACGGTCGTCGGCGGCAATCCGCCCCGGGGCCGCACCCTGGCCCGCGCGGACGTGGCCCACGCGATGCTGGCGTCGCTCGACGACCCGGCGACGGTCGGGCGGGGCGTCGGGGTGGCGTACTAGAGCTCCACGCCCACGGTGACGGGCTCGTTGACGAGGGTGATCCCGAAGGCGTCCCGGACGCCGGCGACGACCTCGCGGGCGAGGGCGAGCAGGTCCTCGGTGGTGGCCTCGCCGCGGTTGGTGAGGGCGAGGGTGTGCTTGGTGGAGATCCGGGCGGGCCCGGAGCCGTACCCCTTGGTGAAGCCGGCCTTGTCGATGAGCCAGGCGGCGGAGGTCTTGGTGAACGAGGTCCCGACCGGGAAGGCCGGGGCCTGGGCGTCCGGCCCGAGCCGCTCGGCGACACGGGCCCGGAAGGCGTCGAACTCGTCGTTGGTGAGGATCGGGTTGGTGAAGAAGGACCCGGCGGACCAGGTGTCGTGGTCCTCGGGGTCCAGGACCATGCCCTTGTCCGCGCGCAGCTTCAGGACGGTCTCGCGGGCCCGGGCGAGCGGCACCCGGTCGCCCATCCCGACGCCGAGGGCGCGGGCCGTCTGCTCGTAGGCGATCGGGGCGGACATGCCGCCGGCGTCCTCCAGCTCGAAACGGACGCGCAGCACCACGTAGGTGTCCGGCAGCTTCTTGAAGAGGCTGTGCCGGTACGAGAAGTCGCACTGCTCGTTCGTGAGCGTGACGACCTGGTGGTCGTCCCTGTCGTACGCCACGACCTCGGTGATCGTGGCGGAGACGTCCTGCCCGTAGGCGCCGACGTTCTGGATCGGGGTGGCGCCGGCCGAGCCGGGGATGCCGGCGAGGCACTCGACCCCGGCGAGTCCGGCCTCCACGGTCCGGGCGACGACGTCGGTCCAGACCTCGCCGGCGGCGACCTCCAGCCGGGTCCCGTCGAGGGTGAAGCCGGTGGTGGCGATCCGCAGCGCGGTCCCCTCGAAGCCCTTGTCCCCGATGACCAGGTTGGAGCCGCCGCCGATGACGAGCAGCGGCGTCCCGGAGACCTCGGCCTCGCGGACCGCGGCGATCACCTCGTCGTCGGTGGTGGCCGTGACGAGCCGGGTGGCGGGACCGCCGAGCCGGAAGGTGGTCAGGGGGGCGAGGGGGGCGTCGTTGAGGAGCTGCACCCGCCCCACATTACGGCTTGCTTTTTCGCGGGCGAAAAAGCAAGCCGTCGTGGCCGCTCAGGCGAGGCGGACGACCGCCCGGCTCATCCCCAGCACCTTCTGTCCGGCGCTGGTGGCCGTGAGGTCGACGCGGACGAGGTTGTCGTCCAGCTTGGCGGCGACCTTGGCGGAGACCTCGATCACGGCGCCGACGCCGTCGTTGGGGACGACGACGGGCTTGGTGAAGCGGACGCCGTACTCGACGACGGCGGCGGGGTCGCCGGCCCAGTCGGTGACGACGCGGATCGCCTCGGCCATGGTGAACATGCCGTGGGCGATGACGTCCGGGAGCCCGACCTCGACGGCGAACTTCTCGTTCCAGTGGATCGGGTTGAAGTCCCCGGAGGCGCCCGCGTAGCGGACGAGGGTGGCGCGGGTCACGGGGAAGGTCTGCGCGGGCAGCTCGGTGCCGGCCTCGACCTCGGCGTAGGCGATCTTCGCGGTCATGGTCAGGCCTCCTCGGGGGCGCGGGAGACGAGCTTGGTCCAGGCGGTGACGACGTGCTCGCCGGTCTCGTCGTGGACCTCGCCGCGGATGTCCAGGATGTCGTTGCCGGCCAGCGACTTGACGGCCTCGATGGTGGAGGTGACCGCGAGGCGGTCGCCGGCGCGGACGGGCCGGGTATAGGCGAACTTCTGGTCGCCGTGGACGACCCGGCTGTAGTCGAGGCCGAGCTGCGGGTCCTCGATCACCTGGCCGGCGGCCTTGAAGGTGATGGCGAACACGAAGGTCGGCGGGGCGATCACGTCGGGGTGGCCGAGTTCCTTGGCCGCCTCGGGATCGGTGTACGCGGGATTCGCGTCACCGACCGCTTCGGCGAATTCGCGGATCTTCTCGCGGCCGACCTCGTAGGGCGCGGTGGGCGGATAGGTCCGGCCCACGAAGGACTGGTCGAGCGCCATGGACTCGATACCTCCTGCTGGATCTTTATGCCGATGGTGCGGAGCGTGTCGGGAAACGCCACGAGGCCGCCCCCTGGTGGGGACGGCCTCGTGAACGAGCCTGATTAGCGCGTCTCGCGGTGCGCGGTGTGCGAGTTGCAGCGGGGGCAGTGCTTCTTCATCTCAAGACGGTCCGGGTTGTTACGCCGGTTCTTCTTGGTGATGTAGTTCCGCTCCTTGCACTCCACGCAGGCCAGCGTGATCTTCGGGCGGACGTCGGTGGCAGCCACGTGAGTGCTCCTTGACGGACGGATTGGATGGATGAACGCATGAAAGAGTAGCCGATCGCAGGACCGACCCCACAATCGGCTACCGTGTGTAGCGGTGACCGGACTTGAACCGGTGACACAGCGATTATGAGCCGCTTGCTCTACCGACTGAGCTACACCGCTTTGATGTCGGCAACCCCGCCCGAAGGCGGGATTCCCAGCACCAGAGCCCCAATACGGAATCGAACCGTAGACCTTCTCCTTACCATGGAGACGCTCTGCCGACTGAGCTATTGGGGCGAGCGAGGAAGACATTACACGGTCTGCGGCCCATCACCCAAATCCGTTTCGCCGGGGCCCTCCGGCGGGCCCGCGCCCCCGCCCCGTACGCCACTCGTGGACTCATCGGTACGACTATTGCGCTCCTCCCCGAAGGCGGCGCCGGCCGCCCCTAGGCTCTGCCCCACGCTGCGTGATCTCGATCTTGGTGACTTGGTGAGGAGCCCGATGTCGGCCGACAGCAAGCAGCCCCGTCCGCCCTCCGACGACGCGGGCGACGCGGGCGGCGCGGCGACCGGGGACGCGCACGCGCTCCTGCTGTCGAACGCCCGGCTGGCCGACGGACGGACCGTGGACGTGCGGCTCGCGCGGGGCCGGATCGAGGCCGTCGGCACGGCGGGCAGCCTGAGCACCGCCGGCTCCCGGGTGGACCTGTCCGGCCATCTGCTGCTGCCGGCGCCGGCCGAGCCGCACGCCCACGCCGACACCGCGCTCTCCGCGGACGCCCCGGGCCCGGTCTCGTACGCCCCCGAGGAGGTGCAGCGCCGGGCCACCGAGGCGGCGCTGCTCCAGCTCGGGCACGGGGCGACCGCGCTGCGGGCCCACGTCCGGATCGGCGGCGTGCACGCGCTGGGCCCGCTGGAGGCCGTCCTCCAGGCCCGGCGCTCGCTGCGCGGGCTGGCGGACCTCACGGCGGTGGCGGTGCCCCGGCTGCTGACCGGGGCGGCGGGCGCGGACGGCCTCGCGATGCTGCGGGACGCGGTGAAGATGGGCGCCGGGGTGGTGGGCGGCTGCCCGGACCTGGACCCGGACCCGGCGGGGTACGTGGAGGCGGTCCTGGAGGTGGCGGCCGAGCACGGCGTGCCGGTGGACCTGCACACGGACGGGGACGACCCGGCGCGGCTCGCCCGCTTCGCGGCGATGGCGGGCGGGCTGCGGCCCGGGGTGGCGATCGGCCCGTGCGCGGGGCTCGCCGGGCTGCCGGAGGAGGTGGCGGGGCGGGCGGCGGACCGGCTGGCGGCGGCGGGCGTGACGGTGGTGTGCCTGCCGCAGGGCGGCTGCGCGGGGAGCGGGCGGCGGGGCGCGGCCCCGGTGCGGCTGCTGCGGTCGGCGGGGGTGCGGCTGGCGGCGGGCGGCGGAGCGCTGCGGGACGTGGCGAACCCGGTGGGGCGCGGGGATCCGCTGGAGGCGGCCTTCCTGCTGGCCTCGCTGGGGGGCCTGGAGCCGGAGGAGGCGTACGGGGCGGTGAGCGCCCGGGCGCGGGAGGCGATGGGCCTTCCGGAGGTCCGGGTGGAGGCGGGCTTCCCCGCGGAGCTGGTGGCGGTGCGGGGCGAGCGGCTCGCGGGCGTGCTGTCGCTGGCGTACAGCCGGATCGTGGTGCACCGGGGGCGGGTGGTGGCGCGGACGAGCGCGGTGCGGGAGTACTGCGACTCGGCGGCGGCGCTGGACCTGCCGCGACAGGCCGGCCGGCCCGAGCCGGGAGGCCCGGCGGCCCGCTGAGCCGTACGGTCGGGGTATGCGCATCGTCATCGCTGGAGGACACGGTCGGATCGCCCTGCGCCTGGAGCGGCTGCTCTCGGCGGGCGGACACGAGGCGGTCGGGCTGATCCGCCGCCCGGAGCAGGCGGAGGACCTGCGGGCGGCGGGCGCGGAGCCCGTCGTGCTGGATCTGGAGGCGGCGTCCGTGGAGGAGGTCGCGGAGGTCCTGCGGGGCGCGGACGCGGCCGTCTTCGCGGCGGGCGCGGGCCCGGACAGCGGGGCCGCCCGCAAGGACACGGTGGACCGCGGGGCGGCGGTCCTGTTCGCGGACGCGGCGGAGCGGGCGGGTGTCCGCCGTTTCGTCGTCGTCTCCTCGATGGGCGCGGACGCCCGGCACGAGGGGGACGAGGTTTTCGACGTCTACCTGCGGGCGAAGGGCGCGGCGGACGACGCGGTCCGGTCCCGTCCGGGCCTGGAGTGGACGATCCTGCGCCCCGGCATGCTCACCGACGACGCCGGCACGGGCCTGGTCCGCCTGGAGGCCCGCACGGGCCGCGGCCCGGTCCCCCGCGACGACGTGGCGGCGGTCCTCGCCGAGCTGGTGGACTCCCCCGGCACGGCCGGCCTGACCCTGGAACTGGTCGGCGGATCGACCCCGGTCACGGTCGCGGTGAGGGACGTGGCCGGCAACTGACCGGCCGCCCCCCGTCCACGGACGGAACGAAGAAGGTCCCCGGTGCGAACACCGGGGACCTTCTTCAGTGTGGCGACGCCAGGATTCGAACCTGGGTAGGCTAAGCCGACGGATTTACAGTCCGCTCCCATTGGCCACTCGGGCACATCGCCATGGGTTGTCGCCTCGGTTCCCCGCTTTTCGGCGGTGTTCCCTGGCAACGACGTAAACAATACCCGATCCCGGGGGGTGGTTCGCCACCCGGTTGATCAGCGGTTCGGGCGCCGGGTCACCCCCTAGGCTTTGGGGGTACCCCACAGCATCCGAGCAAGGAGCCACGAGTCATGGCCGACTCCAGTTTCGACATCGTCTCCAAGGTCGAGCGGCAGGAGGTCGACAACGCCCTCAACCAGGCCGTGAAGGAGATCTCCCAGCGCTACGACTTCAAGGGAACCAACGCCTCGATCTCCTGGTCGGGCGAGAAGATCCTGATGCAGGCGAACGGCGAGGAGCGCGTGATGGCGATCCTCGACATCTTCCAGTCCAAGCTGATCAAGCGGGGGATCTCGCTCAAGTCGCTGGACGTCGAGGGCGAGCCGCAGCTGTCCGGCAAGGAGTACAAGCTCTTCGCGTCGGTCACCGAGGGCATCTCGCAGGAGAACGCGAAGAAGGTCGCGAAGACCATCCGCGACGAGGGCCCCAAGGGCGTCAAGGCGCAGGTGCAGGGCGACGAGCTGCGGGTCAGCTCGAAGAGCCGTGACGACCTCCAGGCCGTGCAGGCGCTGCTCAAGGGCAAGGACTTCGACTTCGCGATCCAGTTCGTGAACTACCGCTGACCCCTCCGGGTCCCGCAGGGTCGTGTCCGAAAGCCGCCGGTCTCCGGGCGGCGGGGCTCGCACACTGGAGCCATGGACGACATCACCGTGTACGCGTACGCCGACGGCCCCCTGGGCGAGATGCTGCTGACCGGGCGGCTCTCGACGGGGGGCCGCGCCGTGCTGCGGTCGCTCTCGCTGCCGGGGCAGAAGGGGGCCGTCGCGGTCGGCGAGGGCTGGGTCCGCGACCAGGGGGCCTTCGACGGGGCGGTGCGGCAGCTGGCGGAGTACTTCGACGGGCGGCGGGAGCGGTTCGACGTGGAGCTGGACGCCGGCGTCGGGACGGAGTTCCAGCGGCGGGTCTGGGCGGCCCTGGAGGAGATCCCGTACGGGACGACCGTCAGCTACGGCGAGATCGGGCGGCGGGTCGGGGCCGGCGGGGTCGGGGTGCGGGCGGTGGGGACGGCGATCGGGCGCAATCCGCTGCTCGTGGTGCGGCCCTGCCACCGGGTGATCGGCGCGGACGGGAGTCTGCGCGGGTACGCGGCCGGGCCGGAGCGCAAGCGGTCGCTGCTCGGCCTGGAGGGAGCCCTCGCGTGACCGAGGGGCTCTTCCCGCGCGAGCGGGCGGAGGTCGCGCCCGGTGCGGTGCACGTCCCGGGGTGGCTGCCGGCCGGCCGGCAGCGGGAACTGGTCGAGGCCTGCCGGGAGTTCGGGCGCGGTCCGCTGACGTACCGGCAGACCGTGCTGCCCGGCGGGGGCGTGATGTCGGTGCGGTCGCTGTGCCTGGGGCGGCAGTGGGTGCCGTACCGCTACCTGGACTCCGTCGCCGTCGAACTGCCCGGCTGGCTGCGCGCGTTGGGGCGGGCGGCGGTGGCCGAGGCGTACGGGGACGACGGCGGCTACGCGCCCGACACGGCGCTGGTGAACTTCTACGGGGACGGCGCCCGGATGGGCATGCACCAGGACAGGGAGGAGCGGTCGGGGGCGCCCGTGGTGTCGCTGAGCCTCGGCGACCGCTGCGTGTTCCGGCTGGGCAACGCCGAGGGCCGGGGACGGCCCTGGACCGACGTGGAGCTGGCCTCCGGGGACCTCTTCGTCTTCGGCGGGGAGTCCCGGTGGGTGTACCACGGGGTGCCGAGGGTGTTTCCTGGGACGGCCGATCCGTCGCTCGGCCTGACCGGGCGGCTCAACATCACTCTGCGGGAGACGGGAAGCGCGTGACCACCGGACTCAGCCGTTCCCTCGGCGTCCTCGACGCCGTCGTCGTCGGGCTGGGCGCCATGGTCGGCGCCGGGATCTTCGTGGCCCTCGGGCCGGCGGCCGGCGCGGCCGGGACGTCGGCGGGGCTGCTCGCGGCGCTGGGGCTCGCCGCCGCGGTGGCGTACTGCAACGCGATGGCGTCGGCCCGGCTCGCCGCCCTGTACCCGGAGTCCGGCGGCACCTATGTGTACGGTCGCGAACGGCTGGGTCCCTTCTGGGGGTATCTGGCGGGGTGGGCCTTCGTGGTGGGCAAGACGGCCTCCTGCGCGGCGATGGCGCTGACCGTCGGCGCCTATCTGTGGCCGGAGCGGGCGCACGCGGTGGCGGTGGCCGCCGTGGTCGCCCTGACGGCCGTGAACTACCGGGGCGTCCAGAAGTCGGCGCTGCTGGCGCGGGTGATCGTGGCGGGGGTCCTGGCGGTGCTCGCGGCCGTCGTCACGGCTTCCTTCGCCGGCGCTCCCGGGGGCCTTTCCGGCCTCGGCGGGGAGGTGTCGGCGGGCGGGGTGCTCCAGGCCGCGGGTTTGCTCTTCTTCGCGTTCGCGGGGTACGCGCGGATCGCCACGCTCGGCGAGGAGGTGCGCGATCCGGCGCGGACGATCCCCCGGGCGGTGCCGCTCGCGCTGGGCCTCGCGCTCGGGGTGTACGCGCTGGTCGCGGTGGCCGTCCTGGTCGCGCTCGGGCCGCTCGGCCTGGCCGGCTCCGCCGCGCCGCTCGCCGACGCCGTGCGGGCGGCGGGCGCCTCCTGGCTGGTGCCGGTGGTGACCGCCGGCGCGGCGGTCGCGGCGCTGGGCTCGCTGCTCTCGCTGATCCTCGGGGTGTCCCGTACGACGCTGGCGATGGCCAGGGACGGGTACCTGCCCGGGGGGCTGGCCGCCGTGCACCCGAGGTTCCGGGTGCCGCACCGGGCGGAGCTGGCCGTGGGCGCGGTGGTGGCCGTGGCGGCGGCGACGGCGGACGTGCGGGGCGCGATCGGCTTCTCGTCCTTCGGCGTCCTCGCGTACTACGGGATCGCGAACGCCTCGGCGTGGACGCTGGGCGGGCGCCACCGGGTCCTGGCCGCGGCGGGGCTCGCCGGGTGCGCGGCGCTGGCGGCGGCGCTGCCGCTGGGCTCGGTGCTGGCCGGGGCGGCGGTCCTGGCGGCGGGCGTGGTGGCGTACGCGGTCAGTCGAGGACGACCCGGACTCCCTCGGCCCTGAGGCCGTCGACGAACTCCTGGAAGGTGGCGGGGCGGCGGGCCGCGAGGAGCGGGGTGACGCCGAGGCAGGCGCGGGCGACGGCGGCGTGGTGCCAGACCAGGGTGCAGCCGGACAGTTCGGCGCCGAGGGCGCGGGGGGCGCCCACCTCGAAGGCGCGGCCGGGGCCGAGGACGGCCTCGCCGAGGGCGCAGAGAAAGGCGTCCTCGTCGGTGACGCCGCGCCCGTCGAGTGCGTACGCGGTGCCGGGGACGGGCCGCGGGTCGCGGTGGGCGCGGCGGGCGGCCTGGTTCAGCCACTCGGCGCGCGCGGTGCCGGTGTAGCGGCGCCAGGTGCCGGGGGCGGGCGGCGGCTCGTACCCGTGGAAGAGGTCCCAGACCTCGCGGGTCGGCGGGGGGATCAGGCCGGAGCGGGGGAAGGCCACGGTGAGGTCGACGAGCCCGTGGTGGAGGCGGGAGTCCGCGGCGGCGGTCACCCGGCCGGCCTCAGCCTCGTGCTGGGGTCCCGAGGTCCGGTCGAGGACCTGGTAGCGGACGGTCTCGAACTCGGTGGCGCCGGCGGCCAGGGCGTCGCGGAGGGCGCCGCGCGGGGAGCAGCCGAGGAAGGTGACCTCCTCGTGGGTCAGCTCCTCGGGCGGCCTCGGGGAGACCCGGACGAGGTTTCCGCAGGGGACCGCGCCGACCGCGCCGTGCAGGCGGCGCGGCGGGCCGGCGGACTCGACGGTGACGACGTCGCCGCGGGCGCCGAGGACCCGGACGGCGGTGAGCCGCCAGTCGCCGCCCGGGGTCCCGACGTCGAGCGTGCCGAGCGGGGCCGTGCCCTCGACGATCGCCTGGGTGACGGCCCGGGCCAGTTCGCCGCGCGGTTCGCAGCCGCGCAGTTCGTGGCGGACCCGCGGGGGCGGCACGGGGTCGCCGTAGAGGCCGCGCACGTCGCGGCAGAGGGCGACGGCGTGGAGGCCGGAGAGCAGGGCGTAGCGCGGTTGGTGCACGGCTCAGAAGCCGGGGCGGCCGTAGGTCTGCTGGGCGTGGGCCTGGCCGCCGTACGCCTGGTCGGTGGGGACGATGTCCTTGCCGAGGGGCAGCAGCGAGACGGGGATGAGCTTGAAGTTCGCGATGCCGAGCGGGATGCCGATGATCGTGATGCAGAGCGCGACGCCGGTGACGATGTGGCCGATGGCGAGCCACCAGCCGGCGAGGATCAGCCAGAGGACGTTGCCGATGCAGGAGGCGGCGCCGGCGCCGGGCTTGTCGACGACGGTGCGGCCGAAGGGCCAGAGGGCGTAGAGGCCGATGCGGAAGGCGGCCAGGCCGAAGGGGATGCCGATGATCGTGATGCAGAGCAGGACCCCGGCGAGGAGGTAGCCGAGGAACAGCCAGAAGCCGGAGAGGACGAGCCATATGACGTTGAGAACGGTCTTCACGGGCGGCGACCTGCCATCTCTTCGAGCCGGGCGATCCGCTCGGCCATGGGCGGGTGGGTCGAGAACATCTTGGAGAGTCCCTTACCCGGACGGAAGGGGTTCGCGATCATCATGTGGCTCGCGGTCTCGATGCGTGGCTCGGGGGGCAGCGGGAGCTGCTTGGTGCCGGCTTCGAGTTTCCTGAGGGCGCTGGCGAGGGCGAGGGGGTCGCCGGTGAGCTGGGCGCCGGAGGCGTCGGCCTCGTATTCGCGGGAGCGGGAGATGGCGAGCTGGATGATGGAGGCGGCGACGGGGCCGAGGACCAGGATCAGCAGGTAGCCGAGGAGGCCGGGGCCGTCGTCGTCGCCGGAGCGGCCGACGGGGATGAGCCAGGCGAAGTTGACCAGGAACATCACGACGGAGGCGAGTGCGCCGGCGACCGAGGAGATGAGGATGTCCCGGTTGTAGACGTGGCTCAGTTCGTGGCCGATGACGCCGCGGAGCTCGCGCTCGTCGAGGATGGCGAGGATGCCCTCGGTGCAGCAGACGGCGGCGTTGCGCGGGTTGCGGCCGGTGGCGAAGGCGTTGGGCGCCTGGGTCGGCGAGATGTAGAGGCGCGGCATCGGCTGGCGGGCCTGGGTGGAGAGCTCCCGCACCATCCGGTAGAGGGCGGGGGCCTCGAATTCGCTGACGGGGCGGGCGCGCATGGCCCGCAGGGCGAGCTTGTCGCTGTTCCAGTACGCGTACGCGTTGGTGCCGATCGCGACGACGAGTCCGACGATCAGGCCCGTACGGCCGAAGAAGCTGCCGATGACGATGATGAGGGCGGAGAGCCCTCCGAGGAGTACGGCGGTCCTCAGCCCGTTGTGCCGGCGGTGCACGGTACGCCCTCCAAGTGGTGCGGCAGGGGAACCCTTTGCTTGGTGGTCCACGCCTCAAGTGGACCCTCACGTACTGGTCAACGCCAGGCGAGAGGCTGCGGTTCCCCCGGCCGCACCGGGGGCGTGTTGCGCCGTCCGGGTGATTCCCGGGCGTCAGCGCGCGGCGGGGACCTTCTCGGCGGCCGGGGCGAGGCCGGCCTTGACGAGGGCGTCGGCGAGCGGCTCGACCTCGCTGGTGCAGTGGGCGCAGCGGGTGGCGATGGCCGGGATCTCGGCGAAGCAGCGGGGGCAGTCGCGCTTCTCGGACTTGGGGTCGAGGGCCTCTTCCTTGGCGAACCTCGCCTGGACCTTCGCCATGGGGAGGACGAAGAGGAAGTAGAGGACCAGGGCGGTGATGAGGAAGGCGATGGTGGCGGCGATGGCCAGGCCGTAGGGGAAGACGGTCTGGCCGACCTTGAACTTCGCCTCGCTGAAGTCGCCGACGGAGCCGGTGGCGAGGCCGATGAGCGGGGTGATGAACGCCTTGCTGAAGCCGGTGACGACGGCCGTGAACGCCGAGCCGACGGCCAGGCCGATGGCCATCGAGACGACGTTCCCGCGGAGTATGAAGTCCTTGAATCCGTTCAGCACGGCGTGTTGCTCCCAGGGGTTTCGTGGGGGGTCAGAAGAGGCCGGTCGTCGCGAAGCGGAGGGCGAACTGCGGGTAGCCCGACAGGACGGCTCCGGCGGCGGCGGTCAGCACGATCGCCAGGGTGACGGGCGCGGGGGCCCGCCGCGGCTCGGTGGCGATCGCGTCCTGGGGCGTGCGGAACAGCAGGGCCGTCCACCGCAGGTAGTACGCGAGGCCGATGACGACGTTGACGCCCATGACCACGGCCAGCCAGCCGAGGCCCGCGTCGACGGCCGACGAGAACACGGTCACCTTGGCGAAGAGGCCGATGATACCCGGGGGCAAACCGGCCAGATTCAGGAGGAAGAAGGCGAGCGCGAGGGCGGCGGCGGGGCTGGCGGCGTAGAGCCCGGCGTGGTCGGCGATCCGCTTGCCCGGGTGGGTGCGGGCGACGAGGGCGACGACGGCGAAGGCGCCGAGGTTCACGACGGCGTACATGAGGGCGTACGCGACGGTGGCGCCGACCTGCTCGTCGCTGGAGTACGCGGCGGCCCCTATCGGCACCAGGAGGTAGCCGGCCTGGGCGACGGAGGACCAGGCGAGCAGCCGGACCGCGCTGCCGGGGCGGGCGGGGTCCTGGCGGAGGGCTGCGACGTTGCCCGCGGTCATGGTGAGGGCGGCGAGGACGGCGAGGGCGGGGCCCCAGACGTCGGCGTACGGGGGGAAGGCGACGACCGTCACCAGGATGAGTCCGGTGAAGCCGACGGCCTTGCCGACGACCGACAGGTAGGCGGCGACGGGCAGCGGGGCGCCGGTGTAGGTGTCGGGGACCCAGAAGTGGAAGGGGACGGCGGCGAGCTTGAAGGCGAAGCCGACGAGGGTGAGGGCGACGCCGGCCTCGGCGAGGGTCTGGAGCCCGCGGGGGACCTCGTCGAGCCGGGCGGCGATCTCGGTGAGGTGGAGGGTGCCGGTGGCGGCGTAGACGAAGCTCACACCGAGGAGGGTGACGGCGGTGGCGGTCACCGAGGAGAGGAAGAACTTGAGGGCGGCCTCGCTGGAGCGGCGGTCGCCGCGCTTGAGGCCGACGAGCGCGAAGGCGGGCAGCGAGGCGACCTCCAGGGCGACCACGAGGGTGGCGAGGTCCCGGGAGGCGGGCAGCAGGGCGGCTCCGGCGGCGGAGGACAGCAGCAGGAACCAGTACTCGCCGGCCGGGAGCTTCTCGCGGGTGGCGGGCAGCGAGAGCAGGGCGGTGAGCAGGGCGCCGCCGAGCACGAGGAGCTGGACGACCAGGGTGAAGTGGTCGGCGGTGTAGCTGCACCCGGCGGTCCGGGCGGCGCTGTCGGCCTGGGCGGCGGGGGTGAGGCAGAAGGTGGCGCGGTCGCCGGCGCGCAGCGGCAGGAGCAGGACGAGGGCGGCGGCGAGGCCGGCGACCGAGACCCAGCCGAGGACCTGCTTGCGCGCGGCGGGCACGAAGAGGTCGGCGACGAGGACGCCGAGGGCGACCAGGGCGGTGAGGGTCGGGGGCGCGATCGTCAGCCAGTCGACGGACTGGACGAGCGAGGTGGTGGCCGGCATCACTGGGTGCCTCCCGCGAGGAGCTGCTGGACGGCCGGGTCGGTGAGGCCGAGGAGGACCGCGGGCCAGAGTCCGGCGAGGACGGTGAGGGCGACGAGCGGGGTCCAGGCGGCCAGCTCGTACGGCTGGACGTCGGCGAGCTCCGGTTCGCCGGCCGGGCGGGGGCCGCCCATGCAGACGCGGCGGACCACGATCAGCAGGTACGCGGCGGTCAGCAGGGTGCCGAGGCCGCCGAGGACCATGAAGACGAGGTACGCGGCCCGGTTCAGCCCTTCGGCCGGGTCGAAGGCGGCGAAGAGGGCGAGCATCTCGCCCCAGAAGCCGGCAAGCCCGGGCAGGCCGAGGGAGGCGACGGCGGCGAAGGCGAGGAGGGCGCCGAGGCGGGGGGCGCGGCCGTAGAGGGCGGCGCCGGTGGCCCCGGCGAGGGTGTCGAGGTCGGCGGTGCCGTAGCGGTCCTTCAGGGCTCCGACGAGGAAGAAGAGCAGGCCGGTGATGAGGCCGTGGGCGATGTTGGCGAAGAGCGCGCCGTTGACGCCGGTGGGGGTCAGGGTGGCGATGCCGAGGAGGACGAAGCCCATGTGGCCGACGGAGGAGTACGCGATGAGCCGCTTGAGGTCGCCCTTGGCGCCGGGCCGCGCCAGGGCGAGGCAGGCCAGGGAGCCGTAGACGATGCCGGCGGCGGCGAAGGCGGCCAGGTAGGGGGCGAGGGTGTGCATGCCGTCGGGGGCGATGGGCAGCGCGATGCGGACGAAGCCGTACGTGCCCATCTTGAGGAGCACGCCGGCGAGGAGGACCGAGCCGACGGTGGGGGCGGCGGTGTGGGCGTCCGGCAGCCAGGAGTGCAGCGGCCACATGGGGGTCTTCACCGCGAGCCCGATGCCGATCGCGAGGACGGCGGTGACCTGCACCGACGTGGTCAGTCCGCGGCCGTGGTCGGTGGCGAGCGCGACCATGTCGAAGGTGCCGGCCTTTATCCCGATGAGGAGCAGGCCGAGCAGCATGACGACGGAGCCGAGCAGCGTGTAGAGGATGAACTTCCCGGCGGCGGCGCGGCGGCCCTCGCCGCCCCAGCGGGAGATGAGGAAGTACATCGGGACGAGGACCGTCTCGAAGGCGAGGAAGAAGAGGACCAGGTCGAGGACGGCGAAGGTGGCGAGGGTGCCGGCCTCCAGGAGGAGCAGCAGCGCGACGAACGCCTTCGGGGACGGGCCCGGCGGCAGCTTGAAGTAGGAGTACAGCGCGCAGAGGAAGGTCAGCAGCGCGGTCAGCACCAGGAGGGGGAGGGAGACGCCGTCGACGCCGAGGTGGATCCGGACGTCGAGCGCCCTGATCCAGCTGATGTCGGTGGTGGCCTGCATCCGCGACGGGTGGTCGTGGTCAAAGCCCAGGGCGAGGGCGATCGCCGCGAGGAGGATCACGCCGGTGACGGTGACGCCGTGGCGGAGGACCGCCTGGTCGGGCGACTTCCCCTTGAGTCCGGGCGGGGCGGGCAGGAGCGCGGCGGCGGCGCCGAGGAGCGGCGCCGCGACGAGGAACGCGAGGAGGAACTGCATCACGGATTCGCTGATATCGATCACGGCTCACGCTCCGGCGAAGGCGTTGGCGAGGGCGACGGCGGCGATCGCCAGGACGACGGAGCCGGCGAGCAGGGCGCTGAGGTAGGTCTGCACGTTGCCGGTCTGGGCGCGGCGGACGAGCCACCCGAGGCCCTTGGCGGTGCCGGCGGCGCCGCGCACGTAGGTGTCGACGACCTCGCGGTCCAGGAAGCGGACCAGGGAGGCGGCGCCGAGCACCGGGCGGACGAACGCCTTGGCGTAGAGGGCGTCCAGGTGGAAGCCGTCGGCGGCGGGGCCGTGCAGCGGGCCGAGGAGGGCGCGGCCGGGGTCGGCCGGGTCCTCGGCGGGGTGCGGCAGGCGCAGCGCCTCGGCCTCGACCAGGCCGGCGTCGGCGTCCGGGTGGGCGACGTGCGGGGCGGTCGCGGCGGGTACGGCCCGGGCGGCCAGGGTGCGCCAGACGGCGTAGGTGACGGCGCCGCCGGCGACGGCGAGGCCGGTGCCGAGGACGGCGGTGGTGAGGGTCGGGGCGAGGGCCTCGCCGTCGAACCAGTCGTCCAGGACGAAGGCGCCGAGGCCGAAGCCGAGGGACGGGACCGCGAGGACCCACAGGACGCCCGTCATGGCGATCGGCTGGCGCCCGTGGTCCGGCGCGGCCGGGCCCCGGCCGCGGAAGGCGCGCAGCCAGAGGCGGAGCGCGTACGCGGCGGTGAGGAGGGCGGTCAGCAGGCCCGCGACGAGGACGGTCCAGCCGGCCCCCGCGGGGACGCCGGGCCGGTCGCCGAGCGCCGTGTGCTCGGCGGCGACCAGGACGGCCTCCTTGGAGAAGAAGCCGGCGAAGGGCGGGATCGCGGCGAGCGCGAGGAGGGCGACGGTCATCGTCCAGTACGCGTCGGGGATCCGCTTCGCCAGGCCGCCCGTCCGGGACATGGCGGTGAGCGAGTTGGTGCCGGCGGCGTGGATGACCGCGCCGGCGGCGAGGAAGAGCAGCGCCTTGAAGGCGGCGTGCGACAGGAGGTGGAAGACGGCGGCGCCGCGGTCGCCGACGGCGAGCGCGCCCGCCATGTAGCCGAGCTGGCCGATCGTCGAGTAGGCGAGGACCCGCTTGATGTCGTCCTGGGCGAGGGCGGCGAGCGCCGAGCCGACCATGGTGACCGCGGCCATCACGGCGAGCACGGTCATCGCGGCGGCGGAGGCGGCGAAGACCGGCAGCAGCCGGGCCACGAAGTAGATGCCGGCGGCGACCATGGTGGCCGCGTGGATGAGCGCGGAGACCGGCGTCGGGCCGGCCATGGCGTCGGGGAGCCAGGTGTGCAGGGGGAACTGCGCGGACTTCCCGGCCACGCCGGCGAGGAGCAGCAGCGCCACCGGGGTGGGGTGGTCGAGGCCGCCGCTCGCGACGGTGGAGAGGATGCCGTCGATGCGGAAGGTGCCGGCGTCGGCGGCGAGCGCGAAGAGCCCGAAGAGGAAGGGGACGTCGCCGAGCTTGGTGACGAGGAAGGCCTTCAGGGAGGCGGAGCGCGCCTCGGGGGTCTCCCAGTAGTGCCCGACGAGGAAGTACGAGCAGATGCCCATGACCTCCCAGCCGACCAGGAGCACCATCAGGTCGCCGGAGTAGACGACGAGGAGCATCGCGGCGGTGAAGAGGGAGACGAGCGCGGCGTACGAGGCGTAGCGGGGGTCCTCGCGGAGGTAGCCGGTCGAGTAGATCTGCACGCAGCTCGCGACCACGCCGACGAGGACGGCCACGAGGGCGGCGAAGCCGTCGATGTGGACGCCGAGGGTGATCGGGACGGAGCCGGTGGGCGTCAGCTCGGTGGCCGCCTCGATCACCGTGTTCCCGCCCTGGCGGACGGCGACGAGGACGGCGAGGACGGCGGCGGCGAGGGTCGGGAGGACGGCGAGCGGCCGGACGAAGCCGGGTGCGGCGCGGCCGACGGCGAGACCGGCGGCGGCGCCGAGGAAGGGCAGGAGGGGGACGAGGACGGCGAGGGTCGTGGTGGTCACGCGGCGGCCTCGGCCTTCTCGTCGGTGCTGTCCGGGGTCGCGGCCGGCTCGGGGCGCTCCGCCGTGTCGCGGAGGCGGTCGACGTCGGAGGTGCCGCGGTTGCGGTACACCATCAGGACGATCGCGAGGCCGATGCCGATCTCGGCGGCCGCGACGGCGATGGTGAAGAGGGTGAGGGCCTGGCCGGCGTGGAGGGCGTCGCGGAGCCAGACGTCGAAGGCGACCAGGTTGAGGTTGACGGCGTTGAGCATCAGCTCGACCGACATCAGGACCAGGATCGCGTTGCGGCGGGCGAGGACGCCGTACAGGCCGACGCAGAAGAGGAGCGCGGCGAGGACGGCGGGGTAGGCGAGGTGCATCAGTCCCGCTCCCCTTCCGGCTTCTTGCGGGACAGGACGATGGCGCCGACCAGGGCGGCGAGCAGCAGCACGGAGAGCGCCTCGAAGGGCAGCACCCAGTGCCGGAAGAGCGTCTCGCCGGTCACGTCGGTGGAGCCCCGGGCGGGCCCGTCGAGCTCGATCCAGGTCTTGCGGAAGGCGTCCCAGACCACCCAGACGAGCGCGGCGGCGGCGGCCGCCGCGACGGCGAGGGCGACCGGCCGGTTGCCGGAGTCGGCGTCCGGGGAGCGGCCGATCGGCGCCTTGGTGAGCATCAGTCCGAAGAGGAGCAGGACGACGACCGAGCCGACGTAGATCAGGACCTGGACCCAGGCGATGAACTCGGCGGTCAGCAGGAGGTACTCGACGGCGAGGCCGCCGAGGGCGACCACGAGCCAGAGCGCGGCGTGCACGAGCTGCTTCGTGGTGACGGAGACGACGGCGGCGCCGAGGGTGACGAGACCGACCAGGAGGAAGGCGATCTCGACGCCGGTGGGCGAGAGGAAGCCGGGGTGGGCCGGCGGGGCGGCGAGAATCACTGCGGGCCCTCCTGCTGCTGGGCCGCGGCCTCGGCGGCGGCCTGGGCGGCGGCGGCCTTCTCGGCGGCCTTGTGGGCGGCGGCGATCTCCTTGGGCTCCTCGGCCCTCGGGTCGAGCGCGGGCGGCTCGGGGACGGTCCACATCCACTCGCGGAGCTTGTCCCGCTCGTGGGTCAGCTCCAGGATGTCGGTCTCGGCGTACTCGAACTCCGGCGACCAGAAGAGGGCGTCGAAGGGGCACACCTCGATGCAGATCCCGCAGTACATGCAGAGGGAGAAGTCGATGGCGAAGCGGTCGAGGACGTTCCGGCTGCGCTCGCGGCCGCCGGGGGCGGCGGCCGGGACGGTCTCCTTGTGGGAGTCGATGTAGATGCACCAGTCGGGGCACTCGCGGGCGCACAGCATGCAGACCGTGCAGTTCTCCTCGAACAGCGCGATCACCCCGCGCGAGCGGGGCGGCAGCTCGGGCTGCGCGTCCGGGTACTGCGCGGTGACCGACTTGCGGGTCATCGTGCGGAGGGTGACGGCGAGGCCCTTGGCGAGGCCGGAGCCGGGGATCTTGGGGGACATCTAGCTGATCGCCACCTTCACGATGCCGGTGAGCGCGATCTGCGCCAGGGCGAGCGGGACGAGCGTCGTCCAGGCGAGCTTCTGGAGCTGGTCCTCGCGCAGGCGCGGGTAGCTCACCCGCAGCCAGATGACGACGAAGGCCAGGACGGCGGTCTTGAGCAGGGTCCAGAGCCAGCCGAGGCCGTCGTCGCCCCACGGGCCGTGCCAGCCGCCGAGGAAGAGGACGGTGGTGAGGCCGCAGAGGACGACGATGCCGGCGTACTCGGCGAGCAGGAAGAGCGCGAAGCGGAGGCCCGTGTACTCGGTGTACGCGCCGAAGATGATCTCCGAGTCGGCCACCGGCATGTCGAACGGCGGGCGCTGGAGCTCGGCGAGGCCCGCGACGAAGAAGACGAGCGCGCCGACGATCTGCCACGGCACCCACCACCACGCGAAGGCGTCGAGGACGCCGGTGAGCGAGACGGTGCCGGCGGCCATCGCGACGGAGGCGGCGGCGAGCAGCATCGGCAGCTCGTACGCGAGCAGCTGGGCGGCCGTGCGCAGGCCGCCGAGCAGGGAGAACTTGTTCGCGGACGCCCAGCCGGCCATCAGGCTGCCGAGCACGCCGACGCCCATGACGGCGAGCGCGAAGAAGACGCCGGCGTCGACGACCGCGCCGGCGGAGCCCGGACCGACCGGGATCGCGACGAGGACGAGGAGGTACGGGAGGAGGGCGACGGCCGGCGCGAGCTGGAAGACCCGGCGGTCGGCGTCCTTCGGGACGACGTCCTCCTTCTGGGCGAACTTCACGCCGTCGGCGACGAGCTGGGCCCAGCCGTGGAAGCCGCCGGCGTACATGGGGCCGAGGCGGCCCTGCATGTGGGCCATGACCTTGTGCTCGGTCTGGCCGACGACGAGCGGCAGCACGAGGAACGCGGCGAAGACCAGCAGCAGCCGGACGGCGACGTCGAGTGCGTCGTTCACGCGGGATCGCCTCCGGCGGAGTCGGGATGGTCGTCGTCGCCGTCACGGCCTTCGCCTGCGGCGGGCTTCGGCGCGGGCTCGCCTGCGGCGGGCTCGGCCGGAGTGGGGCCGGGCTGCGCGGTGGCCTTCGGCTCCGGTGCGGGCTTCGGCTCGGGCGCGGGCTCGGCCGTGGCGGGCTTCGGCGCGGGCTCGCCTGCGGCGGGCTCGGCCGGAGTGGGGTCGGGCCCCGGGGCGGGTGGTTTCCGGGGCTCGTCGAAGGCCGGGCGGGCGTGGTGCCAGGGGGCGTCGGAGCTGCGGGTGCGCGGGGGCGGCGAGGCAGCCCCGGCCTGCTCGGCCGGCTCCGCCGGCTCGGCCTTCGCGGTCTGCTCCGCCTGCCGGCTCGCCGAGCCCTGGCTCGCGCTGCGCGTGCGGCGCGGGGCGGCGGCCGGGGGCGTCTGGCTCGCCGAGCCGTCGGACGCGGAGCGCGTACGGCGAGGGGCCGGGGCGGCGGCCGGTTCCGGGGTCGCCTGGCTCGCCGAGCCCTCCGAGGCGGAGCGCGTACGGCGGGGGGTCGGGGCGGCGCCCGGCTCGGGCGCGGCCGGGGACGCCGGGGGCGTCTGGCTCGCGGAGCCGGCCGCGGCGGAGCGGGTGCGGCGGGGGGCCGGGGCTTCCTGGGTCGCCGAGCCCTCCGCCGTCGTGCGGGTGCGGCGGGGGCGGTCGGCGGCGGCGCCCCGGGCGGGGCGTTCGGGGGCCGGGGGGAGCTGGCCCTTGAGGGGGCCCCACTCGTTGGGGTCGGGGACGCCGGGCGGGAGCATCTGGCGGCGCTTGGGGCCGCCGTCGTGGGACTCGCCCGGCTCCTTCGCGCCCGGCCAGGCCTTCGCCACGCGGGCGGCGAGGACGAAGTCCTTGCGGAGGGGGTGGCCCTCGAAGTTCTCGGGGAGCAGGAGGGGGGTGAGGTTCGGGTGGCCCTCGAAGACCACGCCGAACATCTCGTGGGTCTCGCGCTCGTGCCACGCCGCGCCCGCGTAGACGCCGATGGCCGTCGGCAGCGACGCGGCCTCGTGCGGGACCGTCGTGCGGAGCAGGAGGCGGCGGGGGGCGCCGCCGCCGACGGCGACGACGTGGGCGCAGACGCGGAAGCCGGTGCCGGGCTCGTCGACCGCGCTCAGCCAGTCGAAGTAGGTGCAGCCCAGCTCGTCCCGGGCGGTCCGCAGCGCGTCGAGCCATTCCGTGGCGGGGACGTCGACGGTCAGCAGGTCGTACGCCCTCTCGGCCGCCGCCTCGTCGCCGAACAGGTCCGTCACGGCCTCGGGGAGGGAGTCGTAGCGGTTCATCGGTCGTCGCCTCCCGGCGGCGGGGTGACCAGCGGGCTGGTGAGCTGGGCGACCGTGGCGCCGGAGCCGTACCGCTCGCCGAGGTTCTCGCGGGCGATCTTCTCCTGGAGCTTGAGGATGCCCTGGAGCAGCGCCTCGGGGCGGGGCGGGCAGCCGGGGACGTACACGTCGACCGGGATGATCTGGTCGACGCCCTTGGTGACGGAGTACGAGTCCCAGTAGGGGCCGCCGCAGTTCGAGCAGGCGCCGAAGGAGATCACGTACTTCGGCTCGGGCATCTGCTCGTAGAGCCGCTTCACCGCCGGTGCCATCTTGTCCGTCACCGTGCCGGAGACGATCATGAGGTCGGCCTGGCGCGGGCCGGGCGCGAAGGGGATCACGCCGAGCCGGATGAAGTCGTGCCGGGCCATGGACGCGGCGATGAACTCGATCGCGCAGCAGGCGAGGCCGAAGTTGAAGACCCAGAGGCTGTAGCGGCGGCCCCAGTTCAGGACCACCTTCATGGGCTCGGGGGCGAGCCGGGAGAGCGTGCCCAGCTTGGGGGCGGGCAGGGGCACGGCGCTCCCCGCGGGTGTTACGTCCATGCCAGGACGCCCTTCTTGTACGCGTAGAGCAGTCCGACGGCCAGGAAGCCGAGGAAGACGAACATCTCGACGAGGGTGGTCGCGCCGTAGCCGGGCGCGGCGAAGACCGTCGCCCACGGGAAGAGGAAGATCGAGTCGACGGCGAAGATGACGTAGAGGAAGGCGTAGACGTAGTAGCGGACCTGGGTGTGGGCCCAGCCCTCCCCCACGGGGTCGACGCCGCACTCGTAGGTGAGGAGTTTCTCCGGGGTCGGCACGACGGGCCGGAGCAGCCGGCCGGCGCCGAAGGCGACCGCGACGAAGAGCACGCCGACGACGGCGAGCAGCCCGACGACGGAGTACGTATCGAAATAGTCCGCCGCGACTACGGTCGGTTCCCGCACGTCGGCCGCCCCTCTCGGTCCCTCGGCATTTTCACCGACGCGAGTCTAGGCCCTGCTAAAAGGAGCGTAAGCAGGTGCCGGTGGGGTTATCCCCCCTGGCCGACACCCACTCCCCCCATGGCCCCGGGAGGCCGGGGGACGGCAGGCTGGGGGCATGACCGCTGATCACCCGAGCCCCTCCGCCCCCGCCGTCACGGCCGGGGACCCGCCCGCGCGGCGGCGGACCGCGTACGGGAAGGAGACCTGGAAGGAGGTCTCCTTCCTCCTCCTCAACCTGCCCGCCTCTCTCGTGGGCTTCGTCTACGCCGTCACCACGGTGTCCGTCGGGGCCGCCCTGTCGGTCACCGTCATCGGCCTGCCGCTGCTGGCGGCGGGGCTCGCGGGGGCGCGCGGGATCGGGCGCTCGGAGCGGGCGCGGGCGCGGTGGCTGCTCGACGCGGACGTGGCGGAGCCGTCGCCGCTGCCCCGGGCCGGCGGCGCGCTGCCGTGGCTGTGGGCGCAGCTGAAGGACCCGGTGGCGTGGCGGAGCCAGCTGTACGGGCTGATCCGGCTGCCGTGGGGCGTCCTCACCTTCGGCGTGACGCTGGGGTCGCTGGTGGGCCTGTGGCCGGTGCTGCCGTTCATCGCGCGGGGCCTGGCGGCGGCGGACCGGGGCATGGTGCGGGGGCTGCTCTCGCCGTCGGACGAGCTGGAGCGGCGGATCGTCGAGCTGGAGACGGACCGGGGCGTGGTCGTGGACACGGCGGCGGCGGACCTGCGGCGGATCGAGCGGGACCTGCACGACGGGGCGCAGGCGCGCCTGGTGGCGCTGGCGATGGGGCTCGGGCTGGCGAAGGAGAAGCTGCACGAGGACCCGGAGGCGGCGGCGGAGATGGTCGCGGAGGCGCACGGCGAGGTGAAGCTTGCCCTCCAGGAGCTGCGGGACCTGGCGCGGGGCATCCACCCGGCGGTGCTGACCGACCGGGGGCTCGGGGCGGCGCTGTCGTCGCTCGCGGGGCGGTGCACGGTGCCGGCGACGGTGGCGGTGGAGCTGCCCGACCGGCCGGCGGAGGCGATCGAGGGGATCGCGTACTTCACCGTCTCGGAGCTGCTGCAGAACGTGTCGAAGCACGCCCGGGCCCGCGCGGCCTCGGTGGAGGTGTGGCGGTCGGGGGACCGGCTGCTGCTCCAGGTGCGCGACGACGGGCGGGGCGGCGCGCGGCTCGACGGCGGCACGGGTCTGGCGGGGCTGGCGGAACGTCTCGGCGCGGTGGACGGCCTGCTGGTCGTGGACTCCCCCGAGGGCGGCCCGACGACGGTGACGGCGGAGCTGCCGTGGCGGGACCGCCGGGGCTGAGGCCCGGGGGCGGCGGGCGCCGGGCGGGGCGCGGGGCGGCGGCCACGGGGGGTGGGCGCGGGGCGGCGCATGTCGGATCCCGGCTGCCTGGCGCCGGATGGTGGATCCCGGATGGTGGATCCCGGATGGTGGATACCGGCCCCGAAGATGTCAGGTGTCGGCCCCGGCGGGCCCCGCCCCCGAGGGCCGGGTAGGGATAACCCCCCTCGGGAGACGCCGACCCGCCTCATGGTGCCGGAGGGGGCCCGGACGGAACCCTGGAGTCGTACCCAGGAACCCCTCCCAGGAGAGAAGGACGTCCGATGGATTCGCCCCTCGTCCCCGCAGCGCTTCGGGCCCCCTTCCAGGCACGGACCTGGAAGGCCTTCGTCTTCACGCTGGTGGGGCTGCCGCTGGCCGTGCTGTGGTTCTCGCTGGCGGTCTCGCTGACCTCGACGGGGGCGGGGCTGCTGATCACCTTCCTCGGGGTGCCGGTGCTCGCCGCGTCGCTGGCCGTGTGCCGGGGGATGGGCGCGGTGGAGCGGGGCCGGGTGCGGGGGCTGCTCGGGACGGACGTGGCGGCGCCGGAGCCGGTGCGGGGCCGGACGGGCGGGGCGTTCTCGTGGATGGCGGCGATGCTGCGGTCCGGGGCCTCGTGGCGGCACCTGCTGTACGCGCTGGTGCACTTCCCGTGGGCGGTGTTCTCGTTCTCGGTGTCGCTGGTCTTCTTCACGTGGGGCTGGGGCCTGTTCACGTACCCGGTGTGGCGGTGGGTCTTCCCCGCCTACCTGGGCCAGGACGGGATCCAGCTGTACGGGGACGAGACCCACGCCCTGTACCTGGACTCGCCCTTCGAGGTGGGCGTCACCTGCCTGGTCGGGCTGCTGTTCGTGCTGGCGTGGCCGCCGGTGCTGCGGGGGCTGACGGCGGTGGACCGCTTCCTGGTGGCGGGGCTGCTGGGCCCGGGGCGGCTGGCGGAGCGGGTGACGGAGCTGGAGTCGGACCGGGGCGTGGTCGTGGACACGGCGGCGGCGGACCTGCGCCGGATCGAGCGGGACCTGCACGACGGGCCGCAGGCGCGGCTCGCGTCGCTGGCGATGGACCTGGGGCTGGCCCGGGAGACCCTGGCCCGTGACCCGGAGGCGGCGGCGGTGCTGGTGGAGGAGGCGCACGGCGAGGTGAAGCTGGCGCTGAGCGAGCTGCGGGACCTGGCGCGGGGCATCCATCCGGCGGTGCTGACCGACCGGGGTCTGGACGCGGCGCTGTCGTCGGTGGCGGGCCGCTGCGCGGTGCCGGTGGCGGTGACGGTGGACCTGCCGGGGCGGCCGGTGGCGGCGATCGAGGGCCTGGCCTACTTCACGGTGGTGGAGCTGCTGCGGAACGTGACCCGGCACTCCCGGGCCCGGCGGGCCTCGGTGGACGTGTGGCGGTCGGAGAAGCGGCTGATGCTCCAGGTGCGGGACGACGGCGTCGGCGGCGCGGACCCGGCGCGCGGGCAGGGCCTGGCCGGGCTCGCGGAGCGGCTGCGGGCGGTGGACGGGGTGCTCGCGGTGGACTCCCCGGCGGGCGGCCCGACGACGGTGACGGCGGAACTGCCCTGGCGCGCCTGAGCCGACGGCCGGCGGCCGGGCCTCCGTGACGCGTGCGGGGCGCGGGCCGGCGGCCGGGCCCCCGTGGCGCGCCCGGGACGGCGGCCGGCGGCCGGGCCCCGGGACGCTCCCGGGACGGCGGCCGGCGGCCGGGCCCTCCGTGGCGCGCCCGAGGCGTCCCGTGTCCCCGGTGGGGGCTTTCCTGCGATGCTGATCACGCGGCGCCGACCGGGCCGCGTGATCGTACGGCAGGGACAGGGGGCGGCGGACGTGGGTGCGGGAGAGGCGGCGGACCGGGTGCGGGTGGTGATCGCCGAGGACTCGGTGCTGTTGCGCGAGGGGCTGACGCGGCTCCTCACGGACCGGGGGCACGAGGTCGTGGCGGGCGTCGGGGACGGCGAGGCGCTGGTGAAGACGGTGGCGGAGCTGGCGGACGCGGGCGCGCTGCCGGACGTGGTGGTGGCCGACGTGCGGATGCCGCCGACCCACACGGACGAGGGGGTGCGGGCGGCGGTGCGGCTGCGCGCGGAGTACCCGGACCTGGGGGTGCTGGTGCTGTCGCAGTACGTGGAGGAGCAGTACGCCACCGAGCTGCTGGCCGGGTCCACGCGGGGCGTGGGCTATCTGCTGAAGGACCGGGTCGCGGAGGTGCGGGAGTTCACCGAGGCGGTGGTGCGGGTGGCCGGGGGCGGTACGGCCCTGGACCCGGAGGTGGTGCAGCAGCTGCTGGGCCGGAGCCGGCAGCAGGACGTGCTGGCCCATCTGACGCCGCGCGAGCGGGAGGTCCTGGGTCTGATGGCCGAGGGCCGGACGAATTCGGCCATCGCGAAGCAGCTGGTGGTGAGCGACGGCGCGGTGGAGAAGCACATCGGCAATATCTTCCTCAAGCTGGGCCTGTCGCCGAGCGAGGGGGACCACCGCCGGGTGCTCGCGGTGCTGACGTACCTCAGGTCCTGAGCCGTTTTCCGCACCCGCAAGCCTTGATCTTCTGACACTCTGTCAGATACGGGTCCGGCCGGCCGCCGCGGACCCACCCCGGACCCCGGCCGGTCCGGCGGACCCGGGGCGGGCCCGCGGCGGACCCGGGACGGAAGAACGAGGCGGAATACGGCGTTCCGGAGCAATCCGGGTAGGCGCAGAACAGGACAATGCACAGCGAAAGGGCGTCTCAAAGAGAGGCCCATCATGCGAGAAGTCCCGGGAAGGCCCACCTCACCGTCGTAGGGTGGGCCGAGAGTCCCGCTTGCCGCTAGGGAGGTCCAGTAAGTGACCAGCCAGGTCAGTAGCGAGGCCGGCGAGGCCCTGCTCGGGGAGCAGCGCAGCGCCCCGGCGGAGGCCCACAACGGCGCCGAGAAGGAAGTCCGCCGCCTCGACCGGGTGATCATCCGGTTCGCGGGCGACTCCGGTGACGGCATGCAGCTCACGGGTGACCGCTTCACCTCGGAGACGGCGTCCTTCGGGAACGACCTGTCCACGCTGCCGAACTTCCCGGCCGAGATCCGCGCCCCCGCGGGGACCCTGCCCGGCGTCTCGTCCTTCCAGCTCCACTTCGCCGACCACGACATCCTGACCCCCGGCGACGCGCCGAACGTGCTGGTCGCGATGAACCCGGCCGCCCTCAAGGCGAACATCGGCGACGTGCCGCGCGGCGGCGAGATCATCGTGAACACCGACGAGTTCGCCAAGCGGGCCATGGCGAAGGTCGGGTACGCCGAGAGCCCGCTGGAGGACGGCTCGCTGGACGGCTACCGGGTCCACCCGGTGCCGCTGACGACGCTGACCATCGAGGCGCTCAAGGAGTTCGGCCTGTCGAGGAAGGAGGCCGAGCGGAGCAAGAACATGTTCGCGCTCGGGCTGCTGTCCTGGATGTACCACCGGCCGACCGAGGGCACCGAGGCCTTCCTGCGGTCCAAGTTCGCGAAGAAGCCGCAGATCGCCGAGGCGAACGTGGCCGCCTTCCGGGCCGGCTGGAACTTCGGCGAGACCACCGAGGACTTCGCCGTCTCCTACGAGGTCGCCCCCGCGACCCGCGCCTTCCCCACCGGCACGTACCGCAACATCTCCGGGAACCTGGCCCTCTCCTACGGCCTGATCGCCGCGGCGAAGCAGGCGGAGCTGCCGCTCTACCTGGGCTCGTACCCGATCACCCCGGCCTCGGACATCCTGCACGAGCTGTCGAAGCACAAGAACTTCGGCGTGCGGACCTTCCAGGCGGAGGACGAGATCGCCGGCATCGGCGCGGCGCTCGGCGCCGCCTTCGGCGGCTCCCTGGCGGTGACGACCACCTCGGGCCCCGGCGTGGCCCTCAAGTCCGAGACGATCGGCCTCGCGGTCTCGCTGGAGCTGCCGCTCCTGATCGTCGACATCCAGCGCGGCGGCCCGTCCACCGGCCTGCCGACCAAGACCGAGCAGGCCGACCTCCTCCAGGCCATGTACGGGCGCAACGGCGAGGCGCCGGTCCCCGTGGTGGCCCCGAAGACCCCGGCCGACTGCTTCGACGCGGCCCTGGAGGCGGCCCGGATCGCGCTCGCGTACCGCACCCCCGTCTTCCTGCTCTCCGACGGCTACCTCGCCAACGGCTCCGAGCCCTGGCGGATCCCCGAGGTCGCGGACCTGCCCGACCTGCGCACCCCCTTCGCGGCCGGCCCGAACCACACCCAGGCCGACGGCACCGAGGTCTTCTGGCCCTACAAGCGCGACCCGGAGACCCTCGCCCGCCCCTGGGCCGTCCCCGGCACGCCCGGCCTGGAGCACCGCATCGGCGGCATCGAGAAGCAGGACGGCACGGGCAACATCTCGTACGACCCCGCCAACCACGAGTTCATGGTCCGCACCCGGCAGGCCAAGGTCGACGGCATCGACGTCCCCGACACGGAGGTCGACGACCCGGACGGCGCCCGGACCCTGGTCCTCGGCTGGGGCTCCACCTACGGGCCGATCACCGCCGCCGTACGCCGCATCCGCCGCGAGGGCGGCCACATCGCCCAGGCCCACCTGCGCCACCTCAACCCCTTCCCGAAGAACCTCGGCGAGGTCCTGGGGCGGTACGAGAAGGTCGTGGTCCCCGAGATGAACCTCGGCCAGCTCGCCACCCTGATCCGCGCGAAGTACCTCGTCGACGCCCGCAGCCACACCCAGGTCAACGGCATGCCGTTCAAGGCCGAGCAGCTCGCCGCCGCCCTCAAGGAGGCCATCGATGCCTGAGAACCTGCTGCGCCTGGTGCCCAAGGCCGAGGCCGCCCAGACGATGAAGGACTTCAAGTCGGACCAGGAGGTCCGCTGGTGCCCGGGCTGCGGCGACTACGCCGTCCTCGCCGCCGTCCAGGGCTTCATGCCCGAGCTGGGCCTGGCGAAGGAGAACATCGTCTTCGTCTCCGGCATCGGCTGCTCGTCCCGCTTCCCGTACTACATGAACACCTACGGGATGCACTCCATCCACGGCCGCGCCCCGGCCATCGCCACCGGTCTGGCGACCTCCCGCCGCGACCTGTCGGTGTGGGTGGTGACCGGTGACGGCGACGCGCTGTCGATCGGCGGCAACCACCTGATCCACGCCCTGCGCCGGAACGTCAACCTCAAGATCCTGCTCTTCAACAACCGGATCTACGGCCTCACCAAGGGCCAGTACTCCCCCACCTCCGAGGTCGGCAAGATCACCAAGTCGACCCCGATGGGCTCCCTCGACGCCCCCTTCAACCCGGTGTCGCTCGCGATCGGCGCGGAGGCCACCTTCGTCGCCCGCACCGTCGACTCCGACCGCAAGCACCTCACCGAGGTGCTCCGCCAGGCCGCCGACCACGACGGCACGGCGCTGGTGGAGATCTACCAGAACTGCAACATCTTCAACGACGGCGCCTTCGAGGTCCTCAAGGACAAGGACCTGGCCAAGGAGGCCGTCATCCGCCTGGAGCACGGGCAGCAGATCCGCTTCGGCGCGGAGAACGAGAAGGGCGTCGTCCGCGACCCGGCCACCGGCGACCTGGAGGTCGTCACGGTCACCGCGGAGAACGAGTCCCGGGTCCTCGTCCACGACGCGCACGCCGCCTCCCCGACGACCGCCTTCGCGCTCTCCCGCCTCGCCGACCCCGACACCCTCCACCAGACCCCCATCGGCGTCTTCCGCTCGGTGGAGCGCCCGGTCTACGACACCCTGATGGCCGAGCAGCTCGACCGCGCGGCCGCCCAGCAGGGCGAGGGCGACCTCGGCCGCCTCCTGGCGGGCAACGACACCTGGACCGTGGTCGGCTGACCCCGCGTCACGGGAACCGAGGGGCGCGGCCGGGACACCGGCCGCGCCCCTCGGCGCTTCCGGGAGACGGCGGGGTCACCGCCCGCGGGCCTCGTCGTAGCGGGCGCGGGCGGCCTCGACGGCGGGGACGCGGTCCTCGGTCCAGAGGGCGAGGGCCTTGACGCGGTGGGCGGCGTCCTCGCCGAGGGGGGTGAGGGCGTAGTCGACGCGGGGCGGGATGACGGGCTTGGCGTCGCGGTGGACGAAGCCGTCCCTCTCCAGGGTCTGGAGGGTCTGGGTCAGCATCTTCTCGCTGACGCCGCCGATCCGCCGCCGCAGCTCGCTGAAGCGGTACGAGCGCTCCAGGAGGGCGATCAGGACGAGCACGCCCCAGCGGCTGGTGACGTGCTCCAGGACGAGCCGGGACGGGCACATGGCGCCGTCGACGTCGGCCAGCAGGGGCCGGGCCCCGGACGCTTCGGTACGTACCTCCATGCCAGTACCTTACTTCAAAGTGGGTACTTTCTTCTGGTTAGTGCCCGTCGTACGGTGAGTGTGCACCCCGAGAGCCCCCTTGGCGGGCCCCCACCGCACCCCCGAAGGAACCCCCCCATGAGCATCGTCGTCACCGGAGCCACCGGACAGCTCGGCCGTCTCGTCGTCGAGGCCCTCCTCGCGGACCCGGCCGTCCCCGCCGGGTCCGTCGCCGCCGTCGTGCGGAACAAGGAGAAGGCCGCCGACCTCGCGGACCGCGGCGTCGAGCTGCGGATCGCCGACTACGGCCGGCCGGAGACGCTGGCCGGCGCCTTCGAGGCGGGCGACCGGGTGCTGCTGATCTCCGGCAGCGAGGTCGGGCGGCGGGTGCCGCAGCACGCCGCCGTGATCGACGCGGCCAGGGCGGCGGGCGTGGCCCAGCTCGCGTACACCGGCATCCTGGGCGGCCCCGACGCCGACTTCGACCTGGCGGCCGAGCACAAGGCGACGGAGGAGCTGATCCTCGCCTCCGGCCTGCCGTACACGTTCCTGCGGAACGGCTGGTACAGCGAGAACTACACGGCGAACCTCGCCCCCGTCCTCGCCCACGGCGCCGTCGTCGCCAACGCGGGCGAGGGCCGGGTCGCCTCCGCCACCCGCGCCGACTACGCCGCCGCCGCGGCGGCCGTGCTGACCGGCCCGGCCGGGGAGCACCTGGGCAGGGCCTACGAGCTGAGCGGCGACGAGGCGTGGTCGTTCGCGGAGTACGCGGCGGAGGTCGGCGCCCGCTCCGGGCGCGAGATCGCGTACACGAACGTGCCGGCCGAGGCGCACCTGGAGATCCTGACGGGCGCGGGCGTGCCGGAGCCCTTCGCGGCGATCCTCGTGGACGTGGACAGGGCGATCGAGCGGGGCGCGCTGGCGATCCGGACCGGCGACCTGGCGCGGCTGATCGGCCGCCCGACCACCCCGATCGGCACGACGGTCGCGGAGGCGCTGGCCGCGGCGGAGTGACCGCCCCTCGGCACCTCCCCCCAAGGTCATGACCGTATAGCGGTACACGCATGACAGCCCGCCCTGTGCGGCGCTACCTTCGTCGGAACAGCGCGCGCAGGGCGGGAGGCTTTCATGGGCGGCGGAAGAGGCACGGTCGTCGGGACCGGCACGACGGGCGAGGGCGCGGGGACCGAGAACCGCGCCGGCCTGCTGTACGGCATGGCCGCGTACGCGATCTGGGGCCTGGTCCCGCTCTACTGGCCGCTGCTGAAGCCGGCGAGCGCGGGCGAGATCCTGGCCCACCGGATGGTGTGGTCCTTCGTCTTCGTCGGCCTCGCCCTGCTGGCGCTGCGGCGCTGGGGCTGGGTGCGGGAGCTGGCGGCCAGCCCGCGCAAGCTGGCCCTGCTGACGCTCGCCGCGACCGTCATCACCGTGAACTGGGGCCTCTACATCTGGTCGGTCAACAACGGCCACGTCGTCGAGGCGTCCCTCGGCTACTTCATCAACCCGCTGATGACGATCGCGCTCGGCGTCCTCGTCCTGAAGGAGCGCCTCCGCCCGGCCCAGTGGGCGGCGGTCGGCATCGGCTTCGCGGCCGTGCTGGTCCTGGCGGTGGGCTACGGCCGCCCGCCGTGGATCTCCCTCGTCCTCGCCGTCTCCTTCGCCGTCTACGGGCTGGTGAAGAAGCAGGTGAACCTCGGCGGCCTGGAGTCGCTGGCGGCGGAGACCGCCGTCCTGTTCCTGCCGGCGCTGGGCTACCTGGTCCTCCTCGGCTCGCGCTCCGAGCTGGCCTTCGGCACCGAGGGCGCGGGGCACATGGCGCTGCTGGCCTCGACGGGCGTCGTCACGGCGATCCCGCTGGTCTGCTTCGGCGCGGCGGCGATCCGGGTGCCGCTGTCCACCCTGGGGCTCCTCCAGTACCTGGCCCCCACCTTCCAGTTCCTGCTGGGCGTCGCGTACTTCCACGAGGCCATGCCGCCGGAGCGCTGGGCCGGCTTCTCCCTGGTCTGGCTCGCCCTCACGCTCCTCACCTGGGACGCCCTGCGCACCGCCCGCAGCAGCCGCG
Source organism: Streptomyces sp. NPDC058758 (assembly GCF_042746075.1). Taxonomy (NCBI): domain Bacteria; kingdom Bacillati; phylum Actinomycetota; class Actinomycetes; order Kitasatosporales; family Streptomycetaceae; genus Streptomyces; species Streptomyces sp. NPDC058758. The sequence goes on along the minus strand of NZ_JBHYPS010000014.1, from coordinate 56,027 downwards.
CGGAGATCGCCCGCGCCGCGAAGGAGGCCGCGGAACGCCTCGCGGAGGAAGCCGGCACCCTCCGGACCCCGGCCCCGGCCACCGCACCGGCCCCGGCGCCCTCGGCCCCGGGCTCCGGCGACGGCCGCGCCTGACACCGTCCCGGCCCGCGCGAAAACCGCCGGCCCGGGGCGGCACCGGGCTCCACGCTGTCCCCATGTCCGCACCCGTGCCCGTACCCGCCGCCGCACCCCCACCCGTGCCCACCTCCGCGTCCGGGCCCTCGCCCGGGCCGGAGCGCCGCGTCCGCGCGCTGCACACCGCCACCACGGTCACCGTCTACCAGGCGTACCGGCCGGAGATCGGCCTGCCCGCCGCGCGGGACGGGCGGTTCCCCGCCGCCTGGAAGCGGGACCGGATGACGTGGATCAAGCCGTCGTTCCTGTGGATGATGTACCGCTCCGGCTGGGGCACCAAGGAGGGCCAGGAGACGGTCCTCGCCGTGGAGATCACCCGCGAGGGCTTCGAGTGGGCGCTGCGCCGCGCCTGCCTGTCCCACTACGAGCGCGGCCTCCACGCCGACCGGGAGGCCTGGCGGCGGGAGCTGCGGCGGGCGCCGGCGCGGGTGCAGTGGGACCCGGAGCGTGATCTGCGGCTGGCGCCGCTGCCGTACCGCTCGCTCCAGCTGGGGCTCGCGGGCGAGGCGGCGGGGCGGTACGCGGACGAGTGGACGGTCTCGGTCACCGACGTGACCCCGCTCGCCCACCGCGCGCACGCCCTCGTCCGCGCGGGCGACCTGCCGGGCGCCGCCCGGCTGCTTCCGGCCGAGACGCCCTATCCGGAGACGGAGGGCCTGCTGGACCGGGTGCGGGCGGACTGATTCCCGGATTCCGGTGGCGGGGTGCGGGCGGAGGCACGTATGTGTGGGGGATGGAGCCACTGCACTGGAAACTCGTCGTCGACGCCACCGACCCGCACGCCCAGGCCGCGTTCTGGGCGGCCGCCCTCCGGTACGTGGAGGAGGACCACCGCGAGCTGGTGGGGAAGCTGCTCGCCGCCGGGGCCGTACCGGCCGGGGCGACCGTCACCGTGCACGCCGGGGACCCGGAGGAGCGGCTGGGGTGGCACGACCTCGCCGCCGTGCGGCATCCGGACGACCCGGTGTCGGAGGAGAACGGCGCCGGGCTGGGGCGGCGGATCCTCTTCCAGCGGGTGCCCGAGGCGAAGACCGTGAAGAACCGCGTCCACCTCGACGTGCACGCCCCGGCCGGCGGCCGGGACGCCGAGGTGGAGCGGCTGGAGAAGCTGGGCGCCTCCGTGCTGCGGCGGGTCGCCGAGCCGGGCGGCGCGTGGGTGGTGATGGCCGACCCCGAGGGTAACGAGTTCTGCGTGCACTGACGGCCGCGCCGGGGGGGGACGGCCGGACGGGTCCTAGGGGCGGCGCACCTCGAAGAGGAAGCAGCCGTACTCGACCGCGCGGACGTGCACCAGGGCCACGGCGGGGTCGGCGAAGGCCTCGGTGAAGGCCTCGTCCAGGCCGGGGAGTTCGACGAGGCGCCCGCCGAGGATGCGGCCGTCCGCGCCGTACCGGCGGACCGTCCGCAGGACGCCCGCCCGCTCGAAGGGGTACGGCTCCGAGGGCTTCCGCTCCTCCGGCCCCGCGCACTCCTGCGCGTGCACGAAGACCGGCCCCACCTCGTCGTACGCCCCCGGTGCGGCCCCGGTCGCCGCCGCCCAGCGCCGCAGCGGCGCGTACGAGACGAGCGCGACGGACTCGCCGGGGCGGGCCCGGCGCAGGCAGCAGCGCAGCGGCTCGCCGCCCTCCTCCGCGGTGTACGGCCGGAGGGGGCGCCCGGCGTCGTCGGTGTCCCGGAGCGCGGCGAGGGCGGCGGGCTCGACGGCCCGTGGGGTGAAGGTGTCCATGGCTCCAGCCTCGGCCGGAACGGGGCGGCCCGCTGGCGGCATTCGGACGCCGCGCTCGGCGCGCCCGGCCGGCCGTCCGGTGGCGGCCCCTCCGGCCCGGCGGTCGGACGGCCGGCCGGTGAGCCGGTCAGCCGGTCAGTTGGTGAGCCGGTCGGCCGGTGAGCCGGTCAGACCGGGTCGACGCGCGGCCTCAGGAGGCAGAACACGTTGCCCTCCGGGTCGGACAGGACGTGCCACGCCTCCTCGCCGGTCTGCCCGACGTCCGCGGGCCGGGCGCCGAGCGCGAGGAGCCGGGCCAGTTCGGCGTCCTGGTCGCGGTCGGTCGGGCTGACGTCGATGTGGAGGGGGAGCCTGCCGGGGCGGGGGTCGGCGCTCGGGCTGAGGATCAGCGTCGGCTGCGGGCCGCCGAAACCGGTGCCGGGCGGCCCGATCTCGATGCTCCCGTCGTCCTCCCGGCCGATCTCCGCGTACCCGAGGACCTCGCTCCAGAACGCGGCGAGCCGCTCGGGGTCGGCGCAGTCGAGGACCAGTTCACTGATGCGGCATGCCATGCCCGCCAGCGTACGGGCACCGGATGTCGTACCCGGGCCCTACTGTGCGACGCGCACGGAACGACGGTGTCGGGGAGGGGCGGGGACATGGGTGGCGACTGCTGGTGGCAGACGGGTCCGTACGACAGCGACCTGCCGGCCGCCTTCCGGCGGGCGCAGGAGGCGGAACTGGCCGAGGACGACCGGGGGTTCACCGGCCGCACGGTCGAGGAGCTGTGGCGGAGCGAGGACTGGGCCGAGTTCGTCTTCACCGGCGGCACCGCCACCGTCCTGGACCAGATCCGCACGGTGGCCGCCACGGAGCCCGAAGAGGGGCCGTACATGCGCCCGTTGACGGACGGGGAGGTCCGCGCGTGGTGCCCCGGCGGCAGGCCCACCGCCGCGGAGTGGGAGGCGGCCCTCCGCGCCGGCCTCGACCTCTTCCCCCGCCGGGGCCTCGGCCGCTGCACGGTCCTCTACGAGCACGGCGAGCCCGCGGCGATCGGCTACTGGGGCGTGACCGCCGACTAGACCCCGGCCTGCCCCTGACGGGCCCGGCTAGGCCCCGGCCGGGTGCGGCGGGCAGGCGTCCGCGAGGGCCCGGGCGAGGGCGGCCGGGCGGGTGACCATCGGCCAGTGGCCGGAGTCGAGGTCCGTGTACGTGAGGTGGCGGGCGCGGGCGAGTTCGGGGCTGTCGCCCGCGGCGATCCACTCCTCGGCCCGGGCGGGGGTGAACTCGGGGCAGACGAGGACGACGGGGACGTCGAAGCGGCGCTCGTCGGTCAGCCGGACCACGCCCCGGGCGACCCCCTCGGGGACGGGGACGGCGGCGGACGCGAGCCGGTCGCGCGCCGGGCCGTCCAGGTCGGCCGCGTCCGGGCCCTCGAAGGGGCCCCAGCCGGGGAAGGCCATGACGCCGTCCCGCACGGGGAAGAAGTCGGCGTACGTCCTGCCGTCCTCGGCGGGGAAGCCGCCGATCAGCGCGACCCCGGCGACCTTGCACGGCCGTGCGTCGGCGGCCAGCCAGGCCAGGGTCGCCGCGGCCGAATGCCCCGCCACCAGGACCTCCCCCGGTGCCGCGTCGACCGCCGCGAGCACCGCGGCCCGCTGGTCCTCCAGCGTCGCGGACGCGTCCCCGTCGCCCTGTCCGGGGAGCGCGACCGGCACGGGCCGGTGGCCGAGGGCGGTCAGCTCGGGCACGACGCCGTCCCAGGCGGACGCGTCGAGCCACAGGCCGGCGATGAGCAGGATGTCCATGACGGTTGGCTCCCCGGGTGCGCGACGGTTCGGCTGCCGCCCGCACGCTACCGGGGCCCTCTGACAGCGGCCCGGGGAACGGCCCTCCCGCCCTCCCGAAAAGAGATCCGAAAACAATCCCGGAAGGCATACAACCATTCGATCTCTTGGGTGTCTGAGGAGGTGAGGCGCGTGGTGCGCCTGATGTTCTGGGGAGGAATGCCCGTGCTTCTGGCCCGTTCGACCCGACGGCGGCTTGCCGGCGCCGTCACCACCGTCCTCGCCGTCACCCTCGGGGCGACCGCGGTGACCGCCCCCGCGCACGCCGCCCCGCTCGCGGGCGGGACGCTCGCGGCGGGCACGACGGCGGCCGAGGGCCCAGCCGCCGACCCGATCACCGACCCGATCGCGTACCCCAAGGCGAGCCCGCTCGCCGGCGCCGGCCTGACCGGCTTCCTGACGACCTCCAGCCTCACCGGCGACACGGCCTTCCGGCGCTACACGGACGGCTCCGGGCAGGCGTACGACGGCGCGGTGTACCTGCGGTCGACGGCGACGACCGACTTCCTGGTCTTCCGGGGCTCGCGCACGATCACCCAGCGGAACCTGCGGACGAGCGGCGTCCTCGACGTCGCCGTCGGCACCCTGCCCGGTGACCCGAGGTGGGCGGGCGCGGCGGCCGACGCCGTCTTCACGACCGTCACGACCGAGGCGGGCACGGTGCTCCGCAAGCACGTCGACGACGTCCCCACCGTGACGGTCACCGGCCTGCCCGCCGACGCGTCCACGGTCATGGTCACGCCCGCCACCCCCGAGCACGCCAAGGTCTCCTTCACCCGGAACGGCCTGGGCCAGTGGGGTCTCCTCGACCTCGCCACCGGCGTCCTCACCCCCGCCGCCCCCGGGATCCACGCGCAGGCGGTCTCCGCGACCCACACCGCCTGGACCGCCCCCGCGGCGGCGGGCTCCGAAGGCCTCCGGATCCTCGTCGCGGACCGGGCCACCGGCGCCGTGCAGGAGGCCCAGGTGCCCCCGCTGTACTCGTCCGGCGCCCTCCAGATCGCCCTGACCGGCGACTGGGTCCTGTACGGGCAGAAGGGCGGCATGGGCTTCTCCCAGCCGAGCACCACCCACGCCATCACCGCCTACAACATCACCACCAAGGCGACGGTGAAGGTGCTCGACCACGCCTACGAGCTGACGTCGGCCCCCGACGGCAGCCTGTACGCGCGGGGCGGCCTCGTCGGCCAGGGCGAGGGCATGTACCGGATCGAGGCCGCGGGCGACGGCACCATCGGGGCCCGGATGGTCGCGGCGACCGGCGAGCCCACCGAGGTCGTCGTCACGGGCTCCACCGTGCCCCCGGCGGTCCTCGACCTCGACCGGACCAACGGGTTCACCTTCCGGTGGACGCTGTCCCGTGAGGTGGCGAACCCGAAGCTCACCGTCCGCCACGTGCGGACCGGGAAGACCCACACGATCTCCGGCCAGCCCGCCACCGACGCACCGGTGTTCTCCTGGGTCGACAACAACCGGGACGAGGATGTCGCCAACGGCGACTACACCTGGGAGATGACCGGCGAGGCGACCAACGGCATCGGACCGGCCGTCACCGCCCACGGCGCGTTCAAGGTCGTCCGCAAGGCCCAGCCGCACGACTTCAACGACAACGGCAGCCCCGACCTGCTCAGCCGGGACTCCGCAGGCCGCCTGTGGCGCACGGACCTCTTCTACCGCCCGATCGACGAGCAGCGCGGTCTCCACGAGGCGGGCGCGAGGACCTCCCTCGGGTCGGGCTGGGGCGTCTACGACCGGATCGAGGCCGCCGGGAACCTGGGCGGTACGCCGGTCGGCGACCTCCTGGCCCGCGACAAGTCCGGCGTGCTCTGGCTGTACCAGGGCAAGGGCACCGGCAACTTCGCCGCCCGGGTCCAGGTCGGCGGCGGCTGGCAGGCCTACGACAAGATCACGGCCGGCAGCGACCTGACCGGCGACGGCCGCGTGGACGCGCTCGCCACCGACAGGACCGGCGTCCTGTGGCTCTACCCCGGCACCGGCAGCGCCACGAAGCCGTTCCTCCCGCGCAAGAAGATCGGCACCGGCTGGGGGGTCCACAACGACATCACGGCCGTCGGGAACATCGCGGGTGGTGCCGCCGGCGACCTCGTCGCCCGCGACAAGGACGGCGTCCTCTGGCTCTACCTGGGCAGGGGCGACGGCACGTTCGCGCCGCGCACCAGGATCGGCGGCGGCTGGAACGCGTTCGGTCCGCTGATCGCCGCCGGCGACGCCGACGGCGACGGCCGCCCGGACCTCGTGGGCACCGGCAGGAGCTCCCAGTCGCCGAAGCTGTACAAGAGCACCGGCGACTGGAGGGCCCCCTTCCGCACGGGCGAGGTCACGTACCTGGACCAGATCAACGCGAACTCCTCGGACTTCGTCTTCTGATCCCCGCCGCACGGTACGAAGGGGAGGCCGCGGCACCGCGCGGCCTCCCCTTCGCGTCCCCTCACGGGCGCGGCTTCTCGCCCCTCGCCAGCATCGCCACGAACTCCTCGATGCGGCGGGCGCGGGTCCCGGGCCGCTTGGCGTCCTGGACGCGGTAGAGGACCGCGAAGCGCTGCGAGCCGCCGAGGGTCGCGAAGAAGGCCGCCGCGGCCGGCTCGGCGGCCAGGGCGGCCGCGAGGTCGTCCGGCACGGTGGCCGTCCTGGGGCTGTCGTACGCCGCCTCCCAGCGGCCGTCCGCCTTGGCCCGGTCGACCTCGGCCTGTCCCGGCGGACGCATCCGGCCCTGCGCGGTCAGGGCCGCCACCTTGTCCCGGTTGATCTTCGACCACCTGCTGTTCCGCTTGCGCGGGGTGAAGCGCTGGAGCCACCACAGGTCGTCGAACTTCGCCTTCTGCCCGTCGATCCAGCCGTAGCAGAGCGCCACGTCGAGCGCCTGGGCGTAGTCCAGCGCGACGACCCCCGGCCCCTTCTTCCGCAGCTTGAGCCAGAGGCCGGGCGAGTCGCCGTGGTGCTCCCCGAGCCACGCCTCGAACGCCTCCGCCGATGCGAACGCGACGATCTCCAAGTCCTGGGTCATCCCCGCAGCGAACCACAGTCGACGCCGCACCGCCGGGCTTTCCCGCCGGACTTCCCCACGGGGCCTTCCCGCCGGGCTTGACCCTCACGTTGCGGGAGGCTGAAAGGTGGGGGCCATGAGCGACCTCTACGACGCCTTCGAGCTGAGCCCCGTACCCGCCCCCGGCCCCGACGCCGTGCCGCCGGAGCCCTTCCGCGGCATCTACGGCATGCCCGCCTTCGTCTCCGTCCCCACCACCGACCTGGCCGCCTCCGTGGACTTCTGGACCCGCGGCCTCGGCTTCTTCGAGCTGTTCTCCGTTCCCGGCACGCTGGTGCACCTGCGCCGCTGGGCATTCCAGGACGTCCTGCTCGTCAAGGCGGACGCGGTCCCCGAGCAGCCCCCGGCGATGAGCGTCGGCTTCTCCTGCGTGCTCGGCCAGATCGACGGGCTGCTCGCCGACTGCCGTGCCGTCCTTCCCGGTTCGGTCTCCGCCGACAGCCCCCGGGACACCCCGTGGAACACCCGCGACATCGAGGTGATCACCCCCGAGAACGCCCGGATCGTCCTCACCGCCGCGAAGCCCTACGACCCCGGCACCCAGGAGGCGCGGAACCTCGCCGCCATCGGCATCACCGGCCCGACCACCGGCCGCGGCGACAATGAGGGGCATGCCTGACACCACCGGCGCCGCCGGCCTGACCGTCGGTCAGGTCGCGGCCCGCCTCGACGTCACCGTCCGCGCGCTCCACCACTGGGACGAGATCGGCCTGGCCCGCCCCTCGCTGCGCACGGCGGGCGGCTACCGCCTCTACACAGCCGCCGACCTCGAACGCCTCCACCGCGTCGTCGTCTACCGCGAGATCGGCCTCGGCCTCGACCGGATCCGGGCCGTCCTCGACGACCCCGCCACCGACGTCCCGGCCGCGCTGCGCGCCCAGCGCGCCCAGGTCGCCGACCGCGTCGAGCGCCTCCAGCGGCTCGGCGCCGGCCTGGACCGGATGATCGAGGCCCACGAGCGCGGTCTGCCGCTGACCGTCGAGGAGCAGGCCGGGATCTTCGGCCCCGACTGGGACCCGGAGGGCCCGGCGAAGGCCCGCGCGCGGTACGGGGACACCGCCCAGTGGCGCCAGTACGCCGAACGCGCGGCCTCCCGCACCCCCGAGGAGTGGCGGGCCGTCACCGCCGCGACGGCCGCCCTCGACGGCGACCTCGCGTCCGCGATGGAGGCGGGCGTCGCCCCCGGCACCCCGGAGGCCGACGCCCTCGTCGAGCGCCACCGCGCCGCCTTCGCCGCGTACTTCCCCCTCACCAGGGAGATGCAGGTCTGCCTCGCCCGCACGTACGAGTCGGACCCGGGCTTCGCCGCGCACTACGACACGATCCGCCCCGGCCTGGCGTCCTGGTTCCGCCGCGCGGTCGACGCGAGCGCCCGCGCCCACGGCATCGACCCCGACACGGCGACCTGGCGGTAGGCGGCGGCGCTACAGCTCGTAGTCCCGCGCCAGTTCCTCCCACCGGATGCCGCGCAGCCCGGCGTCGGCGTCCTCGCCCGCCGGTACCCGCGGCTCGTGCTGGAACCAGGCGACGACGAGGGAGGACCCGTCCATGGCCCCGTCGAGCGGCGCGGAGTCGAAGGCGCCGACGCACATCACGGCGGGCAGCAGCTCGACGGGCCCGGAGGGACCGGCGGCCCGGTCCGGGTACGCACGGCCGGGCGGAACGAGATGGACCGCCATGGAGGAGTACGTGCGCTCCGCCCTCTTCCGGAGCCAGTCGACCTTCCAGTCGTTGACCCGCCGGTGCGGGTAGCCCTCCAGCATCCCCCCGTACGTCGAGGACATCCACACTTCGTCGAGCCGGATCCGACGACCGGTCGAGAGCACTATGTGACCCAGTGACATGCCGACACCCTAGGGGCGCCCGCTACTCCCCCCGGCTGTACGCCACGAACCTGACCCACGCGGACGGGCCGAAGGCGAGCCGGGGGCCGGTGGTGTCCTTGGAGTCGCGGACGTGGACGGTGCCCGGGGTGTTCGCCACCTCGACGCACGTCTCGCCGCCACCGTTGCTGTAGCTGCTCTTGAACCAGTCCAGCTCGGGGGTACGGTTCACGTCCGCTCCTCAGGTCGGTTACGCGGCTACTTCCCCAAGCTGTACGCCACGAACCTGACCCACGCGGACGGGCCGAAGGCGAGCCGGGGGCCGGTGGTGTCCTTGGAGTCGCGGACGGAGCCTTGGAACGCCGGTCGGGTCACGTCTCGTTCAGCAGGTTCCGGATGAAGTCCTGCGACGCCGCCGGTGTGAGCGCCTGGCTGCGGATGATGCCGTACCGCAGCTCCAGGGACCTGAGCACCTTGAGGTCAGTCGTCGGACGGCTCCCGTTGAGGTCCTCGGAGCGACCCGCCGCCGAGCCGTCGGGAAACTTGAGGAGGTGGACCGACCCGGACAGCCCCGGGTGCCGCGCGTGCGCCGTCGGCATCACCTGGATCTCGACGTTCGGCATGTCCCCGACCTCCAGCAGGTGCTCCAGTTGCCGGGCCATCACCTCCCTCCCGCCGACGGGCCGCCGCAGCGCCCATTCCTCCATTACGAAGCTGAACTCCGGCGCGGGAGTCCGCCGCAGCACTCGCTGCCGCCCCGTCCGGATGGCCACGTACCGTTCCAGCTCCTTCGGCTGGTACAGCGGGCGGAAGGTCTGCATGATCGCTCGCGCGTAGTCCTCGGTCTGGAGCAGGCCGTGCAGACAGAAGATCGTGTACATGGAGAACTCGACCGCCTGGCCCTCCAGTTTCGACAAGCTCTGCGGTTTCTTGGGGTACCGGGCCTTCAGGACGTCCGGCTTCATGGTCGCGATGAGGCCGTTCGCCCCCAGGGCCTCGTCCACCTTGTCCAGGAACTCGGGACGCGGGATACGGGCTCCGCGTTCGACCTTGCGGACGATGTCCTCGCCGTAGCCGATCAACCGCCCCAGCTCGACCGCCCGCAGTCCCTTCGCCTCCCGCCACGCCTTGATCTGGCGTCCGATCATGACCACGATCGCCGCGCCGGAGTCGTCACCGGGAGCCAGATCCCAGGTCGGCCCTTCCGTCTTCGCGTTCACCTTGGTGTTCACCTCCGCGTCCACACGCACCCGCCTCTCTGCATCGCCCGGGACAACGGGGGACAGCCCAGGACAGCCACGGGACAGTAACCGTACGTAAGGGCGTTTCCGGTGGGAAGCGTAGGCAGAGGTCGCCACGCTTGGTTCCATGAACCCCGAAACCGGCCAACTCATGGCGACCGCACGCCACTTCACCCTCCAGTTCTCCTCGACGCCCCGAGGGGCCCGGCTGGCGCGGCTGCTCGCCGTCGAGCAGCTGCGTTCCTGGGGACTGGAGGACTCCCTCGACGCGGCGGAGCAGATCGTGGCCGAGCTGGCGAACAACGCCGTGACGCACGGGCACGTGCCGGGGCGGGACTTCCGGCTCAGGACGATCGTCACGGGGTCGGCGCTCCGGATCGAGGTGACGGACACGCGGGGTGACCGCGTACCGCTCACCGGCGGCGGCTCCCCCGCCGCCGAGAACGGTCGCGGGCTGCTGATCGTCGAGGCGCTGGCCCGCACCTGGGGGGTGCGTCCGGGGCCCGCCCCGCAGAAGACCGTCTGGGCCGAGTTGCCGCTGCCGTGACGGCCTCCGCCGCGTCGCGGATTTCCGCGACGCGGTGGCCCGCGACACAAAGACGTAAAAGACCGGGGAAGTACCCTTCCCCACCCCACCCACCTCCCCGCCGGGAGCCCGTCACTCACATGGGTGATCTGTGCCAACTGGGCTGGATTCGGGGCGGCTTGCCTGGCATATGCTCCGGCCATTCCCCCGTGAAATGCGACGGCCCCCGACCGAAACTCCACTCCCGGTCAAGGGCCGTCTCACCGACTAGGAAGACCAAGACCCTTCCCGTGGCTATCCAGCACCCTAACGCGCCCTCGCGCGCCCGCGGGCTCGTTCACCGCAACGTCCGGCTGACCAGCCGGTACGTCGTCATCAGCAACGACCTCGCCCAGCATCCCGATCTGACCGTCCAGGCCATCGGACTCGCCGTCATCATCCAGTCGCTGCCCGCCGGGACGTCCGTCGGGATCAAGGCGCTCGCGGCGCGGACGAAGGGGATGAGCGAGATGAGGATCGCGGCGGCCCTGCGGGAGCTGGAGGCCGCCGGCTTCCTCTCGCGCCCCCGGAAGCGGCTGCCGGACGGCCGGTTCGTCCCGCTCACGATCTCGCACAACAGGCCGGGGGCTGACCCCGACGCCGTACGGGAGACCCCGGAGCCGCGGGAGACCCCGGAGCCGCAGGAGACGCGCACGGCGCACGAGGCGCCACCGGCACCCGCCCCTCCCCCGGCCACCCCGGCCACCCCGGCCACCCCGGCCGCCCCCGCGCGCCCCGGCGAGCCGCCGCTCACCGCGGAGCACGGCCCCGCCGCCGAGCTGCTCTGCGGTCTCCGCGCTCACGAGCCCCGGCTGCTGCTGTCGGAGCGGGACGTGCGGCGACTGGCTCCCGGGGTGACGGCCTGGCTGGAGCGCGGCGCGCATCCCGACGCCGTCCGCCGCACGCTCTGCGCGGACCTCCCGCCCGGCCTCGCGTACCCGGCGGGGCTGCTGGCGTACCGGCTGACGGCCCTCCTGCCGCCGCCCCTCCCCGCCGTGCCCGCCGGGCCGGCCGCCCCCGATCCCCTCCAGAACTGCGACGACTGCGACCGCGCCCACCGCGCCCCGGAACCGGGCCGGTGCGACGGGTGCCGGGCTGCGGCGGAGGCCGCCCCGGCAGCCGCCTGAGCCCCGGCCCCGGAGCTGCTGTGGGAAGCGCACCGTCTGCGGGTGCGTCCCGCGGGTCGATACAGTCGGGCGCATGCTGAAGCCAGTGCTGCGCGCGGTTGAAGAGAGCGGTCGTACCGTGGACGATCCGACCGAGGAGGCTCTGCACGACCTGCTGGCCGGGATGAGCCTGTCGCACCGGTTCGTGATCCTGGACAGACTCGATCTGGCGCCTGTGGGTCAGCACTACTTCCAGGTGTACCTGAACGACGACCTCAGCCACCAGGTCGAGTACCGCGCGGGCAGTGCGGACAAGCACTACGAGGCCCACGTTCCGAGGCTCCACGAAGCGTTCGGCCCGGAAGCGCTGACCGCCAAGCTGATGATGGACTGGGCCCACGACCGGCGGGGGTGGCGGGAGGCGCTGCCGTGGGCCCCCCTGGACCTCCGGTGACGGACCACGGTCACGCCCTCGCCGGCATCGCGCACCGCTCCTCCGCGAGGTCTCCCCGCCCCGTGAGCCGTGATCGCCCACGGGCCGGGACCCCCTTTCGGCACGCGATCTAGCATCACCGCATGGCGACCTTCGTGCACCTCACCCCCGCCGCCGGTGCGGCGGCGATCCGGCGGAGCGGGATCAAGGCGCGGGGGGAGCGGCGGGGGGTGTACCTGTTCCCCGTGCTGGCCTCGTACGCGCTGACGCACCAGTGGCTGCGGGAGCTGGGGCGGCGGCGGGGGTCCCGGGGGCTCGTCGCCGTGCACGTGCGGCTGCCGGACGGGGAGCCGGTGGCCGTGGGGCGGTACGGGCGGAGCGACCAGGAGGTCACGGCGGCCGAAGCGGTGCGGCGGATGACGGAGTTGGGGGACGGGGCGCTCGGCTGGGAGGTGTTCCTGCCCCGGGCGGTGGCGCGGGCCGAGGTGCGGCAGGTGCGGGCGGTGCGGCAGGTCGCCGGGTGGCGGCACTTCCCCGGGGCGCACGGGGTCGCGCCCTGTGTCTGCGCGGGGTGCGTGCAGCCGGGCACGTACGGCTCGCGGCGGCTGCGCGAGCGGCGGCCGCACCCGCTGGACGGACCCGCGCCCGCCTCGCGCGTGCTGCTCGCGCGGCTCGGACGGGCCGAGGAGCGGGCGGACACGGACGCGCTGCTCGACACCCTGCGCTGGTACGGGCTCCGCCGGCGCGGGCCGGTGGAGCGGCTCGCGCCGCTCGCGGCCCACCCGGACCCCGGGGTCCGGCGGGGACTCGCCCGGGCGGTGGCCGAGTGGTCGACGCCCGGCGCGGACGGGCTGCTGCGGGAGCTGGCGGGCGACGCCGTGACCGAGGTGCGGCAGACCGTCGCGGTGGCCCTCTCCCTCCGGCGCACCGAGGCCGCCGCCGCCCTCCTCGTGGCCCTCGGCCGCGACCCCTCCGCCGTCGTCCGCGAGGCGTCCGTCGACGGCCTCGTCGCGTGCGGGACGCCCGAGGCGGAGGTCGTACTGGCCCTGCTCGCCGACGACCCGGTCGCCTCCGTGCGCACGGCCGTGGCCCTGCTCACGGAGGAGTGAGCAGGGCCGGCGCGCAGCCGTGAGCGGGCCCCGAGGGCGCGGGGGCCGTACGGGAAGGCCGGCCACGGCGCCGTACACGAGGAGCCGCTTCCGGCGCCGCACGGGAAGGGCCGGTTCCGGGGGCGGCTCGCGGGTGGCGGGCGGGGCGCGCGCCGGGGAACGTCCGCTGAGCGAACTGCCCTGACCGGATTGAGGTCTTGACGGGACATCGTCACTTCACTGAGCATTCAGCACGCGCACACCTACCGCGGGGATCCCATCACACCCCTGCGGGCACCACCCGCACAGCTCCAACGCCTCGCGTCACCCACGGCGCGAGGCGCTCGTACGTTCCGTCCCATCCCCGTTCGGAATCCGGAGCCCCCACATGAAGCTCTCCGCGAGACTGTCTGCCCTGGCCGGTTCCACGGCCCTCGTCCTCGGCGCCCTCGCCGGGGCCGCGCCGGCCACCGCCGCGCCCGCCGGCGCCACCGCCGCGCCGGACATCCCGGTCGCCAACGTGAAGCAGCACCTGGCCGACCTCCAGTCGATCGCCACCGCCAACGGCGGCAACCGCGCCCACGGCCGGCCCGGCTACAAGGCGTCCATCGACTTCGTGAAGGCCAAGCTGGACGCGGCCGGATACACCACGGCCGTCCAGCAGTTCACGTACAACGGCACCACCGGCTACAACCTGATAGCCGACTGGCCGGGCGGCGACCCGAACCAGGTGATCATGGCCGGCTCGCACCTCGACTCGGTCAGCTCGGGCCCGGGCATCAACGACAACGGCTCCGGCTCCGCCGCGATCCTGGAGACCGCGCTCGCCGTCGCCCGCTCCGGCTACCAGCCCGGCAAGCACCTGCGCTTCGGCTGGTGGGGCGCGGAGGAGCTGGGCCTCGTCGGCTCCAAGCACTACGTGAACAACCTCGCCACCACCGAGCGCGCGAAGCTCAAGGGCTACCTCAACTTCGACATGATCGGCTCGCCGAACCCGGGCTACTTCGTCTACGACGACGACCCGACGATCGAGACGACCTTCAAGAACTACTTCGCCGGCCTCGGGGTCCCGACCGAGATCGAGACCGAGGGCGACGGGCGCTCCGACCACGCCTCCTTCAAGAACGTGGGCATCCCCGTCGGCGGCCTGTTCACCGGCGCCAGCCGGGTCAAGACCAGCGCCCAGGTGTCCAAGTGGGGCGGCACGGCCACGGCCTTCGACCGCTGCTACCACTCCTCCTGCGACACCACCGCGAACATCAACGACACGGCCCTGGACCGCAACAGCGACGCCGTCGCGCACGCGATCTGGACCCTGTCCGGCACCACCACGACCCCGCCCACCGGCACGGTCTTCGAGAACACCGCCGACGTCGCCATCCCGGACAACGGCGCCGCGGTGACCTCCTCCGTGACCGTCTCCGGCGTCACGGGCAACGCGCCGGCCGCCCTCGCCGTCGGCGTGGACATCGTCCACACCTGGCGCGGTGACCTGATCGTCGACCTGATCGCCCCCGACGGCTCGGTCTACAACCTGCACAACCGGACCGGCAGCAGCGCCGACAACATCCAGCAGACCTTCACCGTGAACGCCTCCTCCGAGGTCGCCAACGGCGTCTGGAAGCTGCGCGTCCAGGACACCGCGTCCTCCGACACCGGCTACATCAACGGGTTCAAGCTCACGTTCCCGTAAGCCGCCGGGCCTCGGCCCGCAAGCCACCCGGGCGGGTCGGTGACCTTCCCCGACCCGCCCGGGCCACCAACTCCCCGGCTACTTCGCCGCGTTCGCCGCGTCCACCAGCGCCTGCGGCGTGACCGCGCCGACGTAGACCTTGCCGTCGTCCGTCATCAGGGCGTTGACCAGCTTGGTCTTGAAGACGGTGCCGGAGCCGAACTTCCCGCTCACCTCGTCGCCGAGCGCGTCCAGGAAGCCCCGCGCCTCCTTCGGCGCGTCCTCCGTCTTCGGGGCGGCCTCGCCGGTGTCGAAGGCCGCGATGGCCGTCCAGCCCTCCCCGACGATCTCCGGACCGTTCTGCCCGGCGCCGCCGAGACCGAAGTCGCCGAGGGCCTTCTCCAGATCCTCGGGGGCCTTGCCGCCGTGCTCCTTCTCGACGTCGTCGGCCTCGGTGACCTTCGCGCCCTTCGGGACGGCGAAGTCGAACTCCGAGGCCGCCGGCCGGCCGAAGTCGACCTTGGTGAAGCCCGCGTCAACGACCGGCTTGCCGCCGCTCGTGGAGTCGAGGGTGAACTTGAGCGGGGTGCCGGTGGCCGCGTCGACCGCGATCGTGACCGAGTCGACCGTGGAGCCCTGCTGCTTCGGCTCGATCACCAGGCGGTACGCGTCGCGGCCCGCGACGTTCGCCGTGCCGCCGACCGTGATCGAGGTGGTGTCGCCCGCGGCCTTCAGGACCTCGTCGGCGAGCGCCTTCGGCGAGGCCGGGACCTCCTTCTCCGGGGCCCGGCCGGCCTCCTCGACGCCCTTCTCGTGGAAGACCTCGTTCGACGCGGAGTCGTAGGCCCACACCTCGTCGCCGTTGTGGACCAGGCTGTACCGCTCCTCGCCGTCGACCAGCGTCAGCTTCTGGCGCTCGGGGCCGTCGGCGGCGATCTTGAGGGTGTGGGTGCCGGACACCAGCTTGGTGAGCTGCGCCGACGGGTCGGCGGTGCCCTCGCCGGAGCCGCCGCCGGCCGCGCCGCCGGCGAGGCCGCCGAGCAGGCCGTCGAAGGCCGGCAGACCGAGGTCGGTGGAGACCTTGAAGGTGCCGGACAGGGTCTGGGTGTCCGAGGCGGCGATCTTCTCGATGAGCTGCTGCGCGGTGATCTCCGGCAGGTCCGGGTCGCCGGACGCGGCGAGCGCCGGGACCAGTCCGATGGTCGCGGCGGCGATGCCGGCCACCGCGACCGGGACGACGTACCGGCTCGTCTTTCGCTGTGCTGCCATGGTCTGCGATCCCTCCGTGCCCTCCGCGGGCCGCCTGGGCCCCTGGTCGATGTACCCATCCCACCAGGGCGGCCACCCGGAATCGTCAGCCCCCGGGCTCAACCTCGCGTACGACTCCGGGATGACCCGCCCCTAGGGCCCGCTTCCGACGGGAACGGCCGGACAGGCCCCGGGGCCGACGGCCTCCGGGGGCGTCAGCCCGCGCGGTGCACGACCGCGTCGCACAGCTCCTGGAGGGCCGACTTCGCGTAGCCCTCGGGCAGCGGCGCCAGCATGGCCCGGGCCTCCTCCGCGTACCGCACGGTGTCCCGGCGGGCCTGCTCCAGGGCGGGGTGGACGCGGAGCCGGCGGAGCACCTCGGCGTGCCGGGCGTCGTCGGTGAGGTCGCCGTCGACCAGGGCGACCAGCTCCAGGTCCTCGGGGCGGCCGTGGGCGGCCGCGGCGGCCCGGAGGCGCAGGACCGGCAGGGTGGGGACGCCCTCGCGGAGGTCGGTGCCGGGGGTCTTGCCGGACTCGTGGCCCTCGGAGGCGATGTCGAGGACGTCGTCGGCGAGCTGGAAGGCGACGCCGAGCCGCTCGCCGTACTGGGTGAGGATGTCGACGACGGACTCGTCGGCGCCGGACATCATCGCGCCGAAGCGGCAGGAGACGGCGACGAGCGAGCCGGTCTTGCCGCCGAGGACGTCGAGGTAGTGGTCGACGGGGTCGCGGCCGTCCATGGGGCCGGCGGTCTCCAGGATCTGGCCGGTGACCAGCCGCTCGAACGCCTCGGCCTGGATCCGGACGGCCTCGGGGCCGAGGTCCGCGAGGGTGTGCGAGGCGCGGGCGAAGAGGAAGTCACCCGTGAGGACGGCGAGCGAGTTGCCCCAGCGGCTGTTGGCGCTGGGCACGCCCCGGCGCACGGCCGCCTCGTCCATGACGTCGTCGTGGTAGAGCGTGGCCAGGTGGGTGAGCTCGACCACCACGGCCGCGGGCACGACGCCGGGCGCGTAGGGGTCGCCGAACTGGGCGGCGAGCATCACGAGCAGCGGGCGGAACCGCTTGCCGCCGGCGAGCACCAGGTGCTGCGCGGCCTCGGTGATGAAGGGGACATCGCTCTTGGTGGCGTCGAGGAGGCCGGCCTCGACGGCCGCCAACCCCGTCTGGACATCGGCCTCAAGAGCCTGGTCCCGCACGCTAAGACCGAACGGCCCGACGACGGTCACGAGGGGGTCTCCTGTCTGCTGACGCCTGCTGACGATCACATGTCGACGATCACACGGTCCGGGTGGTGATCACACGGTGGCCGTGGTCACACGGATTGTCGATGTGTCGCCGGGATTCACTCAAGCCAGCGTATCCGGTCACGTTTCGATCACCGTGGGCGCCTTCCCGTCACCCCCGGTATGTTCGTGATCAGCTGATACGACATGGAGTGCGCCAATTGTCCCGAACAGCGATCGACCCGGCCCCGGAGGGCGAGCAGCCGCCCCCCGAGGACGACCACGCCTTCCTGGGCCACCCCCGCGGCCTGCTCGCGCTCTCGGGCCTGGAGGTCTGGGAGCGGTTCTCGTTCCTCGGCATGCAGGCCATCCTCGTCCTGTACTTCGCCGCGAGCGTGTCGGACGGCGGCCTCGGCATGGCGTCCGGCACCGCCGCCTCCGTCTCCGCCGCCTACGGCACCCTCGTCTACCTGGTGTCGGTGGCCGGCGGCTGGCTCGCCGACCGCGTCCTCGGCTCCTACCGCGCGGTCCTGTGGGGCGGCGTCCTCATCGCCTGCGGCCACTACTCCATGGCGGTGCCCACCGCCGCCATGACCTGGACCGGCCTCGGCCTCATCAGCGCCGGCACCGGCCTGCTCAAGCCGAACGTCGCCACCATGGTCGGCAAGCTCTACCGCACCGACGACGACCGCCGCGACGCCGGCTTCGCCCTCTACTACATGGCGATCAACATCGGCGCCTTCGCCGGACCGCTGGTCACCGGCTGGCTCGCCGACCACCAGGGCTACCACTGGGGCTTCTCCGCCGCCGCCATCGGCATGACCTTCGGCCTGGTCCAGTACGTCGCCGGCCGCCGTCACCTGGCCGGCCGCAGGCACTCCGCCGAGTTCGCCCTGGCCCCCGACGCCATGCGGCGGGCCGTCCGGCTGATGGTCCTCGGCGCGGTCGCCGTGGCGGTCGCCGCCACCGCGCTCGCGCTCACGGGCCGGCTCACCATGGACCGCTTCGTGGACGTGCTGACCGTGATCTCGGTGATCGCCCCGGTCGCCTACTTCTGGGTGATGTTCACCAGCCCCCGGGTCACCCCGGAGGAGCGCGGCCGCCTCAGGCCGTACGTCGTGCTGTTCCTGGCCTCGGTCGTCTTCAACTTCATCCTCTTCCAGGCCTACTCCACGATGATCCTGCTGGCCTCCACCAACGCCCGCACGACCATCCTCGGCTTCGACTTCCCGGCCGGCTGGTACGCCTCCGCCCTCGGCGCCTTCGAGGTCGCCCTGGCCCCCGTGGTGGCCGCCGTCTGGGCCCGGATGGGCCACCGGCAGCCGCACGCCTCCCACAAGATCGCCCTCGGCGTGATCCTCGGCGGCCTCTCCTTCCTCCTCATGGTCCTGCCGACCTCGGGCCACGCCGACGACACCTACCGGATGGCCGCCTGGTGGATCGTCGGCTCCTACCTGCTCCTCGGCCTCGGCGACGTGCTCCTGGAGACCTCCGGCATGTCCGCCACCAGCAAGCTCGCCCCCCAGGCGTTCTCCAGCCAGACCATGTCGCTCTGGTTCCTCTCCCTCGCCCTCGCCAACGGCATCCAGGCCCAGACCGTGAAGCTCTACGACGACGTCTCCAAGCCCGCCTACTTCGGCGTCAACGGCGCCATCGCCGTCGCCGCCGGCCTCGGCGTGATGGCCCTGGGGCCCTGGCTGCGCCGCACGATGCACCCCGTCCACTGAGGTGACCCGATGACGAAGATCCGCACCGAGTTCCCCTACGAGACCCGGTACGAGGACGTCCGCATCCCGATGCCGGACGGCACCCTCCTGTACGCGCGCGTGTGGCGGCCGCTCACCGAGGAGCCCGTCCCCGCCCTCCTGGAGTACCTCCCCTACCGGCTCACCGACTGGACCGCGCCCCGCGACTGGCAGCGCCACCCCTGGTACGCGGGCCACGGCTACGCCTCCGTCCGGGTCGACGTCCGCGGCCACGGCAACAGCGAGGGCCTGCCCGGCGACGAGTACGACGCCACCGAGCTCGCCGACGGCGTCGCCGTCGTCCACTGGCTCGCCGAGCAGCCGTGGTGCACCGGAAACGTCGGCATGTTCGGCATCTCCTGGGGCGGCTTCAACAGCCTCCAGATCGCCGCCCTCGCCCCCGAACCCCTCAAGGCGATCGTCACCGTCTGCTCCACCGACGACCGCTACGACAACGACGTCCACTACATGGGGGGCTCCGTCCTCGGCGTCGACATGCACGCCTGGGCCGCCACCATGCTCGCCTTCGTCTGCCGCCCGCCCGACCCGCGGTACGCCGGCGAGGAGTGGCGCGAGCGGTGGCTGCACCGCCTGGAGGCCGTCGAACCCTTCGTCCACACCTGGCTCTCCCACCAGACCCGGGACGACTACTGGCGCCACGGCAGCGTCTGCGAGGACTACACGGCCGTCCGCTGCGCCGTCCTCGCCGTCGGCGGCTGGCACGACCCGTACCGCGACACCGTCCTGCGCCTCGCCGAACACCTCCCCCAGGACCGGGTCCGCGGCATCATCGGCCCCTGGTCCCACCAGTACCCCGACCGCGGCCTGCCGCCGGGACCCGCCATCGGCTTCCTCCAGGAGACCCTCCGCTGGTGGGACCACCACCTCAAGGGCGTCGACAACGACGTGATGGCCGAACCGCTGCTCCGCTCCTGGATCAGCGAGTCCCACCCGCCCGCCACCGTCTACGCGGAGCTGCCCGGCCGCTGGGTCGCCGACCCGTCCTGGCCGTCCCCGCACGTCACCCCCGTCCCGTACGCCTTCCAGGGCGAGCACGTGGTCGTCGACTCGCCGCAGCAGACCGGCATCGACGCGGGCCGCTTCTTCCCCTTCGGGAACGACGCCGACCTGCCCCCCGACCAGCGCGACGAGGACGCCCACTCGGCCTGCTTCGACTTCGCCGTCCCCCCGGACGGCGACCCGATCGAGATCCTGGGCCGCCCCGGCGTCCGCCTCCACCTGAGGGCGGCCGCGCCCACCGGCCAGATCGTCGCCCGGCTCTGCGACATCGCCCCCGACGGCTCCTCCACCCTGGTCACCCGCGGCGCGCTCAACCTCTCCGCCCGCTACGGCCGCGAACGGGCCGTCGACGCCCAGCCCGGCGAGTGGGAGACGTACGACGTCGAGCTGAACGGCATCGGGCACACCTTCCCGCCCGGCCACCGCGTCCGGCTCGCCGTCTCCTCCGCGTACTGGCCGTGGATCTGGCCGCAGCCCGACGCGGGCGGCTTCACCCTCGACCCCGCCGGCTCCTCCCTCACCCTTCCGGTCCGCGCCCGTACGGACGACTCCGTGTCCTTCGAGGCACCCGAGCAGTCTCCGCCGCTCGGCGTGACCTCCCCCCGCACCCCGGAGGAGACCAGGCCCGAACGGCTGGTCCTGCGCGACGTCGCCAAGGGCGAGTGGACCCTCCAGGTCGACCCGAAGTACGGCGGCACCCGCGTCTACCCGGACGGCCTGGAGTTCACCGAGGACGCCGTCGAGACGTACACCATCGCCGAGGACGACCCGCTCTCCGCCCGCACCCGCTCCGAGTGGACCATCCGCCTCCACCGCCCGGAACTCGCCTGGGACGTCCGGATCGAGACCCGCTCCGAGATCACCTGCGACGCGGACGCCTTCCACACCTCCGACGAGGTCGTCTGCCGGGAGGGCGGCGAGGTCGTCTTCCACCGCACCTGGGAGAAGCGGATCCCCCGCACGGCGGGCTGAACCCTGGCCGTACGGGGGATCGCGGAGGCGTTCCTAGACGTTCGCCCGGCGCCGGCGGGCCGCGAACACGGCGCCCGCGCCGAGCACGAGGGCGGCACCGGCGGCGGCCCCGACCAGCGGCAGGCCGTCGGAGGAGCCGGTCTCGGCGAGCTCACCACCGCGACCGCCCTGCGGGGCGGCACCGTTCGAGGACGGCGCGGGGGCGGGAGCGGAGGTGGCGGCCGACGGGGAGGGGGACGGCGACGACCCGGTGCCGGCCGCCGCCCCGACGACGTCGAAGTAGGCCTCCTCGTCCTCGGTGTAGCCGCAGCCCCCGTCCTCGGTGTCGTAGTCGCCGGAGACCGAGACGACGCCGGCGCCGGCGGGCGCGTCCGCGGCGAGGGTCAGCCGCAGCTTCACGTCGGCCTCGCCGCCCTTGGCGAGCTCACCGAGTTCGATGGCGCCGAGTTCCAGCATCCGCAGCTTCGTCCACTCCGGGTGGGAGGCGGAGGACCACTCGACCGTCGTGTGGCGGACGAACGCCTCGGCGTCGCCGAAGTCCTCGTCGTCCAGCTCCTCCAGGGCCTTCGCGGAGTTCGGGACGAGGCCGGCGAGGACGTACGCGTTCACGTCGTCCAGCTTCTCCCCGGAGGTGTTGCCGACGGTCAGGGAGAAGACGGCGCTGGTGCCGGCGGTGACGGACGCGGGGCCGTCGAGGGCGACCGAGAGACCGCCCTCGGTGCACTCCCCCCACTCCTCGTCGTCCCCCTCGCCCTCGTCGTCCTCGTCGCCCTCGCCCGGCTTCGGCTTCTCCTCGTCCGGCGTCTCCTCCTCGCCCGGCGTCTCCTCCTTCTCCTCGAAGTCCGCCAGGGCCTGCTCGGCCTCGGCGAGTTCCTTCTCGGCGTCCTCCAGCCGCTTGACGACCGGGTTCAGCTCGCGGCGGATGAAGGCGATGAAACCGGTGATGGCGTTCTGCCGGGCCGTCTCCAGCTCGGCCTCCGCGGCGGTCAGGACGCCGGCGGCCTCCTCGGCGGCCCGCTTCGCCGCGTCGACGTCCTGCCGGGCCGCCGCCTTGTCCTCCTCGGCGGCCTTCTCCAGCCGCTCCTCGGCGGCGGCCAGCTCCCCGTCCGCGGCGGCCTTGGCCGTCGTGGCCTTCCCGACGGCCTCCTCGGCGGCGGTGCGCGCCTCGATGAGGGCCGGGTCGACGATCGCGGCGGGGTCCGTGTGCCACTTGTCGATCTCGGCCACGACGGCCCGGCGCTGCTTCTCCAGCTCCTCGACCTTCGTCCGCGCGTCGGCGACGGCCTTCTCCAGCGCCTCGCGGGTGGAGGCGTCCGGGGCGGCCGTGGCGGCGGTCGGCTTCGGGGTGTCCGCGAAGGCGGGCCCGGCGGAGAGGAACACGACCGGGGTCGTGACGGCGGCGGCGACGGCGGTCGCGAGCATGCGGCGAATCTTCACGTGCGGACCTTTTCCTGGTCAGGGAAGAGCGAAAGGGGGGTGCGCGCCCGCGGCAGTCCTCACGCGGGGGCGGCACCACCGTGATCGTATGACCCGCCCGGACCCCGCGACAGGGACCGTTTCCCCAGCTCGGAGGCGGTACGGACACCGCGGCGGGACCAAAACGCCATCACCCGGGCAGTTGCCCTCTTCCCTGCGGGTTTCTCTGTGATCCATGTCATCCGCGCCCGGCGGCCCGCCCCGTAACGTGTCCCTCACCCATCATCGAAAGCGAGGCACGCACCGATGTCCGAGCACAGCCCGCTCGACCTGGCCGAGGGCGACCCCTTCGGCCCGCACAACCTCCCGTACGGCGTCTTCTCCACGGCCGACGAGCCCGGCCGCCGCCGGCTCGGCGTCCGGATCGGCGGGTACGTGCTGGACGCGGGGGCCGCGGCACACGCGCTGGGCTCCCCGTACGCCTCCCTGCTCGCGCAGCCGAGCCTCAACCCGCTGCTCGCCGCCGGGCGGACCGCCTGGCGGGACGTCCGCCGCGCGCTGACGGCCTGGGTGACGGTCCCCGCCCACCGCCCCGCCGTCGAGCCGCTGCTGCACCCGCTGGACACGGTGACGCTGCACCTGCCGTACGAGGTCGCCGACTACGTCGACTTCTACGCCAGCGAGCACCACGCGACCAACGTGGGCCGCATCTTCCGCCCCGACGGCGAGCCGCTGACGCCCAACTGGAAGCACCTGCCCATCGGCTACCACGGGCGCGCGGGCACGGTCGTGGTCTCCGGCACGGACGTGGTGCGCCCCTCGGGCCAGCGGAAGACGCCCGCCGACGCGGCGCCGGTCTTCGGCCCGTCGGTGAAGCTGGACATCGAGGCGGAGGTCGGCTTCCTCGTCGGCACCCCCTCGGAGCTGGGCCGCCCGGTGCCGCTCGGCGCCTTCGAGGACCACGTCTTCGGCCTGACGCTGCTGAACGACTGGTCGGCGCGGGACGTGCAGGCGTGGGAGTACGTGCCGCTGGGCCCCTTCCTCGGCAAGTCCTTCCAGACCTCGGTGTCGGCGTGGGTGACGCCCCTGGAGGCCCTGGACGCGGCCCGTACCGCGCCGCCGGCCCGGGACTTCCCCCTGCTGCCGTACCTGGACGACGCGGCGGAGGAGGTCCCGGGCGGCTTCGACGTGCGGATCACCGTCGAGATCAACGGCGAGACGGTGGCCGAGCCGCCGTTCTCCACCATGTACTGGACGGCCGCGCAGCAGCTCGCGCACATGACGGTGAACGGCGCCTCCCTGCGCACCGGCGACCTGTACGGCTCCGGCACGGTCTCCGGCCCCGAGGTGGGCCAGCGCGGCTCGCTCCTCGAACTCACCTGGAACGGCCGCGACGCCCTCGAACTCTCCGGCGGGAAGCGGACGTTCCTGGAGGACGGCGACGAGGTCGTGCTGACCGCGTGGGCGCCCGGCCCGGACGGCACCCGGGTGGGCCTGGGCGAGGTCCGGGGCCGGATCGCCCCCGCGGTGGCGTAGCTAGCCCACCCGCCAGAGCGCGGGCACGTTCGGCGGCTCCCAGCCGGCCATGGCGGTGTGGGCCTGGAGGCACACGTAGCCCACGCCGCCGTACGTGACCCGGTCACCGGCGGCGTACGTCCGTCCGGCGGTCCAGGTGCCGCCGGGCGGGGCGGTGGTGGGCGTGCCGGTGGGCGTCGGGCCGGGGGTCTGCGGCACGTCGACGACGAAGTCGAAGGCGGCCTCGCGTCCCCCGCCCGCGTCCCGCACGGTCATGAGCAGCCGCGGGTCGAAGATGGTGTCGGTGTTGTTCCGGGGCTCGTTCGGGAAGTACAGCTGGGTCGTGAGGATCGGCCGGCCCGGCGCTTGCACCTTCACGTGGAGGTGGCGGGTTCGGCCCGGGTAGAGCCCGGGGACGATGGTGGTGAGCTTGAACGACCCGTCGGCGCCGGTGAACTGGTGGCCGCGGAACTTGAACCCGGTGTTGTCGTACGCCCCGTTGGCGTCGGCCTGCCAGAAGTCCAGCAGCACCCCCGACACCGGACGACAGGCCCGCCCGAACACGTACCCGCTGACGGTCAGCCGGATCCCGGCGCCGTCCGGCATGCTGCTGCGCAGCGGCGAGTTGGGCTTGAAGTAGGGGCCCTCCATCTGCGGCAGGGTCAGGTCGTCGCCGTCGTCGCACTCCGGCGTGAGGTCGAGCGGCGTGCCGCCGTCGGTCAGCGTGCGGGCGAGCGCGGGGACGCCCATGAGAACCGCGGGGGCGGCCATGCCGGCCGCGAGCGCGGCGCGCATCACGGTCTTCCGTGAGACGTGCCCGGTACCGGTGTTGCTCTCGCTTTCCATGTGCCTGGCTCCTCAGGTGGGGTCTGGGATCGGCACGAACCTAGGCGGGCGGGGCGTCCGCTTCGATGGACGGAACAGGGCGCTCGTGGTGTTTTCGAAAGCCCCCCGGGCTCGCCCCCACCTCGCGCCGGAAGAACCGGCAGAAGTACGCCGGATCGTCGAAGCCCACCCGTGCCGCCACCTGCCGCACCGACAGCGAGGTCGCCACCAGCAGCCGCTGCGCCTCCCGCACCCGCGCCTCCCGCAGCAGCGCGGCGGGCGTCCGCCCGGTGGCTCCCCGCACCACCTCGTTCAGGTACCCCGGCGTCACCCCGAGCCGCCCGGCGCACTCCCGCACGGACACCCCGCCGCCCCCGGCCTCGGCCACGATCCGCAGGAAGTCCCCGGCGAGCCCCTGCGACGGCGCCACCACCCGCCCGCCCGGCACCCGGGCGGCCCGCACGAGCAGCACGTGCAGCAGCGACCGCAGCACCCCGGCGAAGCCGTCCGCCCCGCTCCGGTACTCCTCCGCCAGCTCCCCCATCAGCAGCGAGGTCCGCTCGTGGGCCGCCCCGTCGAGGTCCACCCAGGGCCGCTCCCCCAGCCGTCGCAGCAGGCCGAGGTCGTCGGGTCCGTCGACGAGGAACTCCGGCGTGAACAGCACCAGCGAGCCCTCCAGCCCCCGCACCCCCTCCCACCAGTGCACCTGTCCGGGCAGGATCACGCCGAGCTGCGCCGGCCGCACGTCGTAGCGCTCGGCGTCGATGACGTGCGCGCCCGTCCCCTCCACCACGTGCACGATCTCGTAGAAGGTGTGCCGGTGCGGATAGTCGGCCCGCGACATCGGCCCCATCGCGTCGAACCCCCCGGCCGCGAACGGCACCTGGTCCGGCAGCCGCAGCTCCAGCCGGTGCACCGGCGGCTCCCCGTCCCGGGGCGCGGCACAGGGCCGCCCGGGTAAGACGGTCGTCCCGCGCACGGAATCCCCTCCCCCAACAGGTACAGACCATGTGGCCCGTCCACGATCCCACGCGGACCGCCCCCTGTCAGGACTCCGTCGCTCCGCGCGCGAGCGCGGACGCGCGCATCCGCCGCACCGTGAGGACCTGTGCCCTGACCCGGCTGTTGGCTTCCGTACGCATTCCCTGGTACCCCGCCAGCACGGTCAGCGACAGGGTCCGGCCGTCCCCGGTCCGCACGCACGGCGCCTCCGCCACCAGGGAGTTGCCGCCGACGACCTCGGCCTCGACGGATTCGATCTCGCTCCAGGGCAGGGCGGTCCACCTGAGCATGCCCCGGTACCGCAGGCCGCCGCCGTCGACCCGGACGCCGGCGAAGGGAGCGGTCACGAGGACCCAGCCGCCGGGGACCAGGAACACGGCGACCATGATCCAGTCGCCGGCCGCGTCCGTGTCCTCGCGGGTCGCACCGGCCAGCCCCGTCAGGCACGACAACAGCCCCAGGGCGAAGATCAGCCAGCTCCACGGGCTCCTCAGGAACTCGGCACGTTCCACAGGCCTCCGCCTCCCCCGGTTCGCTCCGCCTCCGGCGGGCGCACGCGCCCCCCGGCCCGCTGCGGCCGAGGATAGCCGCCCCCCGGCCCCCTGGCCCCGGGCTTGCGCTCACCCCGCGTGTCCACTCCCCTGGGTCAGTTCCGGGTGCGGGTCGGGTGGGGGCGTTCGATGCTCCTCACGGCGGGCCCCCGGGAGGGGCCGGCCTTCCCCCGGCGCCCCGCGGGCGCCTCCCCCACACGAGGAGCACATCCGTGATGTCCGCACGTCCCCGCGCCCTCAGCGCCGCTCTCGCTCTCGCCGCCTCCGTCGCGCTGGCCCTGGGGGCCGCCGCCCCGGCCGTCTCGGCGGGGCCCGTCGCCCCGGTGGCCGGCGGGGACCACGGGTTCCCGCACCCGGACCTGTACCGGACGTACGAGGCGACGAAGAAGTACCGGTCCGAGGAGAAGGCGATCGCCGACGGGTTCCGGCGCACCGACGTGTGCGTGGAGGACACCAGCGGGGCGAACCTCGGCGGGATGGGGTACCACTACGTGAATCCGGCCCACATCGGTTCCACCGACCCGACGCGGCCCGCGGCCGTGATCTACGCGGAGGAGCACGGCGGCGGGAAGCGGAAGCTGGTCGCCCTGGAGTGGGTCGTCCCGGACACCGGGCAGCCGGTGCCGCGGGCCTTCGGCCGGGACTTCGACGGGCCGGAGCCGATCCCGGGCCTCGGAGAGGTGTACTCGCTGCACGCGTGGATTTACAAGGAGAACCCGTCCGGGGTCTTCGCCCCGTACAACCCCACCGTGCACTGCGGTCCCTGCCCGGCGTAGGGGCGCCGGGTACGCGGAAGGGCCCGGCTCGCCCCCGAGCCGGGCCCTGTCCGTGGGGCGTCAGCGGACGAAGACGCTCGCCTGGCCCGCCAGGTCCAGGAAGTACTGCGGCGCGAGGCCGAGGACCAGGGTGACGACCACGCCCGCGGTGATGGCGAGGGTGGTCAGGGCCGAGGGCACGGCGACCGTGGGGCCGTCCGCCTTCGGCTCGCTGAAGAACATCAGCACGATCACCCGGATGTAGAAGAAGGCCGCCACCGCCGAGGCGAGGACGCCGACCACGACCAGCGCGCCCGCGCCGCCCTCCGCCGCCGCCTTGAAGACCGCGAACTTCCCGGAGAAGCCGGAGGTCAGCGGGATGCCGGCGAAGGCGAGGAGGAAGACCGCGAAGACGGCCGCGACCAGGGGCGAACGGCGGCCCAGGCCGGCCCACTTGGAGAGGTGGGTGGCCTCTCCGCCCGCGTCCCGCACCAGGGTGACGACGGCGAAGGCGCCGATCGTCACGAAGGAGTAGGCGCCCAGGTAGAAGAGGACGGACGAGATGCCGCTGGGCGTCGCCGCGATGACGCCGGCGAGCAGGAAGCCCGCGTGCGCGATCGACGAGTACGCCAGCAGGCGCTTGATGTCGGTCTGGGTGATCGCGACGACCGCGCCGCCCAGCATCGTGACGATCGCGACGCCCCACATGACCGGCCGCCAGTCCCAGGTGAGGCCGGGCAGCACCACGTACAGCAGGCGGAGCAGCGCGCCGAAGGCGGCGACCTTGGTGGCGGCGGCCATGAAGCCGGTCACCGGGGTCGGGGCGCCCTGGTAGACGTCCGGGGTCCACATGTGGAAGGGGACGGCGCCGACCTTGAAGAGCAGGCCCGTGAGGAGCAGGGCGAAGCCGATCAGGAGGAGGACGTCGTTGCCCATCGTGTCGGCGAGCGCCGGGTTCACCGAGGCGACCGCGCCGTCGACCACGTCCGCGATCGCGGCGTACGAGACGGAGCCCGCGTAGCCGTAGAGCAGGGCGATCCCGAAGAGCAGGAAGGCCGAGGAGAAGGCGCCGAGCAGGAAGTACTTGACGGCCGCCTCCTGCGACATCAGCCGCTTGCGGCGGGCGAGGGCGCAGAGCAGGTACAGCGGGAGGGAGAAGACCTCCAGGGCGATGAAGAGGGTCAGGAGGTCGTTGGCGGCCGGGAAGACCAGCATGCCGGCGATCGCGAAGAGCGCGAGCGGGAAGACCTCGGTGGTGGTGAAGCCGGCCTTGACGGCGGCCTTCTCGTGGTCGCCGCCGGGGACGGCGGCGGCCTCGGCGGCGAAGGAGTCGACCTTGTGGCCATGGTCGGCCGGGTCGAGCCTGCGCTCGGCGAAGGTGAGGACGGCGACGATCGAGGCGAGCAGGATCGTGCCCTGGAGGAACAGGGCGGGGCCGTCGACGGCGATGGCGCCCATGGCCGCGATGCGGGCCTTGGTGGTGCCGTAGCCGCCGGCCGCGAGGCCGACGACGGCGGCGAACGAGGCCGCGAGGGCCAGGACCGTCAGGAAGACCTGGCAGGCGTAGCGGCCCCTGCGGGGCACGAAGGCCTCGACGAGGACGCCGAGGACGGCCGCGCCGACCACGATGAGCACCGGCGCGAGCTGGGTGTACTCGATCTTCGGTGCCGGGATCTTGTTCAGCGGCTCGGCGGCCGTCGTCCACAGGCTGTGGACAGCGAGGGCGTTCACTTGGCCGCCTCCACGTTCTGGACGGGAACTTCGGGCTGGGGGTCGGTCCGCTGGACGTCCGACATGGTGTGCCGGACGGCGGGGTTCACCACGTCGGTCAGCGGCTTCGGGAAGACGCCGAGGAAGAGCAGGACGGCGATGAGCGGGGCGACCACGGCCAGCTCGCGCGGCCGCAGGTCGGGCATCGACCGCACCTCCTCCTTCACCGGGCCCGTCATCGTCCGCTGGTAGAGGACGAGGACGTACAGCGCGGCGAGGACGATGCCGGTGGTGGCGACGATCCCGGCCACCGGGTAGCGGGCGAAGGTGCCGACCAGGACCAGGAACTCGCTGACGAACGGGGCGAGTCCGGGCAGCGACAGCGTCGCGAGCCCGCCGATCAGGAAGGTGCCGGCGAGGACCGGGGCGACCTTCTGCACGCCGCCGTAGTCGGCGATGAGCCGCGAGCCGCGCCGGGAGATCAGGAAGCCGGCGACCAGCATCAGGGCGGCGGTGGAGATGCCGTGGTTGACCATGTAGAGCGTGGCGCCCGACTGGCCCTGGCTGGTCATCGCGAAGATGCCCAGGATGATGAAGCCGAAGTGGGAGATCGACGCGTAGGCGACCAGCCGCTTGATGTCCCGCTGGCCGACGGCGACCAGCGCGCCGTACACGATGCTGACGAGGGCGAGGACGACGATCGCGGGGGTGGCCCACTTCGACGCCTCGGGGAAGAGGCCGAGGCAGAAGCGGAGCATCGCGAAGGTGCCGACCTTGTCGACGACCGCGGTGATGAGGACGGCGACCGGGGCGGTCGCCTCCCCCATCGCGTTCGGCAGCCAGGTGTGCAGCGGCCACAGCGGCGCCTTCACCGCGAAGGCGAAGAAGAAGCCGAGGAAGAGCCACTTCTCGGTGGAGGACGCCATCTCCAGCGAGCCGTTCGCCCGCGCCTCGGCGATTTCGGTGAGGGAGAAGTTCCCGGCGACCACGTAGAGGCCGATGACCGCGGCCAGCATGATCAGGCCGCCGACCAGGTTGTAGAGCAGGAACTTCACCGCCGCGTACGACCGCTGGGCCGCCGCGTTCTCGTCGGTGCCGCTGTGGGCGCGGTCGCCGAAGCCGCCGATGAGGAAGTACATCGGGATGAGCATGGCTTCGAAGAGGATGTAGAAGAGGAAGACGTCGGTGGCCTCGAAGGAGAGGATCACCATCGCCTCGACCATGAGGATCAGGGCGAAGAAGCCCTGGGTCGGGCGCCACCGCTTGGACTGCGTCTCCAGGGGGTCGGCGTCGTGCCACCCGGCCAGGATGACGAAGGGGATCAGCAGCGCGGTCAGCGCGATCAGCGCCACCCCGATGCCGTCGACGCCCAGCTCGTACCGGACGCCGAAGTCCCGGATCCAGGAGTGGGACTCGACCAGCTGGTAGCGGTCGCCGCCCGGCTCGAAGCGGGCGAAGACGATCCCGGCGAGCACCAGCGTGGCCAGCGAGACCAGCAGCGCCAGCCACTTGGCGGTGGTGCGGCGGGCGGCGGGCACGGCGGCGGTGAGGATCGCACCGACCGCCGGTACCGCTGCCGTCGCCGTCAGGAGCGGGAAGGACATAGCAGTTACACCGCCCTCATCAGCAGGGTCGCGGCGATGAGGACCGCCGTACCGCCGAACATGGAGACCGCGTACGAGCGGACGTGGCCGTTCTGCAGCTTGCGCAGCCGGCCGGAGAGCCCGCCGACGCCCGCCGCCGTGCCGTTGACCACGCCGTCCACGAGGCTGTGGTCGACGTAGACGAGCGAGCGGGTCAGGTGGGTGCCGCCGGTGACGAAGACGGCGTGGTTGAAGTCGTCCTGGAGCAGGTCGCGGCGGGCGGCCCGGGTGAGCAGCGAGCCGCGCGGGGCGACCACCGGCACCGGGCGGCGGCCGTACTGGAGGTAGGCCAGGCCGACGCCGATCACCATGACGGCGACGGTGGCGGCGGTGACGGCGGCGGCGCTGATCGGCGGGTGGCCGTGGGCGTAGCCGGTGACCGGCTCCAGCCACTCGACGAAGCCGGTGAGCTCGAAGACGGCGCCTCCGGCGACCGAGCCGACGGCCAGCAGGACCATGGGGATCACCATGGACTTCGGGGACTCGTGCGGGTGCGGCGGGTTGCCGTCCGCGTCCGGCTGCC
This sequence comes from Streptomyces sp. NPDC058758, assembly GCF_042746075.1. Lineage (NCBI taxonomy): Bacteria > Bacillati > Actinomycetota > Actinomycetes > Kitasatosporales > Streptomycetaceae > Streptomyces > Streptomyces sp. NPDC058758. The sequence goes on along the minus strand of NZ_JBHYPS010000014.1, from coordinate 25,159 downwards.
AGCGCTTCTCGCCGAAGAAGGTCATCAGCATCACGCGGGTCATGTAGTACGCGGTGATGGCGGCGCCGAGCAGGGTGACCGCGCCGAGGATCCAGCCCTCGGTGCCGCCCTTGGCGAAGGCCGCCTCGATGATCTTGTCCTTGGAGAAGAAGCCGGACAGGCCCGGGAAGCCGATGATGGCGAGGTAGCCGAGGCCGAAGGTGACGAAGGTGACCGGCATGTACTTCCTGAGGCCGCCGTACTTCCGCATGTCGACCTCGTCGTTCATGCCGTGCATGACCGAACCGGCGCCGAGGAACAGCCCGGCCTTGAAGAAGCCGTGCGTGACCAGGTGCATGATCGCGAAGACGTAGCCGATGGGGCCCAGGCCGGCCGCCAGGATCATGTAACCGATCTGCGACATCGTGGATCCGGCGAGGGCCTTCTTGATGTCGTCCTTCGCGCAACCGACGATCGCACCGAAGAGCAGCGTGACCGCGCCGACGATGGTGACGACGAGCTGCGCGTCCGGCGCCGCGTTGAAGATGTCGGCGGAGCGGACGATCAGGTAGACGCCGGCGGTGACCATGGTGGCGGCGTGGATGAGGGCCGAGACCGGGGTCGGGCCCTCCATCGCGTCACCGAGCCAGGACTGCAGCGGCACCTGGGCCGACTTGCCGCAGGCCGCGAGGAGCAGCATCAGGCCGATCGCCGTCAGCTTGCCCTCCGAGGTCTCCCCCGCCGACGCGAGGACCGGGCCGAAGGCGAAGGTGCCGAAGGTGGTGAACATCAGCATGATCGCGATCGACAGGCCCATGTCGCCGACCCGGTTGACCAGGAAGGCCTTCTTCGCGGCGGTGGCCGCGCTGGGCTTGTGCTGCCAGAAGCCGATCAGGAGGTACGAGGCGAGGCCGACGCCCTCCCAGCCGAAGTACAGCAGCAGGTAGTTGTCGGCGAGGACGAGCAGCAGCATCGCCGCGACGAACAGGTTCAGGTAGCCGAAGAAGCGGCGGCGCCGCTCGTCGTGCTCCATGTACCCGATCGAGTACACGTGGATGAGGGTGCCCACGCCGGTGATCAGCAGGACGAAGGTCATCGACAGCTGGTCGAGCTGGAAGGCGATGTCCGCCTGGAAGCCCTCGACGGGGATCCAGGTGAACAGGTGCTGGTGCATCGCCCGGTCCTCGGCGCCCTTGCCGAGCATGTCGGCGAAGAGGGCGAGGCCGAGGGCGAAGGAGACGGCCGCGAGGAGCGTGCCGAGCCAGTGCCCGGTCCTGTCGAGCCGGCGGCCGCCGCACAGCAGGACGGCCGCTCCGAGCAGGGGCGCCGCGATGAGCAGCGCAATCAGGTTGTCCACGGTTCAGCCCCTCACAGCTTCATCAGGCTGGCGTCGTCGACCGAGGCCGAGTGGCGGGATCGGAAGACGGACACGATGATCGCGAGCCCGACGACGACCTCCGCGGCGGCCACGACCATCGTGAAGAAGGCGATGATCTGGCCGTCGAGGTTGCCGTGCATGCGGGAGAAGGTGACGAACGCGAGGTTGCAGGCGTTCAGCATCAGCTCCACGCACATGAAGACCACGATCGCGTTCCGCCGGATCAGCACCCCGACCGCACCGATGGTGAACAGCAGGGCGGCGAGGTAGAGATAGTTGACGGGGTTCACCGCGTGGCCTCCTCTCCGTCACGGGCGTCGTCCCGGTCGCGTCCGAGCCGCTCCGAGGAGCGCTGCTCCAGGGCCTTGAGGTCGGCCAGCGCCTCGCCCGACACGTCCCGCACCTGGCCCCGCTTGCGCAGGGTGGAGATGACGGTGAGCTCGGACGGGGTGCCGTCGGGCAGCAGGCCCGGCACGTCCACCGCGTTGTGCCGGGCGTAGACGCCGGGGGCGGGCAGCGGCGGCAGGTGCTTGCCCTCGCGCACGCGCTGCTCGGCCAGCTCGCGCTGGGTCCTGGCCCGCTCGGTGCGCTCCCGGTGGGTGAGGAGCATCGCGCCGACGGACGCGGTGATCAGCAGGGCGCCGGTGATCTCGAAGGCGAAGACGTACTTGGTGAAGATGAGGGCCGCCAGGCCCTCCACGTTCCCCCCGTGGGCCGCGTTCGCCGCGCCGAGGCCGGTGAACTCGGTCAGGGCCGCGTTCCCGATCCCGGCGAAGAGCAGGACGCCGAAGCCGAGGCCGCAGGCGGCGGCCCACCAGCGCTGGCCCTTGATGGTCTCCTTCAGCGAGTCCGCGGCCGTGACGCCGACCAGCATGACGACGAAGAGGAAGAGCATCATGATCGCGCCGGTGTAGACGACGATCTGGACGATGCCGAGGAAGTACGCGCCGTTGGCCAGGTAGAAGACCGCGAGGACGATCATCGTGCCGGCCAGGCACAGGGCCGAGTGCACGGCCTTCCTCATGAGGATGGTGCACAGCGCGCCGACGACGGCGACGGTGCCGAGCACCCAGAACTGGAACGCCTCGCCGGTGGAGGTGGCGTAGGCCGCGAGCGCGCTCATCGGCCGATCACCTTCCCCGACGCGGGCTCGTTCTCCCCGGAGGTCGACTCGCCCTCCTGCGGGCCCTCGCCCTTGGAGACGGCGGCCTGGCGCTCGGTGCCGGGCGCCGCCTCGGTGACCAGGCCCCGGTAGTAGTCCTGTTCGGTCATGCCGGGGAAGATCGCGTGCGGGGTGTCGACCATCCGCTCGTCGAGGCCCGCGAGCAGCTGCTCCTTGGTGTAGATCAGGTTCTCGCGGGAGGAGTCGGCCAGCTCGAACTCGTTCGTCATCGTGAGCGCGCGGGTGGGGCACGCCTCGATGCACAGCCCGCACAGGATGCAGCGGGCGTAGTTGATCTGGTAGACGCGGCCGTACCGCTCGCCCGGCGAGTAGCGCTCCTCGTCCGTGTTGTCCGCGCCCTCCACGTAGATGGCGTCGGCGGGACAGGCCCAGGCGCACAGCTCGCAGCCGACGCACTTCTCCAGGCCGTCCGGGTGGCGGTTGAGCTGGTGGCGGCCGTGGAAGCGGGGTGCCGTCGTCTTCTTCTGCTCCGGGTACTGCTCGGTCAGCCGCTTCTTGAACATGGCCTTGAAGGTCACGCCGAAGCCGGCCACCGGATTCTGGAAGTCAGACACGATCCGTCCCCCTCTCATCACTCTCGGTAGCGGTATCGGGGCCACCACTGACAACGAGGTCCCGCTGGTGTCGGGACCTGCGCCGGGGCACGGGCGGCAGGGTCTGTCCGGGCTTGGGCGGTACGGGGAAGCCGCCGGCCATCGGGTCGAAGGCCCGCTCGGCCGCGGCCGCCGGCTCCTCCTTCTTCCGGTCGCGGTAGAAGTCGGCCAGGAAGGAGAGCAGCAGCACCACCAGGACCGCGCCGGCCACGTACAGCACGATGTTGGTGAAGGCGATGTTCTCGTTGCGCAGCGCCCGGACGGTGGCGACCAGCATCAGCCAGACCACGGAGACCGGGATGAGCACCTTCCAGCCGAGCTTCATCAGCTGGTCGTAGCGGACCCGGGGCAGGGTGCCGCGGAGCCAGATGAAGAAGAAGAGCAGCAGCTGCACCTTGAGGACGAACCACAGCATCGGCCACCAGCCGTGGTTGGCGCCCTCCCAGAAGGCGGAGACCGGGTACGGGGCCCGCCAGCCGCCCAGGAAGAGGGTCACCGACACGGCGGAGACCGTCACCATGTTCACGTACTCGGCGAGCATGAACATCGCGAACTTGATGGAGGAGTACTCGGTGTTGAAGCCGCCGACGAGGTCGCCCTCGGACTCCGGCATGTCGAAGGGGGCGCGGTTGGTCTCGCCCACCATCGTCACGATGTAGATGAGGAAGGAGACCGGCAGCAGCACGACGAACCAGCGGTCCTGCTGGGCCTCGACGATCGCCGAGGTCGACATCGAGCCGGAGTAGAGGAAGACGGAGGCGAAGGCCGCGCCCATGGCGATCTCGTACGAGATCATCTGGGCGCAGGAGCGCAGTCCGCCGAGGAGCGGGTACGTGGAGCCGGAGGACCAGCCGGCGAGCACGATGCCGTAGATGCCGACGGAGGCGACCGCGAGGATGTAGAGCATCGCGATCGGCAGGTCGGTGAGCTGCATCGTGGTGCGCTGGCCGAAGATCGACACCTCGTTGCCGGCCGGGCCGAAGGGGATCACGGCGATCGCCATGAAGGCGGGGATCGCGGCGACGATCGGGGCCAGGACGTAGACGACCTTGTCGGCCCGCTTGACGATCACGTCCTCCTTGAGCATCAGCTTGATGCCGTCCGCGAGGGACTGGAGGAGGCCCCAGGGGCCGTGCCGGTTGGGGCCGATGCGCAGCTGCATCCAGGCGACGACCTTGCGCTCCCACACGATGGAGAAGAGCACGGTGACCATCAGGAACGCGAAGCAGAAGACGGCCTTGACCGCGACGAGCCACCAGGGGTCCGTCCCGAACATGGACAGGTCCTCGGCTGCGAGGGGCGTGTTCACGCCTGCACCTCCTTCGGGGTGGCCGGGCCGATGCGGACCACGTCGCCCGGGCGGGCGCCGGTGTCGGCGAGGACGCCGCGGCCGGCCGAGTTCAGGGGGAGCCAGACGACCCGGTCGGGCATCTCGGTGACCCGGAGCGGGAAGGCGACGGCGCCGGCGGGGCCGGTGACCTCGAGCAGGTCGCCGTCCTTGACGCCGGTGTCGGCGGCGGTGCCGGCGGAGAGCCGGGCGACCGCCGCGTGGCGGGTGCCGGCCAGGGCGGTGTCGCCCTCCTGGAGCCGTCCGAGGTCGAGCAGCAGCCGGTGTCCGGCGAGGACGGCCTCGCCGTCGCCGGGCCGGGGGGCCGGGACCGCGTGGGCGGTGGGCTCGGAGGCCCGCTCCCCGGACCGGCGGCCGAGCCGGTCCAGCTCGCGCCGGGCCGACTTGAGGTCGGGCAGGGCGAGGTGGGTGTCCATGGCGTCGGCGAGCATGTGGAGCACGCGCGCGTCGGTCGGGGCGAGCGGGCGGGTCATCTGCTCGGGCTTGAGCGCGGCCTCGAACATCCGGGCGCGGCCCTCCCAGTTGAGGAAGGTGCCGGCCTTCTCGGCGACGGCGGCGACCGGCAGGACGACGTCGGCGCGCTCGGTGACCGCGCCGGGGCGCAGTTCGAGGGAGACGACGAAGGCCGCGTCGAGGGCTTCGCGCGCGCGTGCCGGGTCCGGGAGGTCGTCGACGGCGACGCCGCCGACGAGGAGTCCGGCGAGTTCGCCGGAGGCGGCCGCCTCGACGATCTGGCCGGTGTCGCGGCCGTAGCCGTGCGGGAGTTCGCGGACGCCCCAGGCGGCGGCGACCTCCTCCCGGGCGCGGGGGTCGGTCGCGGGCCGGCCTCCGGGCAGCAGGCTCGGCAGCGCGCCGGCCTCGACCGCGCCGCGCTCGCCGGCCCGGCGGGGGATCCAGACGAGCCGGGCGCCGGTGGCGGCGGAGGCCCGCAGGGCGGCGGTGAGCGCGCCGGGCACGGCGGCGAGCCGCTCGCCGACGGCGATGACGGCGCCCTCGCGGCGGAGTTCCTCGGAGGCGGCCCAGCCGGTGGAGTCGAGGCCGACGCGGGAGGTGAGGGCGTCGAGCCACTCGGTCTCGGTGCCGGGGGCGGCGGGCAGCAGTGTGCCGCCGGCCTTCTCCAGGCCGCGGGTGGCGTGGGTGGCGATCGCGTACGTCTTCTGCCCGTGCTTGCGCCAGGCCTTGCGGAGCCGCAGGAAGACGCCGGGGGCCTCCTCCTCGGACTCCAGGCCGACGAGCAGCACCATCGGCGCGGCTTCGAGCGAGGTGTACGTGACCCCGCTGCCGTCCAGGTCCCGTCCGCGTCCGGCGACGTGCGAGGCGAGGAAGTCAGCCTCCTCGCCGGAGTGGACCCGGGCCCGGAAGTCGACGTCGTTGGTGTGGAGGGCGACGCGGGCGAACTTGGCGTAGGCGTAGGCGTCCTCGACGGTGAGCCGGCCGCCGGCGAGGACGCCGGTGCGGCCGCGGACGAGCCCGCGGGCGGCGGCCTCCAGGGCCTCGGGCCAGGAGGCCGGTTCGAGGACGCCGGCGGCGTTGCGCACGAGGGGGGTCGTCAGCCGGTCGCGCTGCTGCGCGTACCGGAAGCCGAACCGGCCCTTGTCGCAGATCCACTCCTCGTTGACCTCGGGGTCGTCCTGCGCGAGGCGGCGCATGACCTTGCCGCGCCGGTGGTCGGTGCGGGTGGCGCAGCCGCCGGCGCAGTGCTCGCACACCGAGGGCGAGGACACCAGGTCGAAGGGGCGGGAGCGGAAGCGGTAGGCGGCCGAGGTGAGGGCGCCGACCGGGCAGATCTGGATGGTGTTGCCGGAGAAGTACGACTCGAAGGGGTCGCCCTCGCCGGTGCCGACCTGCTGGAGGGCGCCGCGCTCGACGAGTTCGATCATCGGGTCGCCGGCGACCTGGTTGGAGAAGCGGGTGCAGCGGGCGCAGAGCACGCACCGCTCGCGGTCGAGCAGCACCTGGGTGGAGATCGGCACCGGCTTCTCGTAGGTCCGCTTGACGCCCTCGAAGCGGGACTCGGCCTGCCCGTGGGACATGGCCTGGTTCTGGAGCGGGCACTCGCCGCCCTTGTCGCAGACCGGGCAGTCCAGCGGGTGGTTGATGAGCAGCAGCTCCATCACGCCGTGCTGGGCCTTCTCGGCGACCGGGCTGGTCAGCTGCGACCTGACGACCATGCCGTCGGTGCAGGTGATGGTGCAGGAGGCCATCGGCTTGCGCTGGCCCTCGACCTCGACGATGCACTGGCGGCAGGCGCCGGCGGGGTCGAGGAGGGGGTGGTCGCAGAAGCGGGGGATCTCGATGCCGAGCTGTTCGGCGGCGCGGATGACCAGGGTCCCCTTGGGGACGGAGATCTCGGCGCCGTCGATGGTCAGCGTGACCAGGTCCTCCGGGGGTACCGCCGGGGTTCCGCCGCCGGACGGGCCGGCCGTGGTGACCGTCATGCCGTCACCTCCTTGTGGTTGTCCGCCCAGGCGGTCGACTTGGCCGGGTCGAAGGGGCAGCCCTTGCCCGTGATGTGCTGCTCGTACTCCTCGCGGAAGTACTTCAGCGAGGAGAAGATCGGCGAGGCGGCGCCGTCGCCGAGGGCGCAGAACGACTTGCCGTTGATGTTGTCGGCGATGTCGTTGAGCTTGTCGAGGTCGGACATGACGCCCTTGCCGGCCTCGATGTCGCGGAGCAGCTGGACGAGCCAGTAGGTGCCCTCGCGGCAGGGGGTGCACTTGCCGCAGGACTCGTGGGCGTAGAACTCGGTCCAGCGGGTGACGGCCCGCACGACGCAGGTGGTCTCGTCGAAGCACTGGAGGGCCTTGGTGCCGAGCATGGAGCCGGCGGCGCCGACGCCCTCGTAGTCGAGCGGCACGTCCAGGTGCTCGTCGGTGAACATCGGGGTGGAGGAGCCGCCGGGGGTCCAGAACTTGAGCCGGTGCCCGGGCCGCATCCCGCCGCTCATGTCGAGGAGCTGGCGCAGGGTGATGCCGAGGGGGGCCTCGTACTGGCCGGGCGAGGCGACGTGCCCGGAGAGCGAGTAGAGCGTGAAGCCCGGGGACTTCTCGCTGCCCATCGAGGTGAACCACTCCTTGCCGCGGTTGAGGATCGCGGGAACGGAGGCGATGGACTCGACGTTGTTCACCACGGTGGGGCAGGCGTACAGGCCGGCGACCGCGGGGAAGGGGGGCCGCAGCCGGGGCTGCCCGCGGCGGCCTTCGAGGGAGTCGAGGAGGGCGGTCTCCTCGCCGCAGATGTACGCGCCGGCGCCGGCGTGCACGGTGAGCTCGACGTCGAGCCCGCTGCCGAGGACGTTCGTGCCGAGGTAGCCGGCCCGGTAGGCCTCGCGGACCGCCTCGTGGAGGCGGCGCAGGACGGGGACGACCTCGCCGCGCAGGTAGATGAAGGCGTGGTTCGAGCGGATCGCGTAGCAGGCGATCACGATGCCCTCGATGAGGGAGTGCGGGTTGGCGAAGAGGAGGGGGATGTCCTTGCAGGTGCCGGGCTCGGACTCGTCGGCGTTGACGACGAGGTAGTGCGGTTTGCCGTCGCCCTGCGGGATGAACTGCCACTTCATGCCGGTGGGGAAGCCGGCGCCGCCGCGTCCGCGGAGGCCGGAGTCCTTCACGTAGGCGATGAGGTCGTCGGGGCTCATCGCGAGGGCCTTGCGCAGGCCCCGGTAGCCCTCGTGGCGTTCGTAGGTCTCCAGGGTCCAGGAGTCCGGCTGGTCCCAGAACGCGGAGAGCACCGGGGAGAGCAGCTTCTCGGGGCTGCTGGAATCGATCTCGGCCGCCAACGTCATCACGCTCCCTCCTGACCGGCTGCCTCGCCGCGCGGGTGGACGATTCGGGTGTGGGGGGCCTCGCCCTTGGCCAGGCGGAGGCCGACGAGGGAGGCGGGGCCCGCGCCGCCGGTGGCCGCGACGGCGCCGGGGCGCTCGTCGGGGAAGCCGGCGAGGATGCGGGCGGTCTCCTTGAAGGTGCAGAGGGGGGCGCCGCGGGTGGGTTCGACGGTGCGGCCCGCGCGCAGGTCGTCGACCATCTTCTTGGCCGACTCGGGGGTCTGGTTGTCGAAGAACTCCCAGTTGACCATCACGACGGGCGCGAAGTCGCAGGCCGCGTTGCACTCGATGTGCTCGAGGGTGACCTTCCCGTCCTCGGTGGTCTCGTTGTTGCCGACGCCGAGGTGCTCCTTGAGCTCCTCGAAGATGGCGTCGCCGCCCATGACCGCGCAGAGGGTGTTGGTGCAGACGCCGACCTGGTAGTCGCCGGACGGCTTGCGGCGGTACATGGTGTAGAAGGTGGCGACGGCGGTGACCTCGGCGGTGGTCAGGCCGAGCATGTCGGCGCAGAAGGCCATGCCGGTCCGGGTGACGTGGCCCTCCTCCGACTGCACGAGGTGCAGCATCGGCAGGAGCGCGGAGCGGGAGCCGGGGTAGCGGTCGATGATCGCCTTCGCGTCCTCCTCCAGCCGGGCCCGGACGTCGTCCGGGTAGGCGGGGGCGGGAAGCTGGGGCATCCCGAGGCTGACGTTGCCGCTCGTCGGGGTCTCTGTCATCGGTCGACGCCTCCCATCACGGGGTCGATGGAGGCGACGGCGACGATGACGTCGGCGACCTGGCCGCCCTCGCACATCGCGGCCATGGCCTGGAGGTTGGTGAAGGACGGGTCGCGGAAGTGGACCCGGAAGGGGCGGGTGCCGCCGTCGGAGACGACGTGCACGCCGAGTTCGCCCTTGGGGGACTCGACGGCCGCGTAGGCCTGGCCTGCCGGGACCCGGAAGCCCTCGGTGACCAGCTTGAAGTGGTGGATCAGGGCCTCCATGGAGGTGCCCATGATCTTCTTGATGTGGTCGAGCGAGTTGCCGAGGCCGTCGGGGCCGAGGGCGAGCTGCGCGGGCCAGGCGATCTTCTTGTCGCCGACCATGACCGGGCCGGGCTCCAGCCGGTCGAGGCACTGCTCGACGATCCGCAGCGACTGGCGCATCTCCTCCAGGCGGATGAGGAAGCGGCCGTAGGCGTCGCAGGTGTCGGCGGTGGGGACCTCGAAGTCGTAGTCCTCGTAGCCGCAGTACGGGTCGGTCTTCCGCAGGTCGTGCGGGAGGCCCGCCGACCGGAGGATCGGTCCGGTGGCGCCGAGGGCCATGCAGCCGGTGAGGTCGAGGTGGCCGACGTCCTGCATGCGGGCCTTGAAGATGGGGTTGCCGGTGGCGAGCTTGTCGTACTCCGGCAGGTTCTTCTTCATGGTCTTCACGAACTCGCGCACGGCGTCGGCGCCGCCGGGCGGGAGGTCCTGGGCGAGGCCGCCGGGCCGGATGTAGGCGTGGTTCATGCGCAGGCCGGTGATCAGCTCGTACAGGTCCAGGATCATCTCGCGGTCCCGGAAGCCGTAGATCATGATCGTGGTGGCGCCGAGCTCCATGCCGCCGGTGGCGATGCACACCAGGTGCGAGGAGAGCCGGTTCAGCTCCATGAGGAGGACCCGGATGACGCTGGCCCTGTCCGGGACGTCGTCGGTGATGCCGAGCAGCTTCTCCACGCCGAGGCAGTACGCCGTCTCGTTGTAGAACGAGGTGAGGTAGTCCATGCGCGTGACGAAGGTGGTGCCCTGCGTCCAGGTCCGGTACTCGAGGTTCTTCTCGATGCCGGTGTGGAGGTAGCCGATGCCGCAGCGGGCCTCGGTGACGGTCTCGCCGTCGATCTCCAGGATGAGCCGGAGCACGCCGTGGGTGGACGGGTGCTGGGGGCCCATGTTGACGACGATCCGCTCGTCGTCGGCCTTGGCCGCGGACCGGACGACCTCGTCCCAGTCGCCGCCGGTGACCGTGTAGACGGCACCCTCGGTCGTGTCGCGGGGGCCGGATGCTGTGCTGTTCACGAGTACGACCTCCGCTGGTCCGGAGCCGGGATCTGGGCGCCCTTGTACTCGACGGCGATGCCGCCGAGCGGATAGTCCTTGCGCTGCGGGTGGCCCTGCCAGTCGTCCGGCATCATGATCCGGGTGAGGGCCTGGTGGCCTTCGAAGACGATTCCGAAAAAGTCGTAGGTCTCGCGCTCGTGCCAGTCGTTCGTCGGGTAGACGGCGGTCAGCGAGGGGATCCGCGGGTCGTGGTCGGGGGCCGAGACCTCCAGCCGGATCAGCCGGCCGTGGGTGAGCGAGCGCAGGTGGTAGACGGCGTGCAGCTCGCGTCCCTTGTCGCCCGGGTAGTGGACGCCGGAGACGCCGGTACAGAGCTCGAAGCGGAGCGCCGGGTCGTCGCGCAGCGTGCGGGCGACCCGGACGAGGTGCTCGCGCTCGATGTGGAAGGTGAGCTCGCCGCGGTCGACGACCGTCTTCTCGATGGCGTTGCCGGGGACGAGTCCCTGCTCCTCCAGGGCGCCTTCGAGTTCGTCGGCGACCTCGTCGAACCACCCGCCGTAGGGGCGGGCGGCCGCGCCGGGGAGGCGGATGGAGCGGACGAGGCCGCCGTAGCCGGAGGTGTCGCCGCCGTTGTTCGCGCCGAACATGCCGCGCTGGAGCCGTACCTCCTCCCCGTGCTCGCCGCGCTGACCGGGCAGGTTCTGCTCGCTCAGCTCCTTCTCGGGGTTCGGGGTTTCGTCGCTCATCGTGTCGTCCCGTTCCCTTCTCCGCCCGCGCGGCGCGATGGCGCGGCTTTCGTCGTCGGCTGCGGCCCGGTGGCCGCGCGTGCGTCGGTCACCGCAGCAGACCCTTCATCTCGATGGTCGGCAGCGCCTTGAGCGCGGCCTCCTCCGCCTCGCGGGCCGCCTCCTCGGCGTTCACGCCGAGCTTGGAGCCCTGGATCTTCTGGTGGAGCTTGAGGATCGCGTCCACCAGCATCTCCGGGCGGGGCGGGCAGCCGGGCAGGTAGATGTCGACCGGCACGATGTGGTCGACGCCCTGCACGATCGCGTAGTTGTTGAACATCCCGCCCGACGAGGCGCAGACGCCCATGGAGATGACCCACTTGGGGTTGGGCATCTGGTCGTAGACCTGCCGCAGGACGGGGGCCATCTTCTGGCTGACCCGGCCGGCGACGATCATGAGGTCGGCCTGGCGCGGCGAGCCGCGGAAGACCTCCATGCCGAAGCGGGCGAGGTCGTAGCGGCCGGCGCCGGTCGTCATCATCTCGATGGCGCAGCAGGCGAGGCCGAAGGTCGCGGGGAAGACGGACGCCTTCCGGACCCAGCCCGCGGCCTGCTCGACGGTGGTCAGCAGGAAACCGCTGGGCAGCTTCTCTTCGAGTCCCATGGGTGCTCCTCAGCCCCTCAGTCCCATTCCAGGCCGCCGCGACGCCACACGTAGGCGTAGGCGACGAAGACGGTGAGCACGAAGAGCAGCATCTCCACGAGCCCGAAAAGCCCCAGGGCGTCGAAGGTGACCGCCCAGGGGTAGAGGAAGACGATCTCGATGTCGAAGACGATGAAGAGCATCGCCGTCAGGTAGTACTTGATGGGGAAGCGGCCGCCGCCGGCGGGAGTGGGCGTCGGCTCGATGCCGCACTCGTACGCCTCAAGTTTTGCCCTGTTGTACCGCTTTGGCCCGATTAGCGTGGCCATGACCACGGAGAAGATCGCAAACCCCGCACCCAGGGCACCGAGCACGAGGATGGGCGCGTACGCATTCACGCTCCTCGCTCCTTCCAGTCGTCCTTGACCGTTGGACCGCACTGTCGGCTCGCGGAGCCTCGCGGCGACCTCCGGGAAGATCGCCCACATGTGAGGCAGTTCACAAGCCCGACGTCCGCGTATCTTAAGCCCGCCCCTCTGTGATCTGCGACACGGGGGTCACCAACGGATTTGTGATCTCCACCACCTGACGAAGGATCATGAAGTCGGATGAGCGGTGATCTTGTCGCGTGAAGCGCCCAGGTGATCACCAGGTGTGACATTCGGACCGGAAATCGCTGGTCGGAAGGGGTGTCGCACTATCAAGAGATGAGCCCTACAAGCAAATTGGCAGTGGAGGCGTGCGGGTGATAAAGGACCCCGGGTCGCCCGTCCGGGGGGCCGGGCGGACCGAAGTGGACGCCCCGGCTCCGTGTGCACGCGTTCACGAGACAAAGATGTGACCTGCGTCACTCTTCCAAGAGCCGAAAAGAACGGGGCTTGGCCATCGGGCTCAAGAGGTGGTAAGCGCAGGGCAATTCGGGCATCTCATCGAAAACCCGTGATCAAGGGCGGAATGAGCCGTGCCCGTTTTGCCCGTTACGGCGTCAATAAGGGCGACAGGAAAGCGGATTGGACGGTTCCGGTCGTAACTGTGGCGCAACCCACGTTTCTTGAAGGGAACCGTGAAGCCCTGATAGCGGTTGTACCCATGTCCCACACCGCTCACATACCCAGCCACCGGAAGCCCCGCCGCAGCGCCTCCAAGCTCGCGCTCCGCGCCGGAGTTGCCGGTGGCGTCCTCGGCACCATCGCGGTGGCCGGTGCTGCCGGCCCGGCGAGTGCCGAGCCGGTGACCGAGACCATCGAGATGCCCACGCTGGGCTCGCTCGGCACCGACCTCTCCAGCGCCGTGGCCGCCTCCGCCGAGGCGTCCCAGCAGGAGGCTCTCGACCAGAGCCTGGAGGCCCAGGAGGCCGCCGCCCTGGAGACGGCCGCCAAGGAGGCCAGGAAGGCGAAGGCCGAGGCCGACCGCAAGGCCGAGGCCGAGCGCGCCGAGAAGGCCCGCCAGGAGGCCGAGGCGAAGGCCGAGCGCGAGCGCGCCGAGGCCCAGGCCCGCGCCGAGGCCCAGGCCCGCGCCTCCCGCGACAGCGCCCGCACCCAGCTCACCGCGACCTCCGCGTCCTCGGACTCCTCGGGCTCCGGCTCGTCGAGCGACAGCGGCTCCTCGGCCGGCTCCTCCTCCGAGTCGACCCAGGTCTCCTCCGGCACCGCCGCCTCGATCGTCGCCTTCGCCAGGGCACAGGTCGGCGACGCGTACGTCTCCGGCGGCACCGGCCCCAACTCCTGGGACTGCTCCGGCCTCGTCCAGGCCGCCTACGCCGCCGCGGGCATCGACCTGCCGCGCATCTCGTACCAGCAGTCGAGCATGGGCACCTCGGTCTCCCTGAGCAACCTCCAGCCGGGCGACGTCCTCTACTGGGGCAGCCGCAGCGGCTCGTACCACGTCGCCATCTACGTCGGCGGCGGCAAGTACGTCGGCGCGCAGAACTCCTCGACCGGCGTCGTCGAGCGCTCGCTCGACTGGGACCCGCCGTCGGGCGCCGTCCGCATCCTCTGATCCCCGCGATCGGAGCCGTACGAAAGGGCCGTCACTCCTCGGGGGAGCGACGGCCCTTCGTCGTGCCGTGCGGCGGGGTCAGGCCTTCGGCGCGACCTTCGAGAGGCCGTTGATGATCCGGTCCATCGCGTCCCCGCCCGTCGGGTCCGTGAGGTTCGCCAGCATCTTCAGGGTGAACTTCATCAGGACCGGGTGGGTGAGGCCGCGCTGGGTCGCGATCTTCATGACCTTCGGGTTGCCGATCAGCTTCACGAAGGCGCGGCCCAGCGTGTAGTAGCCGCCGTAGGTGTCCTTGAGGATGCGGGGGTAGCTCTGGAGGGCCAGTTCGCGCTGGGCGGGGGTGGCGCGGGCGTGAGCCTGGACGATGACGTCGGCGGCGATCTGGCCGGACTCCATCGCGTAGGCGATGCCCTCGCCGTTGAACGGGTTGACCAGGCCGCCCGCGTCGCCGACGAGCAGCAGGCCCTTGGTGTAGTGCGGCTGGCGGTTGAAGGCCATCGGGAGGGCGGCGCCGCGGATCGGCGTCGTCATGTTGTCCGGGGTGAAGCCCCAGTCCTCCGGCATCGAGGCGCACCACGCCTTCAGCACCTCGCGCCAGTCCAGCTCGCGGAAGGCGGAGGAGGAGTTGAGGATGCCGAGGCCGACGTTGGAGGTGCCGTCGCCCATGCCGAAGATCCAGCCGTAGCCGGGGAGGAGGCGGTCCTCGGTGCCGCGCTTGTCCCACAGCTCCAGCCACGACTCCAGGTAGTCGTCGTCGTGCCGGGGGGTCGTGAAGTACGTGCGGACCGCGACGCCCATCGGCCGGTCCTCGCGCCGGTGCAGGCCCATCGCGAGGGAGAGCCGGGTCGAGTTGCCGTCGGCCGCGACGACCAGCGGGGCGTGGAAGGTGACCTCGGTCTTCTCCTCGCCCAGCTTGGCGTGGACGCCGGTGATGCGGCCGGTGCGGTCGTCGACGACCGGCGCGCCGACGTTGCAGCGCTCGTACAGGCGGGCGCCCGCCTTCTGCGCCTGCCGCGCCAGCATCTCGTCGAAGTCGTCGCGCTTGCGGACCAGTCCGTAGTCCGGGTAAGAGGCCAGGTCGGGCCAGTCCAGCTGGAGCCGGACGCCGCCGCCGATGATCCGCAGGCCCTTGTTGCGCAGCCAGCCGGCCTCTTCGGAGATGTCGATGCCCATGGAGACGAGCTGCTTCGTGGCGCGGGGGGTCAGTCCGTCGCCGCAGACCTTCTCGCGCGGGAACGCGGTCTTCTCCAGGAGCAGGACGTCCAGGCCGGCCTTCGCCAGGTAGTAGGCGGTGGTGGAGCCGGCCGGGCCCGCCCCGACGACGATCACGTCTGCGCTGTGCTCGGAGAGGGGGGTCTCGGTCACGGCGGATCTCCCGAAAGGTCGGCGAAGAGGGTCGTACCGAAGTCTAGGCCGCCCACCCCGCCCCCCACCGGAGGCCCACCCCCTGCGGGTGGACGCCCCGCCGCCTGCGCGGGCCGCGCTCCCGTCCCCCTGTGCGGGCTGCGCCCCCGACCCTGCGGGCTGCGCCCGTCCCCCTCGTGCGGGCTGCGCCCCGGCCCTGTGGGCAATCGTCCCGCTGGGGTCCCCCTGGACGAAGTCCTCGGGGGAGGGACGGGTGGGCACAGGGACGGCGCCCCTTGCCGGGCCGCGGCTTCCGGGCCTGAACCCGCACCCGCTGTACGACGCCGTACGGGTGCGGGTCCAGGCGCAGGAGCGGAGGCACCCGCAAAGGTGCCGTTCCGCTGTGCCCACCCGTTCCGCCCCTAGCGGAACGACTGCCCACAACGGAACGGGGGCGCCCGGAACGGGGGATCAGGCGGGTTTGAAGCCTCGGTGGAGGGCGACGATGCCGCCGGTGAGGTTGCGCCAGGCGACCTTGGTCCAGCCGGCCTTCTGGAGGAGGCCCGCGAGGGCGGGCTGGTCGGGCCAGGACTGGATGGACTCGGCGAGGTAGACGTACGCGTCGGGGTTGGAGGAGACCGCCCGCGCCACCGGCGGCAGCGCACGCATCAGGTACTCCTCGTACACCGTGCGGAACGGGGCCCACGTGGGGTGGGAGAACTCCGCGATCACGACCCGGCCGCCGGGCTTCGTGACCCGGTACAGCTCGCGCAGCGCCTGCTCGGTGTCCTGGATGTTGCGGAGGCCGAAGGAGATCGTCACCGCGTCGAAGACGTCGTCCCGGAAGGGCAGCTTCGTGCCGTCGCCCGCGGTGAACGGCATCCACGGGTGCCGCTGCTTGCCGACCCGCAGCATGCCGAGGGAGAAGTCGCAGGGGACGACGTACGCGCCCGCCCGCGCGAAGGGCTGCGAGGAGGTGGCCGTGCCGGCGGCGAGGTCGAGGATCTTCTGCGCGGGCCGCGCGTCGACCGCCTTGGCGACCTCCTTGCGCCATCTGCGGTCCTGGCCGAGCGACAGCACGTCGTTGGTGAGGTCGTAGTTGGCCGCCACGCCGTCGAACATGGAGGCGACTTCGTGCGGCTGCTTGTCCAGGGATGCTCGGGTCACCTCCCCATTCAAGCAGCCGCCCGAATCTCTTCCCGTACCGCTTCAACCTTTCGGCAGCACGGGTGCTCAAGGACGGTCGGACACACGCACACGACGGCGAGGAGAGCGGGAGTGCGATGGCAGTGACGACCGAGGTGGACCCACGGGCGGTCCGGGTGCCGGACGTGGGGTCGGCGGCCGGGTTCGAGGAGTTCGCGCGGACGGCGCAGCAGCGGCTGTACCGGACGGCGTACCTGCTCTGCGGGGACGCGGAGCACGCGCGGGACCTGACCCAGACGACGCTGGCGAAGCTGTACCGGCACTGGCGGAAGGCGGGGTCGGCCGAGCATCCGCACGCCTACGCCAAGACCGTGCTGACCCGGACCTTCCTGGCCGAGCGGCGCAGGCGGCTGCGGGACCTGCTGGTCCTCACCCGCACCGGCGGCACCGTGCGGGAGCCCGCCGCCGACCAGCCGGAGCTGCGGGTGACGCTGCTCGCCGCGCTCGCCGAACTGCCGCCGAGGGCGCGGGCCATGGTGGTGCTGCGCTACTGGGACGACCAGAGCGTGGCCTCCGTCGCCGCGCTGCTGCGGTGCAGCGAGGCCACCGTGAAGAGCCAGTGCTCGCGCTCGCTGGTCCGTCTGCGCGTGCGCCTGGCCGACGCCGGGCTCTCGCTCTGAGGAACCCGAGGAAGAAGAGGAAGAGGTCTGCTGTGAACGACGACGACACCACCGCCCTCCGGGACGCCTTGGACCGCACGGCGGAGGAGCTGCCGCCGCTGCCCGATCTGGTCCCGCTCGCCGTGCGCGACGGGCGCAGGCGCCGGGCCAGGGCCCGGTTCGCCACCGCGGCGGCCGCGTTCGGCGTGGTCACCGCCGGGGCCCTCGGGCTCACGCTGCTGCCGGCGAACGGCCCGGCTCCGGCGCTGCCGGCCGCCCCGCCCTCGTCGCCGGGGGCGAGCGCGAGCCCGAGTGCGGAGCCGGACGCGAGCCATCCCCCGGTGGTCGTGGAGGAGACGCCGGGCGTCCCCCCGCCCGACAACCCGGACGGGCTGTCGGACGCCGAGCGGGAGCGCCGGGCAGTCCACCAGCAGCGCGTGGCCGTGCTGCTCGACGAGCTGCTGCCCTCCAAGGTCACCGAGATCCGGCCGGTCAAGGACAAGGTGTCCGCCTACCGGATCACGGCGGACGGGAAGCACTTCCGGCTGACCGTGTCGGTGCGGCCGACCGACGACCGGTCCGTCGACGACTGCCCGGACAGGCCGGACCCGAGGATCGTCTGCGAGACCGTCGCCCTCGACGGGGACCACGCGGCGCAGCTGCTGTCGATGCAGGCGAACGAGCCGGGCACCCTGGCCGCGTACGTCCGGTTCACCTACGGCGGCAGCCGCGTGCGGCTCTCCGTCGAGCCCGAGCGCCTGTCGTCACCCGTGACCCCGCGCCAGCTCTTCGCCGTGGCCGGGGACCCGCGCTTCCTCGACCTGGTGAAGGAGGCGGACGCGCGGCCGGTGGAGGAGAAGCTGCCGCCGGCCGTCGTGGGCGGCTGACGCGCCGCCCACGACGGGCGCCGTCGGATCGGCGGGTCGTGCGGGGCGGCGGGCCCGGTCAGCGGGTGCGGTGGACCAGGCGGCCGTCGATGACGGTGGCGACGCAGGTCGAGGCGCCCCGGCGGACGAGGTCGGCCGGGGTGGGGACGTCGAAGACGGCGAAGCGGGCCGGGGCGCCGGGGGCCAGGCGCGGGAGCAGGACGAGCGGCACCGGCGAGAGCGCCGGGGGGCCGGGGAGCACGTCGGGGCGGCGGCCGACCGCGAGGCCGGCGCGGCGCACCGCGTCGGCGGCGGCGCGGGTGCGCAGCTCGCCGGCGACGGCGACCGTGCCGTGGGCGAGCATCCGCTGGACGCCGCGCCGGGCGCTGGCGCCGAGCCGGGCGGGGTCGGCGCGGAAGAGCTCCGCGGCCCGCTCGCCCGTGATCGGCGCGGTGCCGAGGGCGTCGGCCTCGCGCGGGTCCGGGTGGTAGGTCCGCTCCAGGAGCTCGGGGGCGTACGGGTTGAGCAGGCCGGGCAGCAGGATGCCCGGCCAGCGGCGCAGCCGGGCGTCCTGGTGGGCCTCCGCCAGTTCCTCGTACGGGCCGACGGCGGCGATCCGCGCGCCGTCGACGAGGACGGCGGTCTCCGGCGACCCGTCGGCGGCGTGCAGGGTGGGCAACGGGGGCCTCAGTTCGCGTCGAGGAGCTTCAGCTCGGGGTGGGCCGTGCCGCCCTCGATGGCCACGGACGAGATGTGGGAGGCGACGCGGTCGTCGACCGGGTCGTTCGCCGGGTCGTCGTGGACGACGAGGTGTTCGTAGGTGGTGGAGCGCTGGGCGGGGACGCGGCCGGCCTTGCGGATGAGGTCGATGATCTCCAGGCGGTTGGAGCGGTGCCGGGCACCGGCGGAGGAGACGACGTTCTCCTCCAGCATGATCGAGCCGAGGTCGTCGGCGCCGTAGTGCAGGGAGAGCTGGCCGACCTCCTTGCCGGTGGTCAGCCAGGAGCCCTGGATGTGGGCGACGTTGTCGAGGAAGATCCGGGAGATCGCGATCATCCGCAGGTACTCGAAGAGGGTGGCCTGCGTGCGGCCCTTGAGGTGGTTGTTCTCGGGCTGGTACGTGTACGGGATGAAGGCCCGGAAGCCGCCGGTCCGGTCCTGCACGTCGCGGATCATCCGCAGGTGCTCGATCCGCTCGGCGTTGGTCTCGCCGGTGCCCATGAGCATGGTGGAGGTCGACTCGACGCCGAGGCCGTGGGCGATCTCCATGATCTCCAGCCAGCGCTCGCCGGACTCCTTGAGGGGCGCGATGGCCTTGCGGGGGCGCTCCGGGAGCAGCTCGGCGCCGGCGCCGGCGAAGGAGTCGAGGCCGGCGGCGTGGATGCGGGTGATGGCCTCCTCGACGGAGACGCCGGAGATCCGCGCCATGTGCTCGACCTCGGAGGCGCCGAGGGAGTGGATGACGAGCTGCGGGAAGTCCTTCTTGATGGCGGCGAAGTGCTTCTCGTAGTACTCGACGCCGTAGTCCGGGTGGTGGCCGCCCTGGAACATGATCTGGGTGCCGCCGAGCTCGACGGTCTCCGCGCAGCGGCGCAGGATGTCGTCGAGGTCGCGGGTCCAGCCCTTCTCGGTGTCCTTGGGGGCGGCGTAGAAGGCGCAGAACCTGCACGCCGTCACGCAGACGTTGGTGTAGTTGATGTTCCGCTCGATGATGTACGTCGCGATGTGCTCGGTACCGGCGTAGCGGCGGCGGCGCGCGGCGTCGGCGGCGGCGCCGAGCGCGTGCAGGGGCGCCGAGCGGTACAGGTCGAGCGCCTCCTCGGGGGTGATCCGGCCGCCCGCGGCGGCACGGTCGAGAACGGCTGTGACATCGAATGACGTGAGGTCGGCCTTCTCGGTCACCGTTTCGTCCCTTTCGGAGGGTTGCTGACAGACCGAACCAGCGTACGCCAGGGGCGGTGCGGGACCGGGCCGGGGTCCGCGTCGGCATGAATTTCCGATGAACGTTCCCCTGCGCGATCCCCTGCGCGATTCCCGCGGGGGAATGGGAGGGGGCGGCGCGGGGCCCGGGCGGGAAATGCGGGCGTGAATTGCCCGGGCCGCGGCGGTCCTATTCCGGGGGCAGCAGATCGACCGCGACGTCCGCCGGGAATCCGGTCGTCGGTCCGGTGCGGCGGGCGAACTCGCGCACTCCGGCGAGTTGCTCGGGGCCGAAGCGGAAGTCGAGCGTGCGGAAGTACCGCTCCAGCAGTTCGGCGTCGAAGGACTCCCAGCGGGCGGCCTGTTCCGCGACCTTGGTGACCTCGTCGAGGGAGAGGTCGCGGGAGGCGAGGAAGGCCCGGTGGACGTCGTGGACGGTCTCCGGTTCGCGCGCCAGGTAGTCCTTGCGGGCCGCCCAGACGGCGAAGACGAAGGGGAGTCCGGTCCACTCCTTCCACATCAGGCCGAGGTCGTGGACCTGGAGCCCGAGCCGGGGCGCGTCGTGCAGCGAGGCGCGCAGGGCGGCGTCGCCGATGAGGACCGCCGCCTCGGCCTCCTGCATCATCAGGCCCAGGTCGGGGGGGCAGGTGTAGTAGGCGGGCGACACGCCGTACCGCTCCGCGAGCAGCAGCTGGGCGAGGCGGACCGAGGTCCGGGAGGTGGAGCCGAGTGCGACGCGGGCGCCGTCCAGCTCCTCCAGGGGCCGCTGGGAGACGATCACGCAGGACATGACGGGGCCGTCGCAGCCGACCGCGATGTCGGGCAGGGCGACGAGCCCGTCGGCGTGGCGGAGGTACTCGACGAGGGTGATGGGGCCGATGTCGAGGTCGCCCCGGACGAGCCGCTCGCTCAGCTTCTCGGGGGTGTCCTTGGTCAGCTCCAGATCGAGGAGCGTTCCGGTCCTGGCGAGTCCCCAGTAGAGGGGGAGGCAGTTCAGGAACTGGATGTGCCCGACCCGGGGCCGGCTGCGCTGGTGCTCGTCGTTCGCATTGTCCACAACGCGAGGCTAGACCCGTCTCGGACGGTGGACATCGCCGGGGGACATCCGGGGCAGATCGGCGCGGCGCGTCAGCATGCCGGGAAGCCGATCAAACATGAGGGTGACGTGATCTTTCCCTCTATCGCCCTGAGCACGCTGCGTGCTACGCTCGACGCAAGTTGCAGTTTGGTTTCCCTTGCAGTACAGAGCCTGCGGAGCATGTGACCCGCAGGCTTTTGTAGTTTTCAGACTTGTTTGCAGGTTCTGGAGCAGGGCGACCCTTTGGCCCATAGGAGGGCTCATGGCTACCGGAACCGTCAAGTGGTTCAACGCTGAAAAGGGCTTTGGCTTCATCGCCCAGGAAGGCGGCGGCCCGGATGTCTTCGTCCACTACTCCGCGATCAACGCGAACGGCTTCCGTTCGCTTGAGGAGAACCAGCAGGTGAGCTTCGACGTCACGCAGGGCCCGAAGGGCCCGCAGGCGGAGAACGTCACCACGATCTGAACGCCGTAGTGGCGATCGTGATCTCCTAGAGCAGTACCCAAGGAGCCCCGCTCCGTGCCGCAGGTGCGGCACGAGCGGGGCTCCTGCCCGTTTCCGGGGGCGCGCCGGGGGCTCGCCGGGGCACCGGGGCCCTCCGGGGGGGTGCCGGCGGGGGCCCGGCTCAGCAGTTCGGGATCACGGTCCCGTTGTTGTCGCGGGCCTCGTCGTTGCCCCAGCGGGAGAGGTAGTACGCCGAGACGTAGGCGCCGTAGCCGTTCTTGCCGGCGTAGACGGTGTCCAGGTCGGTGCGGAGCCACCAGTGGTTGTAGTTGCCGGAGGCGTCGCGGACCTCCTGGCCCCAGACCTTGCAGTAGACGTAGTTCGTGCCGGCGTTCAGGACGCCCTGAGCGTCGTTCGTGTTGGCGGCCGCGTAGCCGGTGGCCTGGGCGAAGGTGTCCACCCAGTACTTGCCTCCGCCCCCGCCCGAGCAGCCGTTGTCGCTGGTCAGGTGCTTGGAGCCGTAGGAGCCCGGGTAGGGCGCGAGGGAGGCGCCGTTGATCACGATGGACTGGCCGACGCCGTTGTAGAGCTGCTCGTAGTGGATGTGGGCGCCGGAGCTGTTGCCGGTGGAGCCGGTGGTGCCGATCTGCTGGCCCTGGGCGACGGCGGCGCCGTTCGCCACCGAGTAGGCGTTCAGGTGGAAGTAGTACGTCTTCCAGCCGCCGCCGTGGTCGACCACGATGTAGTTCCCGGCGCCCGAGGGCTGGGAGTAGCGGTAGGCGGTGCCGGAGGCCGAGGCCAGGACGGGGGTGCCGGCGGTGGTGCCGCCGTCGGAGCGGACGAAGTCGAGGGCCTGGCGGACCTCGGCGGAGTGGTGGCTGTAAGTCCACTTCTGGCCGCAGGGGAACGGCGCCTTGAAGAGCGGCGCCGCGTGGGCGGTGCCCGCCGTGCCGAGGACGGTGAGCAGTCCGGCGAGGAGGGTGAGCAGGGCGCCGAGGGCGGGGATCCGGGGGGCGGCGGTCCGGGGGGCGGGGCGTGCCGTGCGCAGGGGGTGACGCATGGGTCCTCCGGGGCGTCGGTGACGGGTGGTGACGGGGTTGACGCGCGTTGACCGACCACAGGGTGCCTGAAGACCGGCCGCCGCAGTAGACGGCCTTTCCCACATGCCGGCGGGCTCCGGTACGTACGCTGGACACATGACCGAACGGAAACCGCCCGGCGTCAGCTTCGAGTCCTTCGTCGACAAGCAGATCCGGGAGGCGGCCGAGCGCGGCGACTTCAGCAAGCTCGCCGGCTTCGGCAAGCCCCTCCCGGACGAGGCGGCCCCCTACGACGAGCTGTGGTGGGTCAAGCAGAAGATGCACCGCGAGGGCATGTCGGTCCTGCCGCCCGCCCCCCAGCTGCGCAAGGAGGCCGAGGACGCGGCGGAGGCGGTCGCGGCGGCCGTCTCGGAGAGCCAGGTCCGCCGGATCCTCGGCGAGGTCAACACCAAGATCGCGGAAGCCCTGCGCCGCCCGCCGGCCGGTCCCCCGCTGAACCTGACGCCCTTCGACGTCGAGGCGGAGCTGGCCCGGTGGCGGGAGGCGCGCGACCCCCAGGGGGCGTGATGAACAGCGCCGGTCTGCTGCTCGACTCCTTCGGCCGGATCCGGGAGGCCGTCCACCAGGCGGTGACCGGCCTCGACGAGGAGGAGCTGGCCGCCAGGATCGATCCCGACGCCAACTCGATCGCCTGGCTGGTCTGGCACCTCACCCGCATCCAGGACGACCACCTGGCGGGTGCCTTCGGCACGGAGCAGCTGTGGCGGTCGGACGGCTGGCGGGACCGCTTCGGGCTGCCGTTCCCGCCCGCCGCGACCGGCTACGGCCACACGTCCGCGCAGGTCGGAGCCGTACGGGCGTCCGCCACGCTGCTGCTGGGCTACCACGACGCCGTGCACGACCGGACGGCCTCGCTGCTCGCCCCGGTCACCGGCGCGGACCTGGACCGGGTCGTCGACACCGCGTGGGACCCGCCGGTGACCCTGGGCGTCCGGCTGGTGTCGGTGCTCGCGGAGGACCTCCAGCACGCGGGGCAGGCGGGGTACGTGCGCGGGGTGGTGGAGCGGCGGGGCGGCTGAGGCCGGCGGGGAGGGCCGTCTGCGGGCCCGTACGGCCCTGCGCGTCCACCGGCCGTGCGGCCCTGCGCGTTCCCCCGTACGACCCGGCCCTGTGCGCCCACCGCCGTACGGCCCTTCGCGTGCCCGGGACCGGCGCCGGGTCCGTACGATCTTCGTGTCCCCGCCCGTACAACCCTTCGGGTCCCCCGGGAGTCCACTCCGTGTCTCGTACTCGCGTACGAGGAACGGTTCGCTCCTGGAGGATCCTTGTTCTTCGCCCGTGCCCGGCACCAGCGCGTCGCCGCGTCCGTCGCCACCGTCCTCGCCGTCACGCTCGGCGCCGGCGCCCTGACCGTCCCGGCGGCCTTCGCCGCCGACGGCCCCGCCGCCTCCGCCCCGGCGGCCGAGGCGGGCGTCCCGAAGATGCGGCCGCACACCACGCCCATCGCGGCCGGTGCCGGCGGCTTCTTCTCCACGCTCACGTACAACGGCGACTCGACCTTCTGGACGAGTTACGCGACCGGCGAGACGGTCCCCCTGGGCTACGCCGGGCCCGTCGGCGGCGACCTGTACGGCGGCGGCAGCAAGGGCGTCACGAACATGGCCACCGGCGCCGCCTTCCCCCTCCCCCAGGGCGTCTGGACGGTCGGCGTCGCCGGCGGGTACGCCTTCGCCGTCGACCGGGAGGAGACCAAGCTGACCGTGCACACGGCCGAGGGCGGCCGCGAGGTCACCGGCCTGCCGGCCGGGGCGACGGACGTGACGGTCCGGCCGGGCTCCCCGGAGGAGGCCGTCCTCGGTTTCCAGGGCGCCGACGGCAAGGACTACAGCGGCCTGATCGACCTGGCCTCGGCCGAGGTCACCACGGTCTTCGCGACGCCCGGCGAGCGGATCTACCGCGACATGCCCACCATGGACACCCCGATCAGCGTCGACGCCACGCGGATCGCCTGGTCCGCGTGGAACGCCACGACGAAGACGCGGACCGCGATCATCCGCGACCGCGCCACCGGCGAGGACCGCCGGATCGAGCTGGGCAAGGCCGGTGTGCCCCGCCTCCTCGGCGACTGGATCGTCTACGCCGGCCCGAACCCCGCCACCGGGAACGCCACCCTGGTTGCCACCAGCCTCACCGGCGGGCCCGCCACCACCTTCCCCCTGCTCGACCGCACGACCGGCTCCCCCGTCCCCGACGGCACCGGCGCGCTGGTGGCCGGCGGCGGCAAGCTCGGCGTCGGCCAGGGCGCGTACCGCGTCACGCTCGGCGAGGACGGCCGGCCGACCACGACCGTCATGGGCGTCTACGGCCCCGCGGAGGTCGCGGAGCTGAGCCCGGCGCAGGTCCCCACGGGCACGGTCGACCTGGACAAGACCCCCTCCCCCACGGTGAAGTTCCTCCTCAACCACCGTGACGCGAAGGTCACCTTCACCCTGAGGCACACCCGGACCGGGAAGACCTCCTCCTGGACCCAGCACGGCTTCGACGTCTACGAGGACTGGTGGAAGGACTTCTCCGCCGGTTTCCCCTACACGGGCGACGACTACTACGGCCGCCTGACCGACACCCTCGACGCCACGAACGCGGACGGCTCCGCCGCGCGGACCGCCCTCTACAACGGCGCGTACACCTGGGAGATGACGGCCTCGTCCATGGCGGGCGTCGGCCCCGACCTGAAGACGTCCGGCGCCTTCGCGGTCACCCGCGCGCCGAGGCCGCACGACTTCGACGACAACGCCTCCGTCGACCTGCTGGGCCGCGACGCCTCCGGCGTGCTGTGGTCGGACTCCTCGTGGGGCAAGGGCAGTTCCGCGACCGCCCCGGAGACCCGGATCGGCGGCGGCTGGCAGGCCTACGACCGGATCGAGGCCACCGGCGACCTCGCCGGCTCCGCCCACGCCGACCTCGTCGCCCGCAC
>NZ_JBHYPS010000013.1:0-179110 GCF_042746075.1 Streptomyces sp. NPDC058758 | reverse complement strand
CCGACGCCGACTGACCCGACGCCGACGCCGACTGACCCGACGCCGACGCCGACTGACCCGACGCCGACGCCGACTGACCCGACGCCGACGCCGACTGACCCGACGCCGACGCCGACCGACCCCACTCCCACGCCGACCGACCCGACGCCGTCCCCGACCGACCCCACTCCCACGCCGACCGAGCCCACCCCCACGCCGACCGAGCCCACCCCCAGCCCGACCGACTCCGCCGACGGCGGTCTGACGGACGGCGGCATGACGGACGGCGGTGGCTCCGACGGCGGCGGTTCCGACGGTGGTTACGGCGACGACTCCGGCGGGAGCACCGGGGGCCACCACGGTCCCGACGGGGGCGGCGAACTCCCCGAGACCGGCGCCGGCACCGGCGAGGTCGTCATGGGCGTGACGGCGGCCGGCCTCGCGCTCGGCGGCGGTCTCCTCGTCGCCGTCAGCCGCCGGCGCCGTCGGTCGAACGGCGCAGCCTGACGGTGACGCCCTCGCGGGCCGACCGCCGGGCCGCCTCCAGGACGTCCAGGGCGGCTGCCGCCTCGTGCGCGGTGACCGGGTTCGGCCCGGCGCCGCGCACGGCGGCGGCGACGGCCGCGTAGTACGCCGGATAGTTCCCCGGCACCGACTCGACCGGCGTGCCGCCGCCGGTCAGCGGGGACTCGCCGGAACCGATCCGGCCCCACAGCGACTCGGGCTCCGTGCCCCAGGCCGTGCCGGGGCCGGGCCGCAGGCCCTCGCGCAGCGCCGCCTCCTGCGGGTCGAGGCCGTACGTCACGAAGCCGGCGCGCTGCCCGAGCACCCGGAAGCGGGGGCCGAGCTGGGCGGCGGTGGCGCTCACGTAGAGGTGGGAGCGGACGCCGTTCGCGTGCGTGAGCGCGAGGAAGGTGTCGTCGTCGGCCTCCGCGCCCGGGCGGCGCACGTCCGACTCGGCGTAGACGGAGACGACCGGGCCGAAGAGGACCAGCGCCTGGTCGACGACGTGGCTGCCGAGGTCGTACAGCAGGCCGCCGATCTCCTCCGGGGCGCCGGACTCGCGCCAGCCGCCCTTGGGCCGCGGCCGCCACCGCTCGAAGCGGGACTCGAAGCGCTGGACCTCGCCCAGCTCGCCCTCCTCCAGGAGGCGGCGGAGGGTGAGGAAGTCGCTGTCCCAGCGCCGGTTCTGGAAGACGGACAGCAGCAGGCCGCGCTCCTCGGCGAGCGCCGCGAGGCCGCGCGCCTCCTCGGCGGTGGCGGCGAGAGGCTTGTCGACGACGACCGGCAGGCCCGCCTTCAGGGCGGCCTCGGCGATCGGGACGTGGGTCTTGTTCGGGGAGGCGACGACGACGAGGTCCAGCTCCGGGGCCCCGTCCGCCCAGAGTTCCTCGGGCCGGGCGAGCACCCGGACGCCGGGGTGGGCGGCCCGGGCCTCGGCGGCGCGTTCGGGGTTGCCGGTGGTGACCGCGGCGAGCGCCAGGCCGGGGGTGGCGGCGATCAGCGGGGCGTGGAAGACGGAGCCCGCGAGGCCGTAGCCGACGAGGCCGACGCGGAGGGGGAGGGGGGTGGTCGTCATGCACGCCACTTAAGCAACGCTGTTGCCGAAGTGCAAGCAAGGGGGAGAATGGGCCGGTGACGGTGATGAGGAGAGACCCCGGCGGCGCGAACCTGGCGGCGCTGCGCGGCCACAACGCGGCGCTCGTGCTCGACCTGCTGCGCACGGCGGGGCGGGAGGGTATCAGCCGGCTCGAACTCGCCGAGCGCACCGGCCTCACCCCGCAGGCCGTCAGCAAGATCACCGCCCGGCTGCGCGCCGGGGGCCTGGTCGCGGAGGCCGGCCGTCGCGCCTCGACCGGCGGCAAGCCCCGTACGGTCCTGCGCCTGGTCCCCACCGCCGCGTACGCCGTCGGCGTCCACCTCGACCGCGACGAACTCACCCTCGCCCTCACGGACCTCACCGGCGCCCCGCTCGCCGTCCGCCGCCGCCCCCTGGCCCTGGCCGACGGGCCGCCCCCGGTCCTGGCGGCGGTGACGGACGGCGTACGCGCCCTGCTGGCCGAGGCCCTGCCGAAGGCGCCGGACGGGAGGTGGACGCCCCCGGACCCGGCCCGGGCGGAGACGCCCGACCCGGCCGCCGCCGCCCCGGCAGCCCCGGCCACCTCCGGCCCCGCCCTTGCCATCTCCGGCCCGCCCCCCTCCGGCCCCGTCGCCCCCGGGCTCGTGCTGGGCGTCGGGGTGGCCATGCCCGGGCCGCTGGACCACCGGCTCGGCGTGCCGGGGCGGGTGACGGGTGCGCCGGCGTGGGAGGGGTGCGCGGTGCGGGACGTGCTGGAGGCGGGGCTCGGGCTGCCCGTCGCGCTCGACAAGGACACCAACGCCGCCGCCCTCGGCCTCGCCGTCCGGCCCGGCGCGCCCCGCTCCTTCGCCTACGTCCACCTCGGTACGGGGCTCGGCGCCGGCCTCGTCGTCGGCGGCGCCCCGCTGCGGGGCGGACGGACCGGGGCGGGCGAGCTCGGCCACCAGACCGTCCAGCTCGACGGGCCGCCGTGCGGCTGCGGGGCGCGAGGCTGCCTGGAGGTGCTGTGCCTGGCGGCGGTGGCGCGCGGGGAACTGCCCGAGGCCGCGCGGATCCTCGGCACCGGCGCGGCCAATCTGGTCCGGCTCCTCGACATCGACCGCGTCCTGCTCGGCGGCCGGGTGGTGCTGGGGGCGCCCGAGGTCTTCGCGGGCGGCGTCCGCGCGGTCCTGGCCGGCCTCCGGCTGCCGGCGCCCGTCGAGGTCGCGGCCGCCCCGGACGCCGTGGCCCTGGGAGCCGCCCAGCTGGTGCTGGCCCCGTTCTTCGGTCGGGTCCCGCCGACGGGTTCGTCGGAAGACCGGATCACCGGACCATAGGCCGATCGGGCGGATCCGGCGGGCCGCTCGCGGCCCGGGCGGTGTCGCCGGGCGTTCCGGCGCGGGCGGTGTGGCAGCGTCGCGGGCGAGCCGTACGTCCGCGAGCAGCAAAGGCATATGCCCATGGCACCCGCTCCCCGATCCCCGCGCGGCGCCCGCGCCCTCGCCGCCGCGGCCGTCACCCTGGCCGGCACCCTGTTCTCCGCGCCCGCCTCCGCGGCCCCCGCCACAGCCCCGGCCACTCCGGCCGTCCCGGCCACTCCGGCCGTCCCCGTCCCCCCGGCCGCCCTCGCCCTCGCCCTCGCCCCCGCCCCCGCGCCCGCTCCCGCTCCCGCCCCCGCCCCCGCCCCCGCGCCCGTCTGCGGCCGGGACTCCGACGCCGGGTTCCCGCTCGACACGCGGATCCAGGACGGCCCGGCCGACTATCCCGCCGGAGGGGCGTTCAGGTCCTGGGAGCTGGAGCTGCGGAACACCACCGGCAGCGCCTGCACGGGGGTGCACCCGGTGCTGGTCCTGGCGGACGAGGACCGGGTGCTGCGGCCCGAGCAGATCCGGCTGGAGTTCTACGACGCGGGCGGCGAGCGCTGGCGGCGGGTCGCGTTCGAGGCGACCGAGGAGGCGGAGAGCGTCGGCGCGTTCACCGGCTTCGACGGCTTCTCCGTGCCCGCCCGCCGGACCGTCACCGTCCCCGTCCGGCTGGCCTTCCGGGCGGACGCCGTCCCCGAGGAGGTCGTGGTCAACGCCGCGCTCGTCCAGCGCCGGGGCGCCGACGGCGACTGGGTCGGCCGCTCCGACGACTACCGCCTCACGATCGGTCCGCCCGAGCCCGCCGCCCCCACGGCGCGGGCCACCCCGTCCGCCCCCGCCGACCCGGCGGCCACCGCGCCCGCCCCCGTACCCACCGCCGCGCCCCCTCCCGTACCCACCGCCGTGCCCACCCCCGTGCCCGGCGGACCGACCCCTCCCTTTCCCCCGCCTTCCTCTCCCTCTCCCTCTCCACCTCCGCCCCCGTCCCCGCCCGCCGGCCTGGCCCCCGGCGACCCGGCCCGCCCCGAACTCGCCCACACGGGACGGGAAGAGGCCGCCCGCCTGGCCCCCTGGGCGGCGGCCCTCGCCCTCGCCGGCGCCCTCCTCGCCCGCACCGCCCGCCGCCTGCGCCGCCCCTGACCCGGCCCCGCCCCGACTCCGGCCCCGGCCCAGCCCCTGCCCCGCACCGCCCCCGCCCCGACTCCGGCCCAGCCCCCGCCCCGGCTCCCCTCCCCTCCCCTCCCGTCCCCTCCCGTCCCGCCCTCGAACCCGCAGGCCACCCCGCGTACACCCTCCCGTTCACCCCCGTCTGCGACGATCGGCCGATGAACCACCACCACGCCCCGAGCGCCCCCGGCGCCCCCGTCCGCTCCGGCGTCCCGGAGCACGGCCGGGTGCCCAAGTACTACGCCGTGAAGGCGCGACTCGCCGTGCTCGTCGACGAGTTGGGGGAGGGCGACGCGTTGCCCACCGAGCGGGACCTCGCCGTCCGGTACGAGGTGTCGCGGGAGACCGTCCGGCAGGCCCTGCGCGAGCTGCTCCTGGAGGGCAGGCTGCGCCGGCGGGGGCGGGGCACGGTGGTCGCCGGGCCCAAGCTGGAGCAGCCGCTCTCCCTCGCCAGCTACACCGAGGGCGTCCGCCGCCAGGGCCGCCGGCCGGGCCGCGGCATCGTCTCCCTCGACCGCTTCCCCTGCCCCGACGCGCTCGCCCCCGAGGTCGGCGCGGCGCCCGGCGCGCCCGTCTGGCACATGGAGCGGGTGCTGCTCGCCGACGACGAGCGGGTCGGCCTGGAGAGCACGTACGTCTCCGTGGCCCGGGTCCCGGACCTCGACTCCGACTTCGACCCCGACTCGTCCTTCTACGGCTACCTCCGGGACCGGCTCGGCATCTCCTTCGGCGACGCCGACGAGCGGATCGAGACCGTGCTGGCCACCCCGCGCGAGGCCCTGCTCATCGGCACCCCGCCCGCCCTGCCGATGCTGCTGCTGCACCGCCTCTCCCGCGACGAGGACGGGCGGCCCCTGGAGCGGGTCCGCACCCTCTACCGCGGCGACCGCTTCAGCTTCACCACCCACCTCGGCCGCCAGGAATGACCCGAAAGGTCCCGGTACCGCCCTCCCTCCGGATCACGGAAGGGTAACGGGTCTGGTCCAAGCTTGTCGGGCCGTTCACCGTCCCGTCGCCCGTCCGACCGGCCCGGGCCACCCGCCGCCCCGACCGTGGACGGCATGAAGGTGATCGTCGTAGGAGCCGGCGTGGTGGGCACCATGCACGCCTGGCAGGCAGTGGAACGCGGCCACGAGGTCGTGCACATCGAGCGCGAGGCCGAGGCGCGCGGAGCCTCCCTGAGGAACTTCGGCCAGATCTGGGTCAGCGGCAGGGCGGGCGGCGAGGAACTCGACACCGCCCTGCGCGCCCGCGAACTCTGGGAGTCCGTCGGCGCCCGCGTCCCCGGCCTCGGCTTCCGGGCCAACGGCTCCCTCACCCCCGTCCGGGGCGAGCTGGAGCTGGCCGTCGCCGAGGCGGCCGTCGCCCGCGCGGACGCCCCCGCGCGCGGCTACAAGCTGCTCACCCCCGAGGAGGCGCGGGCGGTCAACCCGGCCCTGCGCGGCGCCTTCGACGCCGCCCTGTGGTGCGAGCGGGACGCCGCCGTCGAGCCGCGCACCGCCCAGCTCGCCCTCCGCGAGGCGCTCCTCGCCACTGGCCGCTACACCTTCCTCCCGAACCGCGAGGTCCGCGAGGTCGTCGGCGAGCACGCCGTCCGCGACGACCACGGCGAACTCCACGGCGGCGACGCCGTCGTGCTGTGCACCGGCGCCTGGCTCTCCGGCCTGGTCCGCGAGGTCGCCGGGCCAGTCCCCGTCCGCCGCGTCCGCCTCCAGATGATGCAGACCGCGCCGCTCGGCGAACCGCTGACCACCTCCGTCGCCGACGCCGACTCCTTCCGCTACTACCCGGCCTACGCGTCGAGCGCCCTGGACGCGCTCAACGCCGGCCAGGCGCAGGACCCGACCGCCGCCGCCCACAAGATGCAGCTGCTCATGGTGCAGCGCCTCGACGGCGGGCTGACCATCGGCGACACCCACGAGTACGAGCACCCCTTCGCCTTCGACACCGTCGAGGACCCCTACGAGCACCTGGTCCGCGTCGTCGAGTCGCTGCTCGGCCGCCCGCTGCCGGCGATCCGCCGCCGCTGGGCCGGCGTGTACGCGCAGTGCGTGGACACCACCCGGGTCGTGCACCGGCAGCGGGTGCGGGACGGGGTCTGGCTCGTGACCGGACCCGGCGGCCGCGGCATGACGTGCTCGCCCGCCATCGCCGAGACGACCGCGAACGAACTGGGCTGGTGACACGCATGACCGACCGCACGCAGAAGCCGAACCTGATCGTCCTCGACATGGCCGGCACCACCGTCGCCGACGACGGCCTCGTCGAGCGGGCCTTCACGGCCGCCGCCGAACGCCTCGGCGAGGACCCGGCCACGATGATCGACCACGTCCGCGCCACCATGGGCGAATCCAAGATCTCCGTCTTCCGGCACCTGCTCGGCGGCGACGAGGACCGCGCCCGGCAGGCCAACCTCGCCTTCGAGGAGGCGTACGGCGCGCTGGTCTCCGAGGGCCTGATCGCCCCCGTCCCCGGCGCCGCCGAGACCATCGGCGCGCTCCGCGAGCAGGGCCGTACCGTCGTCCTCACCACCGGCTTCGCCCGCGTCACCCAGGACGCCATCCTCGACGCGCTCGGCTGGCGGGACCTCGCCGACCTCACGCTCTGCCCGGCCGACGCCGGCGGCCGGGGCCGCCCGTACCCGGACATGGTCCTCACCGCGTTCCTCCGCACCGGCGCCGTCGCCGACGTCCGGCAGGCGGTCGTCGCGGGCGACACCTCGTACGACGTGCTCAGCGGCGTCCGGGCCGGCGCCGGGATCGTCGCCGGCGTCCTCACCGGCGCCCACGACAGGGCCGCGCTCACCGCGCACGGTGCCACCCACGTCCTCGGCTCCGTCGCCGAACTCCCCGGCGCGATACGGGAGTACGAGTCGTGACCAGCGGCATCCGCTTCGACGGCGTCACCGTCAGGTACGGCGACACCACCGTCCTCGACGCGCTCACCCTCACCGTCGAACCCGGCGAGGTGATGGCCCTCCTCGGGCCCTCCGGCTCCGGCAAGACCACCGCCCTGCGGACCGTCGCCGGCTTCGTGACGCCCTCCGCCGGCCGGGTGCACATCGGCGACCGCGACGTCACCGGACTCCCGCCGTACAAGCGGGGCATCGGCATGGTCGTCCAGCAGTACGCCCTCTTCCCGCACCTGCGCGTCGACGAGAACGTCGCCTTCGGCCTCAAGGCCCGGAAGCACCCCAGGGCCGAGATCCCCGGCCGGGTCGCCGAAGCCCTGGAGATGACCGGGATGGCGGCGTACGCCAGGCGCCACCCCCGCGAACTCTCCGGCGGACAGCAGCAGCGCGTCGCCATCGCCCGCGCCCTCGCCATCCGCCCCGACGTCCTCCTCCTGGACGAACCGCTCTCCGCGCTCGACGCCCAGCTCCGCTCCGGGATGCTCGCCGAGCTGGCCCGGCTGCACCGCGAACTCCCCGACGTCTCGATCCTGTACGTCACCCACGACCAGGTCGAGGCGCTCACCCTCGCCGACCGGATCGCCGTCATGGACCGGGCCCGGCTCCGCGACTGCGGCACCCCGCGGGAGCTGTACCGGCGGCCCCGCACCGAGTTCACCGCCTCCTTCGTCGGCAACGCCAACCTGCTGCCGGTCCGGGTCGGTCCCGACGGCGTCGACCTCGCCGGCACCGCCCTGAAGGTCCCGGTCGGCGACGCCGCCCCCGGCGCCGCCGCCACCCTCTGCGTGCGCCCCCATCTCATCGGCCTCGGCGAGGGCCCCAACGCCCTGCGCGGCCGGATCGCCGAGGTCCAGTGGCGCGGCGCCACCCACCGGCTGTACGTCGACGTCGACGGGCACCGCGTGAAGGCCGACGTCCGCGAGCTGCGGGACACCCCGCCGCTCGGCTCCGAGGTGGTCCTGCACTTCGCGCCCGAGGACGCGGTGCTGCTGGGGGCGGGGGTCGGCGATGGCTAGCGCCTCCACCACCGCCCCGCCGGTCCTCGGGGCGGCCCGCCCGCCCCGGAGCCGCACGGCCCCGAAGTGGCTGTGGGCCCTGCCGCCCGTCGCCGTCCTCGGCCTCGTCTTCCTCTACCCGCTCGGGCTCGTCGTCCGGGAGTCGCTCGCCCCCGGCGCCTACGCCGAGGTGCTCTCCTCCGCGTCCTTCCGGGACGCGCTGGTCACCACCGTGTGGCTCGCCGCCGGCGCCACCGTCGGCTGTCTCGTCCTCGGCTTCGTCCTCGCGCTGATCGTCGCCTTCGTGCCCTTCCCCGGAGCGAAGGCGGTCTCCCGCTTCGTCGACGTCTTCCTCTCCTTCCCGTCCTTCCTCATCACCCTCGCCCTGCTCTTCGTGTACGGCACGGTCGGCATGGCCAACGGGCTGTGGACGGGCGCCACCGGCGCCGCCGAGGGACCCTTCGCCTTCCTCACCACCCCGTGGGGCGTGCTCCTCGCCGAGATCACGTACTTCACGCCCTTCGTGATGCGGCCCCTGCTCGCCGCCTTCTCCCAGCTGGACACCGCCCAGCTGGAGGTGGCGTCCTCGCTCGGCGCCCGGCCCGCGCGGATCGTGCGGCGGGTGATCCTCCCCGAGGCGCTGCCCGCGCTCGCGGCCGGGGGCAGCCTCGTCCTCGTCCTGTGCCTCAACGAGTTCGGGATCGTCCTCTTCACGGGCGCCAAGGGCGTCACCACCCTCCCGATGCTCGTCTACTCCCAGGCCATCCTCGAATCCGACTACGCCGCCGCCTGCGTCGTCGCCGTCGTCAACGTCGCGCTCTCCGTGGGCCTCTACGCCGTCTACCGGGTGGTGAGCAAGCGTGCTGGTGCATAGCCGCACCGGACGGTGGGCCTCCTGGCTCGTCTTCGCGGTCCTGTTCGTGCCGCTCTTCGCCGTCCCCCTCCTCGTCATCGTCGCCGCCTCCCTCTCCACCCACTGGTCCGGCGCCCTCCCCTCCGGGCCGACCGCCGAGCACTACACGGCCGCCGTCCGCGGCGAGTCCCTCCAGGCCCTGACGACCAGCCTCGTCACCGCCGTCGCCGCGAGCCTCCTCGCGCTCGCCCTCGGCACCTGGGCCGCGCTCGCCGCCGCCGCACTGCGCGGCCGGAGCCGCCGGATCCTGGACGCGCTCTTCGTGCTGCCGCTCGCCGTGCCGTCGGTGGTCGTCGGCCTCGCCGTCCTGGTGGCCTTCTCCCGGCCGCCGCTGCTCCTCAACGGCACCCGCTGGATCGTGATCCTGGCCCACACCGTCCTGGTCACGGCCTTCGCCCACCAGTCGGTCTCGGCGGCGATCCGCCGCCTCGACCCGGTGTACGAGCAGGCGGCGGCCGGACTCGGCGCCCGCCCCTCGTACGTGCTGCTCCGGGTGAAGCTGCCCCTGCTGCTGCCCTCGCTGGGCGCCGCCGCCGGGCTCTGCTTCGCCCTGTCCATGGGGGAGCTGAGCGCCACGATGATGCTCTACCCGCCGGACTGGACGCCGCTGCCGGTCCTGGTCTTCACCGCCACCGACCGCGGGTCCCTCTTCACCGGATCGGCGCTGGCCGTGGTCCTCATGGCCACCACCCTGCTGGTCCTGCTCGCCGTCTCCCGCATCCGCACCAAGGCTTCCTACCGCTAAGCCCCCACAGCCAGGAGAAGAACGACGCCATGCGCACGTACGCCAAGCCGGTCGCCGCCGTCACCGGCGCCCTCGCCCTCGCCGCCTCCCTCACCGCCTGCGGAGGCTCCTCCGCCGCCTCCGACGAGAAGGTCGTCACCGTCTACAGCGCCGACGGCCTCAAGGGCGAGAAGGGCGACGGCTGGTACGACAAGGTCTTCGCCGACTTCGAGAAGGAGACCGGCATCGACGTGAAGTATGTGGAGGGCGGCTCCGGAGAGATGGTCCAGCGGGCCCTGCGCGAGAAGTCCAACACGCAGGCCGACGTGATCGTCACCCTCCCGCCCTTCATCCAGCAGGCCGGCTCCAAGGGCCTCCTGCAGAAGTACACGCCGAAGGGCGCCGACCGGGTCGACGGAGCGGACAAGGCCGCCGACGGCTCCTGGACCTCCGTCGTCAACAACTACTTCGGCTTCGTCCACAACAAGAAGGAGCTGCCCCAGGCCCCCGGCACCTGGGAGGCCCTCCTCGACGGGAAGTTCAGGAACAAGCTCCAGTACTCCACCCCCGGCGTCGCCGGCGACGGCACCGCCGTCCTCATCAAGGCCATGCACGACTTCGGCGGCCAGGCGCCCGCCCTGGAGTACCTGAAGAAGCTCCAGGCCAACAACGTCGGCCCGTCCTCCTCCACCTCCAAGCTCGCCCCCAAGGTCGACAAGGGCGAACTCCTCGTCGCCAACGGCGACGTGCAGATGAACTTCGCCCAGGCCAAGTCCATGCCGAACCTCGGCATCTGGTTCCCGGCCAAGGAGGGCGGCAAGCCCACCACCTTCGCCCTGCCGTACGCCGCCGGCCTCGTCGACAAGGCCCCGCACGCCGAGAACGGCAGGAAGCTCCTCGACTTCATGCTGAGCGAGGGCGCCCAGCGCGAGGTCAGCGCCGTCGGCGGCGGCTTCCCCGCCCGCAAGGACGTCAAGGCCACCGACGCCAACGCCATCGAGCTGGCGAAGCTGATCGAGGGCGTCGAGATCTTCGAGCCGGACTGGTCCGACATCGACGAGAACCTCTCGTCCTACGTGGACGCCTGGAAGTCCGCGACCGGAAGCTGACCGCCCGCCCCACGGCCCCGCCGCCCTCCCCCGGCGGGGTCACCGCGGCGGGATCCTGACCTAGGCTGGGGGCGTCGCCACAGCGCTGTCGCGTCGCCCCCAGCACACGCACGTCACGTACGGCAGGAGTCCCGCACCCATGGCAGAGCGCAAGCCGATCGAATCCTGGCTCACCGACATGGACGGCGTCCTCATCCACGAGGGCGTCCCGATCCCCGGCGCCGACGCGTTCATCAGGAAGCTGCGGGATACCGGAAAGCCGTTCCTGGTCCTCACCAACAACTCGATCTACACCGCCCGCGACCTGCACGCCCGGCTGCGCCGCATGGGCCTCGACGTCCCCGTGGAGAACATCTGGACCTCGGCGCTCGCCACCGCCGAGTTCCTCGACGACCAGCGCCCCGGCGGCACCGCGTACGTCATCGGCGAGGCCGGACTCACCACCGCCCTCCACGACATCGGCTACGTCCTCACCGACCACGAGCCCGACTACGTGGTCCTCGGCGAGACCCGCACGTACTCCTTCGAGGCGATGACCAAGGCCGTCCGGCTCATCAACAACGGCGCTCGCTTCATCTGCACCAACCCCGACGAGACGGGCCCCTCGCTGGAGGGCCCGCTGCCCGCCACCGGCTCCGTCGCCGCCCTCATCACCAAGGCGACCGGCAAGGACCCGTACTTCGCCGGCAAGCCCAACCCGCTGATGATGCGCACCGGGCTCAACGCGATCGGCGCCCACTCCGAGTCCAGCGCGATGATCGGCGACCGGATGGACACCGACATCCTGGCGGGCCTGGAGGCGGGCATGCAGACCTTCCTCGTCCTCACCGGCCTCACCACCGAGGCCGAGATCGACCGCTTCCCGTTCCGCCCCTCCACGATCGTGAAGTCGATCGCGGACATCGTCGACCGCGTCTGAGCCCCGCCGGTTCCCGCCCCTGCGGATGCGAAAACCACCGATCCGGGTGACCCTGCCAGTACCAGGAGGTCACAATGCGTTCAGGTCCCCTCGCTCTCCGTGCCGCAGGGGCGGCACTGGCACTGGCGCTCGTCCCCGGCGCCGCCGCCTTCGCCCACGACGGAGTCCAGGTCACCGTCACCCCGTCCACCGCCGCCCCCGGAGCCGACGTCGACGTCCGCGCCCAGGGCTGCAAGGGCACCACCGGCGCCGCCAAGTCCCCGGCGTTCGTCGCGGACGCCGAACTCACCGGCCGTGACGGCGGCGACTACGCCGTCTTCGGCGGCGCCACCCTCAGGACGGGCCTGGAGGACGGCACGTACAAGGTCTCCGTCACCTGCGACGGCCACGACCACCCCGACGTCGGCACCCTCACCGTCCGGCACCACCGGGAGCCCACCCACCGCCCGGTCCCGGTCGCCCCGGTCCGCGCGGGCGGCGGCGGCACCGCCGCCTTCGCGGCCCCCGCCGCGCCCGGCGTCGCCCAGACGGCGAGCGGGGACGGCCTCGGCACCCCGTACACCCTGCTCGGCCTCGGCATGGCCGGCGCCGCCGCCGTCGCGGTGGCCTTCCGCAGCTCCCGCCGCCGGCGCACGGAATAGGGGTGGCCGCGTCGAGCCGCCCGGTCACCGGCGTGGCCTGGGCGGTCCTGCTCCTCGGACTCTGGCTGTGGGGCCACGACGCGGCCCGGGGCCCCGGCGGCAGCTCGGCCCCCACGCACGGCGACGTCGCGGCGGTCGGCCGCCCGCCGGACGTGGCCCTGCCGCCGTCCCGCGCGCCGATACCGGACACGGCCCGGCCCCGCCGGGTCGAGATCCCCGCCCTCGGCATCGACGCCCCCGTCGTCCCCCGGGGCCTCGACGCCACCGGGGCGGTCGACCCGCCGCCGTACGAGATGCCGCACACCGTCGGCTGGTACGGCCCCGGCACCACGCCCGGCGCGGCGGGCCCCGCCCTCCTCGTCGGCCACGTCGACACCGAGACCCGCCCCGCCGTCTTCTACGGCCTCAGCGCCACCCGCCCCGGCGAGACCGTCCGCGTCACCCGGACGGACGGTTCAGTGGCGGTCTTCACCGTCGACGACGTCTCGGTCGTCCCCCGCGACGCCTTCGACCCCCGGAAGGTCTACGGACCCCACGCCCCCGGCCGCTCCGAGCTGCGCCTGATCACCTGCGGCGGCACCTTCGACCGCAAGGCCGGCCTGTACACGGCGAACGTGGTCGTCTCGGCCTATCTGACGGGCGCCGAGTAGGGGGCGACGGGGCCCCTTCCCGGGGGGACCTGGCCCCGGCCGGCGGCCCGCGTCCCACGCGCCGCCGGCCGGGCCGGTCCTCGACCGCGGGCCCACGGGCTGCGGGAGGAGCCCGGCGCCGCCGCGGGAGGCGGGAGTTCCGCACACTGTAGAGGGCCGTGCCTCGCACGGCCCAGAGCGCCGCCGTGTCACGATGGTCACGACTCCGCCACCCCGCACGCGCCCGAGGCTCCCGCATGCCCGCACGCCCGCCCGTGTCCCCCGCCGTCCCCGTCCTGCTGGCCGCCGCCCTCGCCCTCGCCGGCTGCGGCGGCCCCGGCACGGGATCCCGTACGGAACCGGGCGCGGGATCCCGTACGGAACCGGGCGCGCCCGGCCCGTCCGCGACGGCCGCCGCCGTCCCCTACTGGGTGAACCCGGACGGGAAGGCCGCCCGGGCCGTCGCCGCCCACCGCGCGGCGGGGCGGACCGCGGAGGCGGAGCTGCTGAGCCGGATCTCGACCCGCCCGGTGGCGGAGTGGATCGGCCCCGACCGGCCGGAGGCGGAGGCCCGGGCGCTCACCGAGGCGGCGGCGAAGGCCGGGAAGACCGCCCTGCTGGTCCTCTACGACATCCCGAACCGGGACTGCGGCCTGCACTCGGCCGGCGGCGCGGCGGACGGGACGGCGTACCGGGCCTGGGTGGACGCCGTCGCCCGGGGGATCGGCGCGCGGAAGGCGACGGTGGTCCTGGAGCCGGACGCCGTGATGCACGTGGTGGACGGCTGCACCGCCGAGCAGCACCACGGCGAGCGGTACGCCCTGCTCAAGGCCGCCGTCGAGCGCCTGAAGCGGCAGCCGGGGGTCACCGTCCACCTGGACGCGGGGAACGCGGGCTGGGCCGCGCCGGAGAACCTCGCGGAACCGCTCCGGCAGGCGGGCATCGCCGCGGCGGACGGCTTCGCGGTGAACGTCTCGAACTTCCGCACGACCCGGGAGAGCGTGGCGTACGGACGGCGGCTCTCCGCCCTGGTCGGGAACAAGCCCTTCGTCGTCGACACCAGCCGGAACGGGAACGGCCCCTACACGGCGGGCGACCCCGCGGAGAACTGGTGCAACCCGCCGGGCCGGGCGCTGGGCGAGCCGCCGACCCCGCGGACGGGCGATCCGCTGGTCCTCGCCCACCTGTGGATCAAGCGGCCCGGCGAGTCGGACGGGGAGTGCAGGGGCGGCCCGCGGGCGGGGGAGTGGTTCGACGCCTACGCGCTGGAACTGGCCCGCAACGCACGGTAGTTGACCTGCGGCAACAGGAAGGCCCCTCGCTCTCGCGAGGGGCCTTCCCTGTCGGTGCGCCGCCAGGGACTCGAACCCCGGACCCGCTGATTAAGAGTCAGCTGCTCTAACCAACTGAGCTAGCGGCGCCTGCTGACAGAGAGAACTCTACCCGACGTCCGGGGGTGCTCCTGACCAACTGCGACCGTCTCCGGCCTGTCGGATGGTCGTATCAGGCCTTTGATCCGTCAAAATGCGATTTGTCCAGACAGTTGAGAAACTGGCGCCCGAAACGAGGCCCAAAAGATCTTGACGAGTGTGGAGGGGAAACGCATGAGTGTGCCGGTCTTCGAGGAATTCGAACCCGCGCCCGACTGCGCCTGCCCGGGCTGTGCCCGGCGGCGCCGCGACCTCGCGCTGGGCCTGCCGGTCCGCGCGGGCGGCCACCCGGCGGCGCACGGCGCCCGCCGGGCCCTGGTCCTGGTGACGGCGGCGGGCGCGGTGCTGGGCGGGGGAGGTGCGGGCGGCGTCGCCGCCGCCCTCGCCCCCGCGACCCCGGCCGACGCGGCGGACGCCGCCCGGGGCTCCGACACCCCGCAGGGCGGCCGCGCCCCGCTGCACGGCCCGCCGGCCGCGCAGGCCGGCGGAGGTCCCCTCCCCGGCGCCGTCCCGACGACCAGTCAGATCTCCACGGAGACGCTGCGGAGGACGACCCGCACGGAGATCATCAACCGGGCCAAGACGTGGGTCGCGGCCCAGGTGCCGTACTCGATGGAGAAGTACTGGTCGGACGGGTACCGACAGGACTGCTCGGGCTACATCTCCATGGCCTGGAACCTGCGCAGCAACGAGTGGACGGGCAGCCTCGACCGCTTCGCCGTCCGTATCGACCGGACCGAGCTCCAGCCCGGCGACATCCTGCTCTTCCACAACCCGGCCAACCCGACCCGCGGCTCGCACGTGACGATCTTCGGCGGCTGGACGGACTACACCCACACCTCGTACGTCGCCTACGAGCAGACCAAGCCGCGCACGCGGAAGCAGGCCACGCCGATGGCCTACTGGGAGAACTCCTCCCGGTACGTCGCCTACCGCTACAAGGGTCTGGTCAGCGGCAGCACGGGCGCGGGCAGCGGCGCGACGGCGCCCTCGGGCGCGGCGTACCCGGGCGGGTCGAAGTTCGGCCCGGGCGCGGACAACGCCCACGTGACGAGGCTCGGCCGGATGCTCGTCGAACGCGGCGGCAAGCGCTTCTACACCACGGGCCCCGGCCCGAGGTGGGGCGAGGCCGACCGGCGGGCGACCCGGGCGTTCCAGCTCGCGCAGGGCTGGAAGGGCGCGGAGGCGGACGGCCTGCCGGGCCCGCACACCTGGAAGCTCCTCGTGACGGGCGCGGGCCGGGACATCGGCGGTTCGAGTGGTTCGAGCGGTCCGAGCGCAGATGCGAACGGGTTCCCCGGGCGTGGCTCCTTCCGTCCGGGCCAATCCAACGCATATGTGGAGAAGCTGGGCAAACAACTGGTGAAGCGGGGCTTCGGCAAGCACTACCTGTCGGGACCCGGTCCGCGCTGGACGGAGGCGGACCGCCGCAACGTCGAGGCGTTCCAGCGGGCACAGGGCTGGCGCGGCGCAGCGGCCGACGGCTACCCGGGCCCGGAGACCTGGCGGCGATTGTTCCGATGACCCCGAGAGCATGAGGTGGACCCCGAATGACGGCAGCACCCCCGAACGACTCCGGCGCGGCGGCCTCGCGCGACGCGGCCCGCACCGCCCGCCGCCTCACCGACGGCACCCTCCCCCGCAGACCCCCGGGCCCGGGCGCCCCCCTCCCGCCCGGCCCGGCGGAAGACCGCGCGAGCGAGCGCCCCGACGAGCCCCCGGCCCCCGCCGCCCCCGAGCCCGCCTCGCCACCCCCTCTCACACCGACCGCCCCCCCACCCGCCGCCCACCCCACCGCACCGACCGAGGCACCCGCGGCACGGACCACCACGCCGGCCGAGACGCCGACCGCCGTCCCGACCACCACGTCGGCCGGGACACCGTCCGCCGTGCGGGCCGCCGCGCCGGTGGAGGCGTCTGCGGTACGGGCCGCCGCGCCGACGGAGGCGCCGTCCGCCGTGCGGGCCGCCGCGCCGGTGGAGGCGTCTGCGGTACGGGCCGCCGCGCCGACGGAGGCGCCGTCCGCCGCCCCGGCGGGGACATCACCTGCCGTACAGGCCACCGCGCCGGTCGGGACACCGCCCACCGTGCGGGGCACCGCGCCGGTGGAGGCCTCGTCGGTACGGGCTGCCGCACCGACGACCGGGGCGCCTGCCGTGCGGGCCGCCGCGCCGGCCGAGGCGCCGACCGCCGTACCGTCCGCCGCGTCGGCTCCGCCGGCGGCGGCCGTCGTCCGAGAGGCGGCACCGGCCGCCGGCACCGGTCCGGCGGCGGGGACGGCGTCCCCGCCGCCGGAGGCTCCGGTCGCCCCTTCCCGTCCCGCGCCGGCCGTCGGCGCCCCGCCGGGCACGCCCCCGGCGGCCGCCGCGACGACCGCGCCCCGGCGCCCCGCCACCTCGGCACCGCAGCCCGCCGCCCCGGCGGTCACCCCCCAACCGTCCGCCGCCCCGGCAACCGCAACCCCGGCCGCCGGCCCTCCGGATCCCGCGGGCGCGGGCGGCCGGGCCGGGGCGTCTCCGGCGCCGGCCGCCCGTCCCGCCGGCCCCGCGTCCGGGGCCCGGCCGGTCCCGGTGGCCGCCGACGGTCCCGTACCCGCCCGGCCCCAGGCCCGGCCCGAGGACCAGGCCCCCGCCCCCGCCCGTCCCCAGGACCAGACCCCCGCCCGGCCCGAGGGCCAGACCCCCGCATCCGCCCGGCCCCAGGCCCAACCCGAAGGCCAAGCCCCCCCATCCGCCCAGGCCCAGTCCCAGCCCCAGGCCCCCGCCCCCGCGCGGCCGGTGCTGCCCGTTCGTACCCCGGTCGGGTCCGCGTCGGCGGCGCGGGTCGCCGGGGGCGGGGGGTCCGTCGCCAGGTCCGTCACCGGCGCGTCCGCCGGCGCGGCCGCTCCCGCCGCGCCCGGCAGCTCCGACCTGCCGGGCGTTCCTCACATCGGGGTGTTCAAGGAGGAGCGGGACCTGCTCGACTTCGGGCGGATCACGGGGATGCGGGTGGCGTCGGTCGCGACGCCGGTGGCGGCGGTCGGCCGGCTGCCCCGGCGGAAGAACGTCATCGGGACGGAGACGACCGGCTCG
Organism: Streptomyces sp. NPDC058758; assembly: GCF_042746075.1. Classification (NCBI taxonomy): domain Bacteria; kingdom Bacillati; phylum Actinomycetota; class Actinomycetes; order Kitasatosporales; family Streptomycetaceae; genus Streptomyces; species Streptomyces sp. NPDC058758. Next base: position 161,700 of record NZ_JBHYPS010000013.1, on the reverse strand, counting down.
ATCCCGGTCCACCTGCTGTTCCGGGACGGCGGCGGCACGGCCGGCCCCGCGTCGGCGGGCGCCGACGACGGCGGCCCCGACACCGTCGCGATGGCCCCGCCGACCGGGCGGAAGGCGCGGGCCGCCATCCCGAGGCCCGCCACCAAGCAGGCCCGTCCGGTCCCCGCGCGGCCCGCGCCGACCGCCGACCCGGGGCTCGTGGAGCGTCCGGCGGCGGTGCTGCCGGGATGGGTCGGGGTGGCCGGCGGGCTGCTGGCGCTCGCGGGGTGCGCGGCCGTCGTGTGGTGGGCGGGCGCCGTGCCCGCGGAGGCCGCGCGGATGCTGCGGCTGCCGCCGCGTCCGTACCACGGCATCCACCTCGCGCAGTGGGCGCTGCTCGCGTTCGGCGTGCTGGTGCTGCTCTTCGCGGTGGGCGGCCTGGGGCGGGGGAGGGTCGGGTACGCCTGGGTGCTGACCCTGTTCGGCGAGTACCGCGGCACCGTCCGCCGCACCGGCCTGGTCTGGGCGAGCCCGCTACTGCTGCGCCGCCGGGTGGACGTCCGGCTGCGCCACTGGCGCAGCGAGCCGCTGCCCGCGGTGGACGCGAAGGGGACCGCGCTGGACGTGACGGTGCTCGTGGTGTGGCGGGTCCGGGACACGGTCCGGGCGGCGCTGGGCGTGGACGACCACGAGGACTACCTGCGCGAGCAGGTGGAGGCGGCGATGGCCCGGGTGCTGTCGCAGCTGCCGGCGGACGCGTTCCACGAGGACGCGCCGACGCTCCGGGACGCGGAGGCGGTGGGCGAGGCGCTGACGCGGATGCTGTCGGCGGAGTGCGCGCCGGTCGGCCTGGACGTGTTCTCGGCGCAGCCGACGAGGATCGAGTACGCCCCGGAGGTCGCGGAGGCGATGCGCCGGCGCCGGATCGCGGCGATCGACGCGAAGCACCGGGACAGCGTCCTGACGTCGGTGGTGGACGCGGTGGACGACGTGGTCCACCGGCTGACCAGTCGTGGTCTGGTCGAGCTGGACGACTACGAGCGCAAGGCGCTGGTCAAGGACCTGACGGTGGCGTTCTACACGGGCCGTGGGGGCCCGGGCGAGGGCGCCTGAACCACCGGGGAACCGGCCGCGGGCATCTGCCCGCGGCCGGTTCCCTTCGCGTTCCGGCCACCCCGCCGTTGGTATGGACATGTTCAACTTCCGTCCTTACCTTGGTACTTGGTCTAGACCTGAAAGCAGAGCAGTTCCCTCCGCACGCGTGCAGCACGGCCCACGGGCATCACAGAACTCCCCCACGTTCTCCCTGGAGCGACAGCATGCGCAAAAAGACAGGGCTGGCCGCGGTGGCGCTCGGCGTCACGGCCGCCTCCCTCTTCGCCACCAGCACCGCGAGCAGCCACGGCTACACCGACTCCCCGATCAGCCGCCAGAAGCTCTGTGCCAACGGCACGGTGACCAACTGCGGCTCCATCCAGTGGGAGCCGCAGTCGGTCGAGGGGCTCAAGGGCTTCCCGGCCGCCGGGCCCGCCGACGGCACCATCTGCGCCGGCGGGAACTCCCGCTTCGCCCAGCTGGACGACCCGCGCGGCGGCGCCTGGCCGGCGACCAAGGTCACGGCGGGCCAGAGCTACACCTTCCGCTGGCAGTTCACGGCGCGCCACGCGACCACGGACTTCCGGTACTACATCACCAAGAACGGCTGGAACCCGAACAGCAAGCTCACCCGGGCCCAGCTCGACCCCCAGCCGTTCCTCACCGTCCCCTACAACAACCAGCAGCCGCCGTCGACGCTCTCGCACTCCGGGACCATCCCGGCGGGCAAGACCGGCAAGCACCTGATCCTGGCGGTGTGGACGGTCGCGGACACCGCGAACGCCTTCTACGCCTGCTCGGACGTTCAGTTCTGACGAACAGTCAGTTACAGTCCGGGCCATGACGGCCAGAACGGTCAGGACGACACGGGCAGGCGCGGACACCGTCGCGGAGCTGATACGGCGCCGCTGGGGCGACCACCGGACCGGGCTGAGGGACGAGCACCACACCCTCAGCCACCACCGGGCCGCCGCGGCCGCCGCCGCGCGGGCCGCCCTGCTCGTGGACCTCATGCCACCCCGGCCGGGGGGCGAGCCGCACCTCGGCCTGCTGCTCGACAACACGCCGGAGTACCCGCTCTGGCTCGGCGCGGCGGCCCTCGCGGGGGCCGCCGTCGCCGGGATCAACCCCACCCGGCGCGGCGCCGAGCTGGCCCGGGACATCACCCACACCGCCTGCCGGGTCCTCGTCACCCAGCGCGCCCACCTGCCGCTCCTCGACGGCCTGCCGCTGCCCGGGGTCCGCCTCCTGGTCACCGACACCGAGGCGTACGAGGAGCTGCTGGCGCCCTACGCGGACGCCCGCCCCGGCGACGCCGCCCTCGGCCCCGTCGGCCCCGGCACCCGCTACCTCCTCACCTTCACCTCCGGCTCCACCGGCGCCCCCAAGGCCGCGCTCCGCAGCCAGGGCGCGGTGGCGGCGGCCGGCGCCGCGCTCGCCCGCGCGTTCTCCGTCACGCCCGACGACACCCACTACGTCTGCATGCCGATGTTCCACGGCAACGCCGTCATCGCCGACTGGGCGCCCGCCCTCGCCGCCGGGGCCGGGATCGCGCTGCGCGCCCGCTTCTCCGCCTCCCGCTTCCTCTCCGACGTCCGCCGCTTCGACGCCACCTACTTCACCTACGTCGGCCGGGCCGTCCAGTACCTCCTCGCCACCCCGCCCGGCCCGCACGACCGCGACCACCGGCTCCGCCTCGGCTTCGGCACCGAGGCCGGGGCGGTCGACGCGGCCCGCTTCCGCGAGCGCTTCGGGGTGCCGCTGGTCGAGGGGTACGGCTCGTCCGAGGGCGGCGCGTCGGTCCAGCGCACCCCCGGCACCCCGCCCGGCGCGATCGGCCGCGCGGCCGACGGCGACGACCTGGCCGTCGTCGACCCCGGGACCCTGCGCGAGTGCCCGCCGGCCCGCTTCTCGCCGACCGGCCGGCTCCTCAACGCCGACGAGGCCATCGGCGAACTCGTCAACCGCGGCGGCACCGGCACCTTCGAGGGCTACTGGCGCAACCCCGGCGCCGAACGGGCCCGCCGCCGCGGCGGCTGGTACTGGACCGGCGACCTCTTCTACCGGGACGGGGACGGCTTCCTCTACTTCGCCGGCCGCACCGACGACCGCCTCCGCGTCGACAGCGAGAACCTCGCCGCCGCGATGATCGAGGCGATCCTCGCCCGCTGGGACCGCGCCGCCGGCGTCGCCGTCTACGCGGTGCCCGACCCGGTGGCCGGCGACCAGGTCATGGCCGCCCTGGCCCTCCGCCCCGGCGAAGACTTCGACCCCGGCGCCTTCGCGGCCTTCCTGGCCGCCCAGCCCGACCTCGGCACCAAGATGCCCCCGCGCTTCGTCCGGGTGACCCGGGAGCTCCCCCTCACCGCCACCAACAAGATCCACCGCGTCGCCCTGCGCCGCGCGTCCTTCCTCTGCGACGACCCGGTCTGGTGGCGCCCCACCCCGGCCGCCCCGTACGAACCCCTCACCGCCCCCGCCGTCGCCGCCCTCCGCGCGGAGTACACCCGGCACGGCCGCGAACCGGCCTGACGCGGCCCCGGCACCGCCCCCGGGGGTGGGTCCAGCCCCACCCCCGGCCCACCCTCCCGCCCCATGGTCCGGCCCCGGCGGGGCCGCCTACGGTGGGCGGTCATGGAAGCCCGTGACGTCCGGCAGGCCCTCGTCCTCCAGTACCGGCGGTACCCCTTCGGCGCGTGGCCGTGGCGGACCGCCGCCTATCTGGCGAGCGGGGCCGTCGGCGGCGCCCTCGCCTGCGCCGTCCTCCTCGTGCTGCTGCTCGCCTCGCTGCTCCTCGTCGGGATCCCGCTGCTGCTGCTCGGCGGGGTCGCGCTCGGCGGCGCCGAACGGCTGCGGCTGCGGCTGGTGGACCGGCTGCCCGCCGCCGACCCGCACCGGGTGCCCGCCGCGCCCGGCCTCGGCGCCTGGGCACGGGTCCGGGCGGGGGAGCGGGCGACCTGGCGGGAGCTCGCGTACGCGCTCCTCTTCGCCACCGTCCTGTGGCCGCTCGACGCCCTCGTGCTCGGCCTCGCCCTCGGCGTGCCCGGCGCGCTGCTCGCCGCGCCGTTCCTGCTCGCCGCCGACGGGCAGGAGGCCAAGGTCCTCAAGACGGTCCTGGTGACCTCCTACCCCCCGGCCCTCGCCGCCGCGCTGCTCGGTGCGCTCCTCCTCGTCGCCCTCTCCTACCCCCTCGGGCTCTACGCGGCCGGCCGGGGCGCGCTCGCCCGCGCCCTGCTCGCGCCCCGGGAGCGGGACGGGCTCGGCGAGGTCATCGCCTCCCGGGCCCGGCTCGTGGACGCCTTCGAGGCCGAGCGCCGCCGCATCGAGCGGGACCTCCACGACGGCGCCCAGCACCGGCTGGTCGCGCTCACCATGACCCTGGGCCTGGCCCGGCTGGACGCCCCGCCGGACGGGCCGCTGGCCGCGCGGCTGGGGCAGGCGCAGGAGGAGGCGGGGCAGGTCCTCGCCGAGCTGCGCGAGCTGATCCACGGCATCCATCCGCAGGTCCTCGCCGACTACGGCCTCGGCCCGGCCCTCGCCGACGCCGCCGACCGCACCGCCGTCCCCGTGGACACCGCGCTGGACGGGCTGCCCCGGCTGCCCGCCGCCGTGGAGAGCGCCGCGTACTTCACGGGCCGCGAGGCGCTCGCCAACGTCGACCGGCACAGCGGCGCCTCCCGGGCCCGCCTCGCCGCCCGGCACGACGGCCGCGTCCTCGTGCTCACCGTCGAGGACGACGGGCGGGGCGGCGCCGATCCGGCCCGGGGCTCCGGGCTCACCGGACTCGCCGACCGGCTCGCCGTCCTCGATGGCACACTGGCGATCACCAGCCCGCCGGGCGGGCCGACGGTCCTACGAGTGGAGATCCCGTGCCGCCTTCCCTCCGCGTCGTCCTCGCCGAGGACGGCGTCCTCCTCCGGGAGGGACTGATCGGGCTGCTGTCCCGCTTCGGCCACGAGGTCGTGGCGGCGGTCGGTGACGCGGGGGCGCTGCGCGCGGCGGTCGCCGCCCACGACCCGGACGTGGTCCTGACCGACGTGCGGATGCCGCCCGGCTTCCAGGACGAGGGGCTGCGGGCCGCCGTCGCCCTGCGCGCCGAGCGCCCCGGCCTGCCGGTCCTGGTCCTCAGCCAGTACGTGCAGCGGGACTACGCCGCCGACCTCCTCGACTCGGGCGACGGCACCGGGGTCGGCTACCTGCTGAAGGACCGGGTCGGGCAGGTGGAGGAGTTCGTGGACGCCCTGGCCCGGGTCGCCGCCGGCGGCACGGTCGTCGACCCGGAGGTCGTACGGCAGCTGCTGCGCCGCCGCCGGGACCCGCTGGCCGCGCTGACCCCGCGCGAGCGGGAGGTCCTGGCGCTGGTCGCGGAGGGGCACTCCAACGGCGAGGTGGCCCGCCGGCTCGTGGTCACCGAGGCGGCCGTCGGCAAGCACATCGGCAACATCCTGGCCAAGCTGGACCTGCCGCCGGCCGAGGACACCCACCGCCGGGTCCTCGCCGTCCTCGCCTACCTCCAGGCGTGACGGGCCCGGACACGCGGGAAGGCCCCCCGCTCGCGCGAGGGGCCTTCCGTGTCGTGCGCCGCCAGGGACTCGAACCCCGGACCCGCTGATTAAGAGTCAGCTGCTCTAACCAACTGAGCTAGCGGCGCCTGCTGACAGAGAAAATACTACCTGGTCCCCGGGGGTGCTCGTGACCACCGCGCCCGCGACCCCCGGACGCGCCTCAGATGGCCAGGGACAGCACCACGGGCGCGGCCCGCCGGTTCAGCGTGTCGGCGGCCGAGCGCAGCCGGTGGGCGTGCTCGATGGGGAGCGAGAGCGCCAGGCAGCCCACGGCGGAGCCGGCGGTCAGCGGGACGGCGGCGCAGACCGTGCCGACCGCGTACTCCTGGAGGTCGAGGACCGGGACGGTGGGCGGCTGGCTGTCCAGCGTGGAGAAGAGCACCTTCTCGTTGGTGATCGTGCGGGAGGTCAGCCGGGCGATCTTGTGGCGGGAGAGGTGGTCGCGCCGCCCGTCGAGGTCGAGCTGGGTGAGCAGGCACTTGCCGACCGCGCTGGCGTGGGCGGCGGAGCGGAAGTCCACCCACTCGTTGACCTTGGGGGTGCGCGGGCTGTCGGCGAACTGGGTGATCTTCACCTCGCCGTCGATGTACCGGCTGATGTAGACGGCGGCGCCCACGGAGTCGCGCAGCTCGGTGAGGGTCTCCTGGAGCTTGGCCCGCAGGGCCTCCCGGCGGGTCGAGCCGGAGCCGAGGAGGACCAGGGAGTCCCCGACGACGTACGCCCCGTCGGAGACCTGCTCGACGTATCCCTCGCGCCGGAGCATGAGGAGCAGCGAGGCCAGGTGGTGGACGGGCAGTCCGGTCTCCCGGGCGATCTGGACGTCCGACACCCCGCCGCCGTGCCGCGAGACCGTCTCGAAGACGCGCAGGGCGTACTGCACCGAGTGGAACGGCGCGGTGGGCTCGGGCTTCAGCGCCACGGTTTCCCCCTACCAGGTTGTGACCGCAAGCTTCCGTACCACGATAGCCGCCAAGGGGCTTTTGCGGGGCGGCTGTTGGCGAGATTCATGCGGAGGCACGGGGCCCTGTACTGGGCCGCGCCACCCTGGCATATGACATGGGCATGAACGAGGGGAAGAGGGCGAGGTCAGGGGGGTGCGGCCCTCCGCTCGCGCGCGCGTTCGGCTTGGAGAGGAAAGGAGATTCCCCGCGGGGAAGCGGACCCGGACTCCGGCCCTCCGATGGCCGGAATGTGACCCCGGCCACCCGGATCGCGCCCTTCGCCCCGAAATCGGGTGCGATGGAATAAGCGCCCCCGCGCCCCTGTTGCCGCGACGGACGCATCCCCACGGAGGAAGGACCGGACGGTGAGCGAGACCGGCACCCAGGCAGACGCAGGCACGGCGGGCGACCCCATACGCGGGGAAGCCCTGGGCACCGCACCCGTGCCCCTCTCCGTCCTCGACCTGGTGACCGTGGGCAGCGGCTCCACCGCGAGCAGGTCGCTCGCCACCAGCGTGGAGCTGAGCAGGCTCGCCGAGCGGCGCGGCTACCACCGGCACTGGGTGGCCGAGCACCACTCGATGCCCGGCGTCGCCTCCTCCTCCCCGGCCGTGATCCTCGCCCACCTCGCCGCCCACACCCGCCGCATCCGCCTCGGCTCCGGCGGCGTGATGCTCCCCAACCACGCCCCGCTGGTGATCGCCGAGCAGTTCGGCACCCTGGAGGCGCTCGCCCCGGGCCGCGTCGACCTCGGCCTCGGCCGCGCCCCCGGCACCGACGGCGCCACCGCCGCCGCCCTGCGCCGCACCGACACGCTGAACGAGGGCGCCGACGATTTTCCCGAGCAGCTCTCCGAGCTGACCCGGTTCCTGGACGACGACTTCCCGGACGGGCACCCGTACGCCCGGATCCACGCCGTGCCCGGGCCCGTGCAGGGCCCGAAGGGCCGGCCGCCGGTCTGGCTGCTCGGCTCCTCCGGCTTCAGCGCCCGGCTCGCCGGCCTCCTCGGCCTGCCCTTCGCCTTCGCCCACCACTTCTCGGCCCGCAACACGATCCCCGCGCTCGACCTCTACCGGCAGTCCTTCCGCCCCTCCGCGGTGCTCGACGAGCCCTACGCCCTGATCGGCGTCGGCGCCCTCGCCGCCGAGGACGAGAGGGAGGCGTACCGGCAGGTGCTCACCGGCGCGCTGTCGATGCTGCGGCTGCGCACCGGCCGGCCCGGCCTCATCCCCACCCCGGAGGAGGCGGAGGCGTACGGCTTCTCCCCGGCGGAGCGGGAGTTCGCCGACGGCTGGCTGGCGAACGTCGTGTACGGCACCCCGGACGCGGTCCGCTCGGGGCTCGACGAGCTCCGGAAGCGGACCGGCGCGGACGAGCTGATGATCACCGCCAACGCGCACGGCGGGGAGGCCCGGCTGCGGAGCTACGAACTGATCGCGGACGCCTACGGGTTGCCGGTCCTCGATCCGGAACAGGGCTGAATCCGGGATTCCGTACGGAGGCTGGTCCACCGCCGCGCCGCTCCGCCGGCTTCCCTAAGTGAACCTTAAACCGCTCGTCACCGATGGTGGCGGGCGGTTCCGTTTTGTGCTGCACGCCTCTGACGAGGCCTTTCTTCGCTAAATTGGTCTAGTCCTCAATCTGGTTCAGACCATTGACGCGCCGTTCGCCCGGGGGCTATCACTTCACCAACTCCTGTACGGCACCACCAGTACCCCCCATCGGAGGACGCTCGTGCACCCCCGTAAGTCATTGATCGCCGCGCTGCTCAGCTCGGCCCTCGCCGCCGGCGCCCTCGCCGCGACCGCGGGCCTCGGCTCCGCCCAGGCCGCCGACGCCTCGACCACCGCCTCCGTCGGCGGCGTGCGCATCGCGTACTACGACCAGTGGAGCGTGTACGGCAACGCGTTCTATCCCAAGCACCTCGACACGCGGGGCATCGCGAGCCAGCTCGACGTCATCAACTACTCGTTCGGCAACATCCACCCGACGAACCTCACGTGTTTCATGGCCAACAAGGCCGCGGGTGACGACAACAACCCGAACGCGGGCGACGGCGCCGGCGACTCCTACGCCGACTACCAGAAGTCCTTCTCCGCGGCCGACTCCGTCGACGGCGTCGCCGACAAGTGGGACCAGCCGATCGTGGGCGTCTTCAACCAGTTCAAGGAACTGAAGGCGAAGTACCCCCACCTGAAGATCAACATCTCCCTCGGCGGCTGGACCTACTCCAAGTACTTCAGCGACGCGGCCAAGACGGACGCGAGCCGCAAGAAGCTCGTCTCCTCCTGCATCGACCAGTACCTCAAGGGCAACCTCCCGGTCGAGGGCGGCTTCGGCGGCCCCGGCACCGCGGCCGGCATCTTCGACGGCATCGACATCGACTGGGAGTACCCCGGCTCGAACGGCGGCCACCTGGGCAACCACTACGCCCCCGAGGACAAGCAGAACTTCACCCTGCTCCTCGCCGAGTTCCGCAAGCAGCTCGACGAGTACGGCGCGGCCAACGGCGGCAAGAAGTACCTGCTGACCGCGGCCCTCCCGGCCGGCCAGGACAAGATCAAGTACATCGAGACGGACAAGATCGGCGCGTACCTCGACTACGCGAACATCATGACGTACGACATGCACGGCGCCTGGGACGGCGACGGGCCGACGTACCACCAGTCCCCGCTCTACTCCGGCTCGAACGACCCGACCGACGTGATCGCGCCGGGCCAGGAGAAGTACTCGATCGACGCCGCCATCGACTCCTGGATCGACGGCAACCCCACCTACGGCATCACCGGCGGCTTCCCCGCCAACAAGCTGACGCTGGGCTACGAGTTCTACTACCGCGGCTGGAAGGGCGTGCCCGCCGGCACCGCCAACGGCCTCGCGCAGCCCGCCACCGGCGGCTCCAACGTCCGCCCGCTCTCGCAGCAGGCCGGCATCGCGCACTACAAGGAGCTCGGCGGCATCGTCGACAACGCGGCGACCACCTTCTGGGACGACCAGGCCAAGGCCTCGTACTTCTACAAGGACGGCGAGTTCTTCACCGGCCTGAACCAGAAGTCCATCCAGGAGCGCGTGAACTACGGCAAGCAGCGCGGCCTGGCCGGCGCGATGATGTACTCGCTCCTCGGCCTGGACGAGAAGGCCACCCTGCTCGGCCAGATCAACTCCGCGCTCGGCGGCACCACCGTCCCGCCGACCACGCCGCCCACCACGACGCCGCCGACCACCCCGCCGACGACGCCGCCCACCACCCCGCCCACCACGCCTCCGACCACGCCTCCGGCCGGCTGCGGCTCGGTCCCGGCGTACGTGGCCGGCCAGGTCTACAACGCGGGCAACGAGGTCTCCCACAACGGCCGCAAGTACAAGGCCAAGTGGTGGACCCAGAACGAGACCCCCGGCACCACCGGTGAGTGGGGCGTCTGGCAGGACCTCGGCGCCTGCTGAGTCCCGCCCGCACCACCGCATGAACCACTGCCCCCGCCCGGAATGTCCCTCCGGCCGGGGGCAGTTCCATGCCGCCGCGCCCTCCCGCGGGCTCAGACCCGCAGCGGCGCCGTGCCCTCGATCATCCCGGCGATCCGGTCCGGGGCCACCGGCCGCGAGTAGAGCCAGCCCTGCCCGGTGTCGCAGCCGATCCGCCGCAGCCGCGCCGCCTGCCCGGCGGTCTCCACGCACTCGGCGGTCACCGTCAGCCCGAGCCGGTGCGCCAGCTGCACCAGCGCCTCCACGATCAGCTCGTCCGCCGGATTGGCGTGCTCCTCGTCCTGGAAGCCGCGCACGAAGGAGCCGTCCAGCTTGAGGACGGAGACCGGCAGCCGGCTCAGGTAGGCCAGGTTCGAATAGCCGGTGCCGAAGTCGTCGATCGCGATCCGCACCCCCATGTCGCTGAGGGCCTGGAGCGCCTGGAGCGGACGGCCCGCCGAGCCCATCACCGCGGACTCGGTCAGCTCCAGCTGGAGCAGGTGCGGGGCGAGCCCGGTCTCGGCGAGGATCCCCGCCACGTCGGCCACCAGGTCGGAGTCCCAGACCTGGCGGACCGCCACGTTGACGCTCACGAAGAGCGGCCGCTCGCCCGGGTGGTCCTTCTGCCACTGCCGGGCCTGCTCGCAGGCGGTGCGCAGCACCCACCGGCCGAGCTCGACGATCGAGCCGTCCTCCTCGGCGATCGCGACGAACCGATTCGGCGGCAGCGCCCCGAACTGTGGGTGGTTCCACCGCACCAGCGCCTCCACCCCGCGCACCGCCCCGTCCGCCAGGTCGACCAGCGGCTGGTACTCCAGGGCGAACTCCCCGCGCTCCACCGCGGGGCGGAGCGTGGAGGAGAGCGACTGCCGCGTCATCCGGTGCGCGTTGCGCTCGGGGTCGAAGAGCGTCCAGCGGGCCTTGCCGTCGGCCTTCGCCCAGTACAGCGTGGTGTCGGCGGCCTGCATCAGCCCGGTGGCGGTGGTGCCGGCGGCGGTCCGCTCGACGACGCCGATCGAGGCCGAGACCGAGAGCCGCTGGCCGCCGAGGTCGAAGGGCCGCTCCAGGGCGGCGAGCACCGAGCGGGCCAGGTCGGCGAGCTGTTCCGTGCCGGTCGACTCCTCGACGAGGACGGCGAACTCGTCGCCGCCGAGCCGGGCCACCAGATGGCCCCCGCTGCGGGTGTAGCCGGCGCTGTCGGCGCACGCCGTGAGCCGCCCGGCGACGGCCGCGAGCAGCCGGTCGCCGACCCGGTGCCCGAGCGTGTCGTTGACCGCCTTGAAGCCGTCGAGGTCCAGGTAGCAGAGCCCGATCCGCCCCGTTCCGCCCCGGCCGTGCGAGGGGCGGGAGAGGTACGACCGGGGCGAGCCGTACGGCTCCGGGGCGCCGGCCGGCCCGGCCGCGCCCGCGATCGCCTCCGCGCTCTCCGCCGCCGCCGTCTCCAGGGCCGCCGAGAGGCGCTCGAAGAAGAGCGCCCGGTTGGGCAGCCGGGTCACCGGGTCGTGCATCTGGAGGTGGCGCAGCCGGGCCTGGAGCTCGCGCCGGTCGCTGATGTCCGCGACCGAGAGGAGCACCCGGCCGGTGTCGGGGACCGGGGCGACGGTGACCTCGGCCCACAGCCTGCGGCCGTCGGGGTGCTTGAGCCGGCGGGTGCAGCGGAAGCGGGAGCGGCGGCCGCGCAGCACCTCGCGGTAGGCGTGCCAGGTGCGTCCGTCGGCGGCGAGGTCCACGAGGTCGGCGGCGGCCTGCTCGCGCAGGGCGGCGCTGTCGGTGCCGAGGAGCGCGCCGAGCGAGTCGTTGGCGGCGACGACCAGGCCGTCCCGGTCCACGAGGGCCATGGCGAGCCGGGAGACGCGGAAGGCGGCCCGGTAGTCGCGGAGTTCACGCTCCGTGAGTGCCGGGCGGGCCGGCGGGATGCCGGGCGGTTCTGGGTGTACCGGTCCTTCGGGGGTTCCGCTCACCGCTCGCTCCCGTGGTGCAGGGGGGCCGTTCACATGTGGTCGGGATGGTCGGCCTGGGACAAGTGTGCCGATCATAGAGCCAGCCGCGGGGGCCGTTCCAGCTCCGGGGCGGGTCGCCGGGGGCGCGGACGGTGTGAGGCCGGCCACCGGACGCCACCTCTCCGACCGAATCCGCCCGGGTCTGACGTACGGCGGCACAGGGATGACCGAATGTGACTTTCCGTGAGCTGGAGTCCGCCCGTCCCGCGTCCACCCCGCGCCACCCCCTCACCCGACCGGGGCAGCGGAAACATGCGAAACGCCGCGAACCATCACAAGGTGGTGGAGGTGTCCCGCACTCGCGAACCGGAGGTCCACGTGGAGGGTCAGCAGCCACCCGGGGGAGTGGAGCGCTCCCGGCTGCGCGCCGGAGCCGCCTCGTTCACGGCGCTCGCCGCGCTGGCGGCCACCGGCCTGGTGGCCGGCCCCGCCGTGGCCGCGCCCCCGGCGGGGCCGTGCGCCCTGCCCCGTACCGCCGCCCACCACTCGCTCGGCCTCTCCAGCTGGAACGACGCCTATCCGCGCCCCGAGCGCTCGCTCGACGCGGTCATGATCTTCCTGTCGTTCCCGGACGCCGCCCCGCTGACCACTCCCGTGGAGCTGACCGCCGACCACTTCCCGGCCACCACCGAGTTCTTCCAGCGGGCCTCCTACGGGCGCTTCACCCTGCGCCCGCACCCCCAGAGGGCCTGGACGCCGATGCCCCGCCCGTCCACGGACTACGACATACGGCGTGACTGGGACGCCGGGAAGCGGGCCGCCTACCTGCGGGACGCGGTCGCCGCCGCCGACGACTCCGTGGACTTCTCCCGGTACGACATCGTCTACCTGGTGGCCGACCCGGACGCCCCCGGCGTCGACTCGGACGCCACCAAGGTGGTCAACCTGGAGCGCCCGCTGGAGGCCGACGGCGCGAAGATCCGGCGGGTCGTCACGGTCTTCGAGCGCCACCCGCCGGACCGGAACGTCCTCGCCCACGAGACCGGCCACGTCTTCGACCTGCCCGACCTCTACCGCCGTCCCGCCGACGGCAAGGGCGACTGGGACACCCACGTGGGCGACTGGGACGTCATGGGCAGCCAGTTCGGGCTGGCCCCCGACCCCTTCGGCTGGCACAAGTGGAAGCTGGGCTGGCTCGACCGCTCCCAGGTGGCCTGCGTCCAGGGCGGCGAGCCGCGCGTGGTCGGCCTGGAGCCCGTCTCCGCCGCCCCGGTGACCCCCACCGCGCGCAGCACCCGGCTCGCCGTCGTCCGCACCGGCCCGGACAGCGTCCTCGCGATCGAGGCCCGTGCCGCCACCGGCAACGACGCCGACACCTGCACCGAGGGCGTCCTCGTCTACCGGGTCCGGGCCCGCGCGGCCTCCGGCGACGGCCCGGTCGAGGTCGTCGACGCCCACCCGGACACCGAGGCGTGCTGGGAGCGCTCGGTCTACCCGCCGCTCGCGGACGCCCCCATGGAGGTCGGCGAGACGCTCACCGTGCCCGGCACGGACGTCCGCGTCGAGGTCGCGGACCGCAGCGAGGCCGGCATCTGGACGGTGCGGATCACCCCGCCCGGCGCGGACTGACCCGCCGGACACGGCGGAAAGGCCCCTCACTCGCGTGAGGGGCCTTTCCGTGTCGGTGCGCCGCCAGGGACTCGAACCCCGGACCCGCTGATTAAGAGTCAGCTGCTCTAACCAACTGAGCTAGCGGCGCCTGCTGACGTCGTAGACATTAGCACCCTCACCGGCGGGAGCGAAAATCGATACCCGCACGTCGGCGGCGGAAACCGCCCGGACGGCCCTCACACAGGCCCAGAGCATCACCTCGGGCCCCGGCAGCCACGGGTTCCGGGTGTCCGGGGCGACCAGCCAGCGCGGCCGGGAGGAGTCCTGCCCGGCCGGCGCCAGCGGCGGCACGGTCACGGCGTCGCCCGTCCCGTGGCAGAGCGGCCGCGGCACGGACTCGCCCCACTCCTCCCAGTCGAGCAGCGCGGGCAGCCGCTGCGCCGTGCCGGGCGCGGCGAAGAGCAGCATCCGGCCCCGGTGGGCGGCCACCGGGCCCGAGCCCGGGCCCTCCTCCCACATCCGGTCCAGCATCCGCCGCCCGAAGACCGGGTCCACGCTGACCACGTCGAAGGCCGTCCCGCACGGCAGCACCGCCGGCGACTCCGGGCGCGCCTCCCAGCGCGCGAGCGCGGCCCCGGGCTCCCCGCCCGCCGCCGAGGCCAGCCAGGCGGCGCCGTCCGGGGTCACCCGGGCGGTCTGGTGCCGGTCCTCGTCGCCCGTCCGCAGGAAGCGGAGGACGCCGTACGGGGTGTACGGGGTGGTCTCGTCGCGCAGCCAGGTCGTCGTCGTCATGGAGACAGGTCTACCGTCCGTGACGAAGCGGACGCCGAGAGTTCCGCGAAACCCGGACGCGGCCGCACCGGGAGGAGTATCGTGCGCCCCGCATATGCCGAACGCCTGTTCCGCCCGGCGGGCGCGGCCGGAGGGTCAGTCCTCCGCCGGACGCCCCTCGGCCCGGATCAGGTCCCGCCCGAACTCGATCATCTTCCGGGCGTAGTCCTCGGTCCACGCCGCCCGTCCGGCCACGTCCGCCGCCGTCAGCCGGTCGAACCGCTTGGGGTCGGCGAGCTGGGCCGCCGCCACGGCCTGGAACTCGACCGCCCGGTCCGCGGCGGCCCGGAACGCCAGGGTCAGCTCGGTCGCCCGGGCCAGCAGCTCCCTGGGGTCGTCGATCGACTCCAGGTCGAAGAAGTGCTCCGGATCGGCGGTCGCCTCGGCAGGCTCGAAGACCAGGGGCGCCGGCCGCAGCCGCCGCTGTCCGCTCCGCTCCGCGGGTTCCGCCATCGTTCCGCTCCTCCTCGACCGCACACGGCCCGCGATCGCCGGGCCACCCCCCATTCTCCCGCGCCCCGCAAGACCGCCCGCCGGGCAGGCGGGGGGAGGGCCTCCGCGCCGGGTCCGGCGAGCGGGACGGCCTCCGGGCGGCGGGGTCAGGGCGTCCAGGCCACCCGGTGTTCCGCCAGGTGCGACAGGACCGCGTGGTTCGCCTCCCAGCCGTCCGGGAACTTCACGGTGACGCCGAGCTGGACCGGTTCCGTGGAGGGGTGGGCGTCCAGGAGGTCGGCGACGCCGGCGCGGCAGACGACGACGCAGGCGTGGCGGTGGCGGGAGGCGAGGACGCACAGGCGGCCGGTCTCCAGGTGGAAGGCGGTGGCGTCCGGCCGGCCCGAGAGGGGGTGCAGGACGACCGTCACGTCGTACTCCCGGCCCTGGAGGCGGTTGGCCGTGTCGACCGTCACGCCCGACACGCCGAGCGCCTCCAGGGCGGCGCGGACCGCCGCCGCCTGGTCGCGGTGGGCGGTGCCGACCGCGATCCGGCCGGCGGTCACCGGCACGGGCGCGTCGGACCGCTCGCTGACCGCCGCGCCGCCCCGGTCCAGGAGGCGCCGGACGACCAGGGCGACCGCGTGCACGGCCTCCGGATCGGTGCGCGGCGTGTGCCGGGCGGGGAGCTCCAGCAGGCCCCAGCCGGACTCGGCCGCCTCGTCCAGGACCCGGTCCGGCGCGGAGCCGTCGGAGGCGACGCCGAAGGCGAGCCGCCGGTCGCCGGGCCCGGTGCCCGAGCGGAACGGCGTGTACGGGTAGAACGCGTCCGACACCAGCGGCGCCGCCGAGGCCGGCAGCCGCCAGGAGACCGGCAGCCGGTGCTGCGGCAGCTCCGGGTTGTGCGCCAGCAGCGTCGACACCGCCGACGCCGAGGGGTCGTACGACAGGCCCGCCCACTGGTCCGCGCCCACCACCGAGAAGGGGTCCAACTGCCCCGGATCGCCCACGAACAGCGCCCGCTCGAAGAGCCCCGCCACGGCGAGCAGCGCGTCCGAACGCATCTGGTAGGCCTCGTCCACGATCGCGTGCGCCCACGGCTCCACGTTCTTCACGTGCCCCCACTTGGCGGCCGTCGAGACGACCACCGGCAGCCCGGCGAGCTCCCCGGCCTTCGCCGACTTCCGTACGTTCTCCAGCGCGTCGAGCGCCTTGTCGTACGGGTCGGCGTCGCTGGAGTGCAGCCGGCCCACCTCCAGGTCCGGCTCCTTCTCGGCGAGCCGCAGCACCAGGTCGTCGACCTGAGCGTTGGTCTGCGCGACCACCATCAGGGGGCGTCCGGCGGCGGCCAGTTCGAGCGCGGCCCGCACCACGAGGGTGGACTTGCCCGCACCGGGCGGGGAGTCGACGACGACGCCCCGGGCGGAGCCGCGCAGGGTGCTCTCCAGGATCTCCGCCGTCGCCTTCGCGGCGGCGGCGCCGGGGTCGGGCACGGCGGGGTCGTACACGGTCACAGCAGGTCCTCGGGGGTCACGGCGTCGGGCGGTTCGACGGTGTCGGCGGAGCGCGGCGGTCCGCCGTGGGTCCACGGCGTCTCCTCCGGGTCGGGCAGCTTCGGTCCCACCCGGGTGTCGTGCTCGAAGAGGGTCCAGGCGATCCGCTCGCCCTTCTCCGGCACCGTGCCCTCCGCGGGCTCCCTCGACCGGCCCATCCGGTCCAGCAGCCGCAGCACCAGCGCGCCGTCCTCCTCGCGGGCCACGAACTCCGCCGACTGCGGCTTGCCGTCCAGCGAGCGGTACACCTTCACGCCCGCCTCCAGGTGCGGCTGGTCCTCGGTGCGGACCGTGAGCAGCGGGCGCGGCGCGGGCCGCTTCGACTCCGTCCACACCATGGCCACCTCGGCGACCTCGGCGGTGAACGCCTCGCCCGCCAGCCGCCGCCCGGCCAGCACCAGCGGATCGTCCAGCGCCTCCTGGGCGTCCAGCTGCCCCTGCGCCTGCTCGCGCGCGGCGAGCTTGGCGGCGGCGGTCACCGCGTCGTCGCGGCGCGGCTGCGGCGGCTCCCCCGCGGCGATCCGGTCCCGGTGCGCGGTGAAGGACCAGCGGTCCCGGGTCCACCGGTCGGGGACCCGCGCCCCCTCGGGCAGCTCCCGCAGCAGGCCCAGCGCCCGCCAGGTCGCCTCCCAGGTCGGCCGCAGCTGCGAGACGACCAGCCGGCGGACCTCCCGCTCGGCGCGGTGCAGGGCGCCGAGGGCCGCGTCGGCCGCCTCGCCGTCCTCGGCGGCGCCGACCGCCTGCCGGGCCCGGTCGTACGCCTCGATCGCCGGCGCCAGGAGCTGGTTGTCGAAGGCCGGGTCGGTCGCGGGCCCGGCCGGCGGGCACAGCAACTGCCCCCGGGCGTCCCGCCCCAGCTCCGCCCGGTACGCCGCCGCCGCGCCCGGCTCGTCGTCATGCGGATCGATCCAGGCGAGCAGCGCCCCCAGGTGCTGGTCCTCCAGGGAGGACTGGCCGGTCGCCCAGTGACGGTTCAGCAGGTCGGTCGCCGCGAGCAGCAGCGAGGAGCCCGGGACCCGGGCCCGCTCCCCGTAGTGGGTCAGCCAGCGCCCGAGCAGCGGCACGCGCGGCGGCGCCGGGTACGGCGCGTCCGGGTCCTGCTCGGCGGTCCGCCGGAAGCGCGTCGACCGCCCCAGGAGCCGTACGTACTCGATCCCGGCTCGGCTCGGCACGATCAGCTGCGGCGCGTCCAGGCACAGTTCGACCCGGACCTTCTCGCCGGTGGCGGGGTCCTTCCGCTCCACCGGCTCGACGGCGTCCGCGAAGCCGTCGACGTACGGCAGCACCTCCTCGGCCAGTTCGGCGAGGAACGCGAACCGCAGCTCCCGGTCCCGCGGTTGGGGCACCACGAGCAGCCGCGGCTCCTCCGGGTCGGTGCCGACCAGCGCGCCGAGCGGGGCGCCCGCCTCGCCGGCCGTGGTCAGCGGCACGAGGACCAGCGGCCGCTCGGCGAGGTGGCGGTGCCGGACGGTCGCCAGGGGCTGTGCCCGGCCCGCCTCCACGGCCTCCATCCGGGCCAGGTGCGCGATCAGCGACACGCCGCGGCCTCCGCTCCGTCCAGGGCCTCCTGCCGCAGCGCCCGGGCCCTGCGGAGCGCGGCCACCGCCGGGTCCTCCGGGTCGCCGTGCTCGCCCCGCGCGGCGGCGAGCACCGCGCCGACCGTGGTCAGCCCGCCCAGCTCGCCCCGGACCGCACGGCCCAGGGTCTGCACCGCGTCGGCCTCCCGGGCCCGCGACCGGCAGTGGAAGCCCAGCTCGCAGGCGGCCAGGCACTCCGGCGCGTAGGCGTGCGGGACCGCCTCCACGGCCTGGGACAACTCCTCGGCCGAGCGGCCCTCCAGGTCGAAGCTCAGCCCCTCCGGCAGGGCCTCGGCGATCTCCTCGATCCGGGTCAGCCGCTCCAACTGCCGCCGGGTGACCGCCCGCTGCTTGCGCACGTCCACGACGGAGGCCGTCGGCAGGTTCGAGAAGTCCTTCGGGCAGACCAGCAGCACCGAGTGCCGGACCCCGGCGCCCTCGGTGAGCGCCGCCACCCGCTCCAGCGCCAGCACGTACACGGCGGCCTGCCGGGCCGCCGCGCCCACCTTCGCCGCGTCCGCCGCACCGTCCACCATCGGGAAGGACTTGATCTCCACGACCGTCCACCGCCCGGCCGGGTCCACCACCACCGCGTCCGGCTCCAGGTGCACGGGCGAGCCCGCCACCTCCAGGGTCAGCAGCGGATGGTCGAGCAGCGCCCATCCGCCGGCCGCGGTCGCCTCGCGCAGCGCCAGCGCCGTCCGCGCGGTCCGCCCCTCGGGCCCGGAGGCCGACAGGTCGGGCACGGCGACGGCGCCGGGGTCCTCGACGCCGAGGAGCCGCAGCAGTTCGCGCCCGCCGTCCGCCTTCACCCTGGCCTCGAAGCTGTTGCCCCGCACGATCGCGAACTGCGACTGGCCGAACGGCGCGGGCGAACCCAGCCGGGAGGCCAGCGCCCCCTTGTCCACCCCGGCGCCGTCGAGCAGCGCGCGGCGCCTGCACCCGGGGTTCGCCGCCAGCGCGGCCAGTGCACGCGCGTCCAGCGGGCGCGGCGGGACCGCCGGGCCGCGCAGTGCGGCGAGTCTCTCCCGCGTCCTGCGGCGGCTCGCCGGGGTCGGCACGGGGTCCGTCGTCTGAGGCGGCCGTGACCCGCCGTCGTCCAGGGATGCGCTCACCCGCGGAAGTCTCCCATCCGCCACTGACAACGCGGGCGCGTTCCGCCCCGGAGACGCCGGGAGTTCGCGCCGGGGACACCTGCGCGATGATGGGAGGGGACCCTCCGGCGGGGCACCCGGCGAGGGGGCGTCCGGCGGAAGGGCCCCGTTCTTCCGCGTCCCCGCACCACGTTCCCCGTATCCCGTATCCCGTATCCGCGCAATCTCTGGAGAGCCCCGCCCATGGCACCGCGCATCCTGCTCGCCCGACACGGACAGACCGAGTGGTCGCTCCTCGGGCGGCACACCGGCAGGACCGACATCCCGCTGCTCGACGAGGGCCGGCGCGGCGCCGAACTCCTCGGCGAGCGCCTGCACCGGGGCCCCTGGCAGGGGCTGCCCGGCGTCGAGGTGCGCACCAGCCCGCTGGTCCGCGCGAGCGAGACCTGCGCCCTGGCCGGCTTCGGCGACCGCGCCGAGCCCTGGGACGCCCTGCTGGAGTGGGACTACGGCGCCTACGAGGGCCTCACCCCGGCCCAGATCCAGGAGTTGCGCCCCGGCTGGCTGATCTGGCGCGACGCCGTCCCGGAGGGCGAGTCCCTCGCCCAGCTGTCGGCCCGCGCCGACCGGGTGGTGGAGTGGGCCCGCTCGGCCGACCGCGACGTCCTGGTCTTCGCGCACGGCCACATCCTCCGCTCCATCGGCGCCCGCTGGCTCGGCGAGGACGTCTCCTTCGCCGCCCGCATCCGCCTCGACCCGACGAGCCTGTCGGTCCTGGGCTGGGCGTACGGGGCGCCGGCGATCGAGCGGTGGAACGACACGGGGCACCTGGAGGGCTGAGATCCGGTCCGGTGCCGGATCCCGCCTCCCGGATCCCGGGGGGCGGGATCCGGGCGCCTCACGCCCCCGTCAGGATCAGCCGCGTCTCGGCCAGCAGCCCCCGGATCCGCGCCGAGGCGATCCCCTCCAGCGAGTCCGTCACCCGCCGCGCCTCGGCCTCGGCCTCGTCGCGCCGGCCGGCGCGGGCGAGGTTGCCGGCGAGCTGGGCGCGGTAGAGGGCGAGGTTGCGGGCGAAGCGGGGGTGCTGGAGGACGGTGGCCCGGTGGGAGTGGCGGGCCGCGCGGGTCCAGTCGCCGAGCGCGGCCCAGCAGTGCGACTCCAGGGCCTCCAGCTCGGGCTCGCCGAAGAAGGACATCCACTCGGGGTCCTGGTCGGCGTGGCCGTGGCCGAAGTGCGCGTGGGCGCGGCCGAGGCACTCCTCGGCGGAGGGGCGGTCGCCGAGTCCGGCCCAGGCGGCGGCCTCCCGCAGCGAGAGCAGGGCGAGCAGCCGGGGGGAGCCGAGCGGGCCGGCGGCCCGCAGTCCGGCCTGGGCGGCGCGGACGGCCTCGCGGTAGCGGCCGGTGTCGCGGGCGAGGAAGGACGTGTTGCAGAAGGCGTGCGCCTCCAGGGCCGCGTTCCCGGAGACCCGGGCGGTGGCGAGGGCCTCGGCGTAGTGCGAGCGGGCGTCCTCGTGGCGGCCGGAGTCGTGGGCGAGCCAGCCGACGGAGAGGGACAGTTCGCCGGCGCCGGCCAGCAGCCGGTCCTCGGTGGCGCGGCGGGCCGCGGCGCCCCGGTCGAGCAGGGCGTAGGCGGCGCGGAGCGGCTGCGCGGCGACCTTGTAGAGCCCGTCGGCGCCGTGCCGGTCGTCGAGCAGGCGGATCCGCCGTACGGCGTCCTCGACGGCGAGGACCTCGGCCTCGCCGATGCGGTGGGTGCCGCGGGGGCTGGGGATCGCGGCGGCGGTGGTGGAGCCGAGTCCCCAGGAGGCGGCCGCCAGGGTGGCGGTGCCGCTCGTCATGAATGCGCGACGCAGCACGTCGCTCTCCTCATCGTTCCGGGTCGGGAGGGCGGGGGGCCCCGAGGCCCCGGCCGGGGCGGCCTGCCGTCGGCCGCGTACCGCCTCCCGCGCAGAGAAACCCAGGTCGGCAAGGGTCAGCCCGGGGAACATGTGCAGGAAGACCCGCTCGTACGCGTAGTTCGGACAGCGGATCTCGCCCGCCTCCACGCGCCCGATGTAGCGGGCGTCGCACGCGACCTGTTCGCCGATCTCCCGTGCCGCCCGGCGGACCGCGGCGGCGAACTCCCCCGGGGAGTGCTGTCCGCGGAGCCGCCGGAAGGCGAGATTGGGAACTGCCCGTGACAGGGACATGGCCGAGCCCTCTCCTGGTGCTGCCGGGTGTTCCGGCGGCATGAACGTACCTGCTGTGACCGGATGCCTACGCTGAGTTTGGCTACAAATCGGATATCTCGCCTGCGATCTGCCATGAACTGCCATCCTTTGCGGCGGCGTGCCGCCGTAGCCGTTGACGCGGACGGGCGTTGAACCGTATGGGAGAGACGGAACGTGTCTCCTCTGGGAAGCGAGGAGGGGTCCATGTCCGAGAACGCCACGCCTTTCGAGACCGCCACCGAGACCACCGGCACCCCGGGCCGTGCCGGGGCCGACGAGCCCTGCGACCTGGTGACCGTGCCCGCCCGGCAGGGCCTCGAGGCCGTCGACATCCTCCGCCGCCGGGGCGTTCCCGCCGTCGGTCCCGTCCTCCACGACGGCGCCTGCGACACCCTCGGCTTCCTCGTCCCGCCCGGCACCGCCGCCGCCTGGGACCTCCCCGGCAGCGCCTGCACCCGCACCTCCGGCCGCGGCCTGCGCCTCCCCGAACTGCCCGAGCCCGCGGGCGACGCGCCCCGTCCGGCCGGCTGGCTGCTGCCCCCCGGCGACACCGGCCCCGTCACCGACCCGGCCGTGCTGCGCCGCGCCCTCGGCGAGGCGGCCCGCCTCATCGAGGCGGCCGACGGCTGTCACTGAACACGCCGTCCCGGTCCCGCCGATAATGGACGGATGGCCAGGAACAAGCAGCGCGAGCGGGCGGCGGCCGACGCCGTCTCCGAGACCGTCGACGGCGGGCTCGCCGAACTGATACCCGACCGCGACCGCCCCCGTGCCTGGACGCTGCTCCTCGACGGCGCCCCGCAGTCCCACGTGGACCTCGACGACCCCGCCGCGCTCGCCTTCGAGTACCAGCGGCGGCTCGGCCACGTCGCCGACCTCGCCGCCCCGCCCGGCCGCCCCCTCCAGGCCGTGCACCTCGGCGGCGGCGCCTTCACCCTCGCCCGGTACGTCGCCGCGACCCGGCCCCGCTCCACCCAGCAGGTCGTCGAGATCGACGAACCCCTGGTCCGCCTCGTCCGCCGCGAGCTGCCGCTCGACCCCGGCGCCCGGATCCGGGTCCGCGCCGTCGACGCCCGCGCCGGTCTCGCCAAGGTCCCGGACGGCTGGGCCGACCTGATCATCGCGGACGTCTTCCGCGGCGCCCGCACCCCCGCCCACCTCACCAGCACCGAGTTCCTGGACGAGGTCCGGCGCGCGCTGCGGCCCGGGGGCACGTACGCCGCCAACCTCGCCGACGGGCCGCCGCTCGCCCACCTCCGCGGCCAGATCGCCACCGCCGCCGCCGTCTTTCCCGAGCTGGCCCTGATCGCCGACCCGACCGTGCTGCGCGGCCGCCGCTTCGGCAACGCGGTCCTGGTCGCCTCCGGCCGCGAACTGCCCGTCGCCGACCTGACCCGCCGGGTCGCCACCGACCCGCACCCCGGCCGCGTCGAACACGGCCGGGCCCTCGCCGACTTCACCGGCGGTGCGGGACCGGTCACCGACGCGACCGCGAAGGCCTCGCCCGCCCCGCCGCCCTCCGTCTTCCACTGAGCCGAAACGAAGCGAACCGAAGCAAAGCGAACCGAAGCAAAACGAACCGGTCCGGGCCGGGCGGCCCGTCAGGCCGTGCGTTCCTCGATCTGCACCCGGGGCGCCGAGTCGTGCCAGAGGCAGAACACCGAGACCTCCCGGCCGCCCTGGGTGAAGGTCACCCGGATCCAGGTCGGCTGCTTCCACACCTGCATCTGCCACCCCGAGGCCGGGATCGCCGAGACCAGCTCGGCGGAGGTCTCGCCCAGGTCGAAGGTCACCCGGCCGCCGTCCGACGGGTAGCTCCGCACCTGCGAGGAGCCGGCGGGGGAGGGCGGCGCGGTGGACGGGGCCGGGGTGGTCCGGGGCGGGGCGGCCGGCCGGGTGGACGCCGGAGGGGCGGACGTGGCCGGCGCGGGCGGGGACGTCGGGGGAGCGGTGGCCGGGGGAGTGGTCGCCGGGCGGCGGGTCGAGGACGTCACGGGGTCGCCGATGGACGTCTCGGCCGGGACGAGGTCCGCCGGACTGCCGGCCGGCAGGGGCAGGGCGCGCGGCGGGTCGTAGACCGTGCCGGACAGCACCGTGTGCACTCCCCACCAGGAGAGCGTGACCGCCGCGCCGGTGGCGAGCGACCAGGCCAGGGCGTGAACGAGTCCTCTTCGCATCCCGGCCATACTGCACCACGCCCGCCCGGCGCGTACCGGAAGGTACGCCGTGACCGGAGGGTCCCCCGAATGGCGTACGGTGCGGGCCATGGCAAGTGTGCTCGTGGTCGAGGACGACCAGTTCGTGCGCTCCGCCCTCATCCGGCAGCTGACGGAAGCCTCCTACACGGTACGGAGCGTCGGCACGGCCCTGGAGGCGCTGCGCGAGGTCGCCCATTTCCGCTTCGACGTGGTCGTCCTCGACCTCGGTCTGCCCGATCTGGACGGATCCGAGGCGCTGAAGATGCTGCGCGGCATCACCGACGTACCGGTGATCATCGCGACCGCCCGGGACGACGAGGCGGAGATCGTCCGGCTGCTGCACGCCGGCGCCGACGACTACCTCGTCAAGCCGTTCTCCGTCGAGCACCTCACCGCCCGGATGGCCGCCGTGCTGCGCCGGGCCCGGGCGGTCTCCGGGGAGCCCGCGCCGAGCACGGAGATCCGGGTCGGCGGGCTCGCCATCGACCCGCTGCGCCGCCGGGCCGAACTCGACGGGGCCCCGCTCGACCTGACCCGCCGCGAGTTCGACCTGCTCGCCTTCCTCGCCGGCCGGCCCGGGGTGGTCGTGCCGCGCAAGGAGCTGCTCGCCGAGGTGTGGCAGCAGGCCTACGGCGACGACCAGACCATCGACGTCCACCTGTCGTGGCTGCGCCGGAAGCTGGGCGAGACGGCCGCCCGGCCCCGCTACCTGCACACCCTGCGCGGCGTCGGCGTGAAGCTGGAGCCGCCCCGGGAGCAGCGGCCGTGAGACGGGGCACCCGCCGGGAGACGGGGGTCCGGCCGTGAGGTGGGCGCTCGTCAAGGTGTCGCTGGCCGTCACCGCCATGGTCGTCATCGCCTTCGCCGTGCCGCTCGGCCTCGTCGTCAAGGAGATGGCCCGCGACCGGGCCTTCTCCAACGCCGAGCGGCGCGGCGCCGGGCTCGCCCCGGTCCTCGCGATCACCACCGACCGGGTGGAGCTGGAGAAGGCCGTCGCCACCACCGAGGACGGCGCCGCGGGCCGGCTCGCCGTGCACGTCCCGCCCGCCGCGCCCGACGGCCAGGCCGTGGAGATCGGCACCCGCCGGGCCGGCGCCGACGAGCTGGCCGCCACCCGCACCCTCGGCCGGGCCTCCATCGCCGAGGTCCCCGGCGGCTACGCCCTGCTCCAGCCCACCGCGCTCAGCTCCGGCCAGGTCGCCGTCGTCGAGCTCTTCGTCCCCGAGGACGAGGTGACCAACGGCGTCGCCACCGCCTGGCTCGTCCTCGCCGGCGTCGGCGTCGCCCTGATCGTCGGCTCCCTCGCCGTCGCCGACCGGCTCGGCGTCCGCATGGTCCGCCCCGCCCAGCGGCTGGCCGGCGCCGCCCACGAGCTCGGCGAGGGCCGGCTCGGCGTCCGGGTCGCCGAGGAGGGCCCGCCCGAACTCAAGTCGGCGGCCGTCGCCTTCAACTCGATGGCCGACCAGGTCGTCCAGCTCCTCGCCAACGAGCGCGAACTCGCCGCCGACCTCTCCCACCGGCTGCGCACCCCGCTCACCGTGCTCCGCCTCAACGCCGCCTCGCTCGGCTCGGGGCCCGCCGCGGACCAGACCCGGGCCGCCGTCGAGCAGCTGGAGCGCGAGGTCGATACCATCATCCGCACCGCCCGCGAGGCCAAGCCGCAGACCACCCCGCCGACCGGTCCCGGCGCGGGCTGCGACGCCGCTGAAGTGGTGCGCGAGCGGATGGAGTTCTGGTCCGCGCTGGCCGAGGACGAGGGGCGGCTCGTCCGCCTCGCCGGCGTCGAGCGGCCGGTACGCATCCCGGTGGCGCGCCCCGAGCTCGTCGCCGCCCTCGACGCCCTGCTCGGCAACGTCTTCCGGCACACCCCGGAGGGCACCGCCTTCTCCGTCGACGTCCACAACGGCGACGACGCCGTCATCGTCCTGGTCTCGGACGCCGGCCCCGGCATCGCCGACCCGGACGCCGCGCTCGCCCGCGGCAACAGCGGCACCCGGGCCGGCTCCACGGGCCTCGGCCTCGACATCGCGCGCCGCATGGCCGAGGCCACCGGCGGCGACGTCCGGATCGGCCGCTCGGTCCTCGGCGGCACCGAGGTGCGCGTCTGGATCGGGCTCGGCGGACACCGTCCCGGCGGCTCCGAGGGCCGCCGCTCGCACCGCCCGGCCCGCCGCCGCAGGGCGACGAGGCGCTGAACCTTTGCCCCCGGTGATGGCTTCCTTAAGCGGACCCTAAGAATCCCAACCCCCTTCCCTCCTGCGCCGTTTGTCCGGATCCCCGGCGCTAGCGTGCTGCCCGCACCCCCACCCCCCACCCCCGCACCACGGAGGCAGCACGCATGGGCAGCAACGGGCACCGGCGCAGGACGAGCGGCCGTACGAAGGTGGTCGGCGCGGTCGTCGCCGCGGCGGTCACCGGCGGCACGGTCCTCCTCCTCACCGGGACCGCCCAGGCGTCCGCCGTCGGCGCCGCCTACACCCGGACCTCCTCCTGGACCGGCGGCTACACCGGCCAGTACGTGATCACCAACGAGACCTCCGCCGCCCAGTCCGACTGGACGCTGGAGTTCGACCTGCCCGCCGGGACCACGCTCGGCTCCCTGTGGAACGGCGACCACACCGTCTCGGGCCGGCACGTCACCGTGAGGCCCGCGAGCTGGAACCGGCAGCTCGCCCCCGGCCAGTCCGTCACCGTCGGTTTCGTGACCTCGGCGGCCGGACAGGCCGGGGACCCGGCCGGCTGCCTCATCAACAAGGCCGCCTGCTCGGCCGGCGGCCCCGCCCCCACCCCCAGTGGTCGCCCCACCGGGCAGCCCACCGCGACGGCGACGCCCACCGCCACCGCGAGCCCGAAGCCCACGGCGACCGCCACCACGCCCCCGAAGCCGACCCCCACGGCCACGGCGACCGCCACCGCCTCCCCGAAGCCCACCCCCACGCCCACCCCGACCCCGACGCCCACCGCCACCGGAACCCCCGCCACCGCCGCCCGGTACGCCCCGTACGTCGACACCTCGCTCTACCCCGCGTACGACCTGCTCGCCACCGCCGACGCCACCGGCGTGAAGGAGTTCAACCTCGCCTTCATCACCTCCGGCGGCTCCTGCGCCCCCCTCTGGGGCGGCGTCACCGACCTCGCGTCCGACCGGGTCGCCGCCCAGATCGGCGCCCTGCGCGCCAAGGGCGGCGACGTGCGGGTCTCCTTCGGCGGGGCCGCCGGCCACGAGCTGGCGCTGAACTGCGCGAGCGCCGCCGACCTGGCGAAGGCGTACGGCAAGGTCGTCGACCAGTACCGGCTCACCAAGGTCGACTTCGACGTGGAGGGCGCCGCCCTCCCGGACGCCGCCGCCAACACCCGCCGCTCCCAGGCCATCGCCCAGCTCCAGAAGTCCCACCCCGGGCTGAACGTCTCCTTCACCCTGCCGGTGATGCCCGAGGGCCTCACCCAGCCCGGGATCGGCCTGCTCGCCGACGCGCAGCGCAACGGCGTCCGGATCGACGCGGTCAACATCATGGCGATGGACTACGGCCCCGCCTACAGCGCCGACATGGGCACCTACGCGATCCAGGCGGCGACCGCGACCCAGGCCCAGCTCAAGGGCGTCCTCGGCCTCTCCGACGCGGCCGCCTGGAAGACCGTCGCGGTCACCCCCATGATCGGAGTGAACGACGTCACGACGGAGGTCTTCAAGGTCGACGACGCCGCCCAGCTGGTCGACTTCGCGAAGTCCAAGGGGCTGGGCTGGCTGTCGATGTGGTCCTCGACCCGGGACAAGCAGTGCGCGGACGGCGCGGTGAACCGCGCCGACGCCACCTGCTCCTCGATCCTCCAGCAGCCGCTGGCCTTCACGAAGGCCTTCGCCGCCTACCGGTAGGGCCCCCGAACCACCCCTCTCCCCCCACAGCGCGTGCCCCGGCCGACGACACCCCACCCTCGGCCGGGGCACGCCCCCGTCCGTCCGCCGCGGCTCAGCCCCGGGAGCCCTTCCACTCCTCCGCGTAGTCGTCGAAGATCGCCCGCAGGTGGTGGCCGATCTTCAGGTAGTCGAGGTCGTCCAGGTTGGCGAGGGAGACCCGGACCGACCACTCGGGGCCGTCGAAGCCGCCGCCGTTGAGGAGGACGACCCCGGTCTGCTCGGCGAGCCGGAACAGCGGGTCGACGGGCTCGTAGTTCTTCTCCAGGAAGTCGGCGAAGTCCTTGCCGTGGACCCGCTCGGCCTCCGCGAGGAGGTCCAGCTCGATGTAGTAGCCGGCCCGCTTGTCGTCCTCGGCGATCTTCATCTGGGCGCCTTCGAGGAGCAGGTCGAGCCGCTGCTTCACGATGGACCGCAGCCGCTCCTTGTACGCCTGGCCCTCGGGGAGCATGTCGAACAGCGAGAACAGCGTCATCATGACCTGCTGCGGCAGCGACAGGCCGGCGGTGTGGTTGAGGGCGACCTGCCGGGAGTCCGCGACCAGCCGGTCGATGAACTTGATCTTCTCCGGCTCCAGGGTGAGTGTCCCGTACCGCTTGTCCAGCCGCTCCTTCTCGGCGGCGGGCAGCTCCGCGATCATCCGGTCGATGACGTTGTCGTCGTTGAGGCCGATGACGCCGAGCCGCCAGCCGGTGGCGCCGTAGTGCTTCGAGTACGAGTACACCAGCAGGGTGTTCTGCGGGAGGTCGGCGGCGACCGAGCGGAAGCCGGGCACGAAGGTGCCGTAGACGTCGTCGGTGACGATCACCAGGTTCGGGTTCTTCTCGGCGACGATCTCCTTGAGCTGGTTCGCGACCCGCTGGCTCAGTGCCAGGGACGGCGGGTTGGAGGGGTTGACCAGGCAGAGCAGCTTGATCGACGGGTCCTCCAGCTTGGCGACCTCCTCCTCGGGGTAGCGCCACTCGCGGACGCCGGTCTCGGCGAAGAGGGAGGCGTTGACGTGCACGACGTCGAACTCGTACGTGTCGAGTTCGGGGATCTCGATGTACGGCGTGAAGACCGGCACCATGAGGGCGATCCGGTCGCCCTTCTTCAGGATGCCGTTCTTCATCAGGGAGTCGAAGACGTAGCACATGGCGGCGGTGCCGCCCTCGGTGGCGAAGTACGAGACGTTCCCGGCGGGCGGCCGGCGGTCGAACATCTCGTCGTCGACGTAGCCGCGGACGACCTGTTCGGTGTGGGCGAGGATCCGGTCCGGCACCGGGTAGTTGTCGCCGATGGAGCTGTCGGTCAGCTCGTGGACGAAGGCGTCCTTGTCGAAGCCGAAGCGCTCGACGGCGTACTCGACCGACCTCTGGAGCAGTTCGATGCCGGGCAGGTCCGGGTGCTGCCGCACGAAGGTGTCGAAGCGGGCGCCGGAGCCCTGGAGTTCGGGCATGCCGCCGAGGTCGTCGGCGGTCCACACCCGGCGGGACTCGGAGAGCGCGAAGTAGCCGAGGGCGTAGAAGGCCTCGCGGGGGCTGGTGGCGGTCCAGTTGGGGTTGCCGCGGCCCGCGTTGAGCATCTGGACCGAGGACTTGCCCTTCTGGCCCGGCCGGTCGGCCTGGGCGGTGTGGGCGAGGGTGATGAACTTGTCCTTCAGCTCGAACGGCGAGAGCTGGGCGAAGGACTTGATCTCCTCGCGGGTGAACGTGGTCTTGGGCATGGCGTGTCCTTCGCGGAGGTCAGTGGTTGAGGATGACGATCACGGCGCCCCAGATGGTCAGCAGCACGTTGCCCACCGCGTAGGGGATCGTGTAGCCGAGCGTGGGGATCTGGGACCTGGACTGTTCGTTGATCGCGCCGATCGCCGCGGTCGTGGTCTGGCCGCCGGCCAGCACGCCCATCAGGATCGGGAAGCGGATCTTCTGGACGTAGTGGCCGACGAGGAAGCCGACGAGCAGCGGGACCAGGGTGGCCACCGCGCCCCACAGCAGCAGCCCCCAGCCGGCCGTGGACAGGCCGCTGGTGAAGCTCGGTCCGGCGTTGATGCCGACCACGGCGACGAAGGCGCACAGCCCGAAGGTGTCCATGAACCACTGGGCGCCCGGGGGCACGTTGCCGTACGTCGGGTACTTGCCGCGGATCCAGCCGAAGACCAGGCCCATGATCAGCGCGCCGCCGGAGGTCGACAGCGAGATCGGCACGCCGGAGACGGTGAGCGCGGGGATGCCGATGCAGCCGCCGAGGAAGACGCCGAGCCCGACCCAGAGCATGTCGGTGGCGAAGGAGGTCGGCACCGGCTTGCCGATCGCCCTGCCCGCCGGGTCCACGAGCCGCTTCGGGCCGGTCAGGACGAGGGTGTCGCCGCGTTCCAGCTTCGTGGAGAGGCGGTAGGGGAACTCGGAGCCCGAGCGGTAGATCCTGTCGATGTAGACGCCGACCATGAAGGGCTCGCGGCGCAGCTCGGCGACGGTCTTGCCGAGCTGCTCCTTGTCCGAGGCGACCACGTGCAGGGACTCGGTCTCGTAGCCGAGGAGTTCGACGTCGTCGGTCTCGGGGCCGATGTGGGTGCGGGCGTCGAAGTCGACGAGGGAGCCGCGCAGGGCGGAGACGGCGACGACGTCGCCCTCGCGGAGCACGGTGGCCTGGTCGTGGTCGAGGACCGCGCCGTCGCGCCGCACCCGGGTGAGGTAGATGCGGTGGCCGAGGGCCTTCTGCTGGTTCTCGAAGTCGTCGATCGTGCGGCCGACGAGGTCGGGCCGCCGGATCGTGTACGCGCGCAGCACGACCTCGTAGTAGCCCTCGGCGAGGTCCGGGTTGTCGCCGGGGGCGTCCAGCTCCTTGGCGAGGGCGGCGGACTCGGCGGCCAGGTCCCGCTTGTAGAGCCGGGGGAGGATGTTGGCGAGGAGGATGGCGCAGAGGATCGTGCCGAGCGGGTAGGTGACCGCGTACCCGATGGCGACCAGGTTCTCCTCGGTCTTCATCTGGTCGGCGGACAGGCCCGGGAGGTTGCCGATGGCGTCCTGGGCGACGCCGATGACGGCGGACTGGGTGAGCGCGCCGCCGAGCAGGCCGGCGGAGAGGCCGGGGCCGTACCCCAGCATCACGGCGAAGCCCCAGGAGACCAGCAGGCCGGTGACGCAGACGACGATCGCGTTGACGACCTGGGGGAGTCCGTCCTTCTTCAGGCCCCGGAAGAACTGGGGGCCGACCTTGTAGCCGAGGGCGAAGAGGAAGAGGGTGAAGAAGAGGTTCTTCACCGTCGCGTCGATGGTGATCTTGAACTGGGCGCCGAGCAGCAGCCCCGCGACGAGGCAGCCGGTGACGGCACCGAGCGCGATCGCCCGGTAGCGCAGCTTCCCGAAGAGGAAGCCGAGGGCGACGGTGATGAAGACGAGCAGTTCGGGGTGGGGCTGGAAGATGTTCCGGTTGAGGAAGTCGATCATGGGTGGGGCGCCGCCTCTCAGGCTCCGAGGATGCCGACCAGGAGCGGACCGGTCAGGGGGAGCAGGAAGTTGGAGAGGGTGTACGTGATCGTGTAGCCGAGCATCGGGACCGAGCTCTGGGCGACCTGGGTGACCGAGGTGATCGCCGGGGTCGAGCACTGCTGGCCCGCGATGGCGCCGATCAGCAGCGGTTTCTCGATCTTCAGCAGCTTGCGGCCGACGACCAGCGAGATCGTCGCCGGCACGAGCACCATGGCGATGCCCGCGAACGGCAGCAGCGCCCCGTACTCCTTGAGCAGCGGCCCCGCCTGCGGGCCCGAGACCAGGCCGGTGCAGGCGATGAAGATGGCCAGGCCCATGTCCTTGATCGTGGTGGCGGCCTGCGGGGGGAAGGCGCCGAAGGTCTGGGTCCGGGAGCGGAACCAGCCGAAGAGCAGACCGGAGATGAGGCAGCCGCCGCCGGTGCCGAGCGACATCGGCACGTCGCCGAACTTCACCACGACCTGGCCGAGGAGCGAGCCGCAGGCGATGCCGAGGCCCAGGTAGATGAAGTCGGTGGCGTCGTTCCTGACGATCGCGCCGACCTTCGAGGCGAGCCGGCCGAGCGAGGCGCGGGCGCCCACCAGGGTGAGCACGTCGCCGCGCTGGACGACGGTCTCGGGGGTGGCGGGCAGGTGCGCCTCGTTGCGGAGGACGTCCGTCACGTAGACGCCGCCGGAGGCGATCTCGGGGTGCTCGGTGGTCAGCTGGTCCAGGGACTTGCCGGCCGCCGACCTGTCGGTGAGGGAGACCTGCTGGGTGGCGAGCGGGGTGTCGAGGCCCGGCACGGCCGGGGTCTCGGGGCCGATGAGCCGGCCCGCCTCGATGATGTTGGCCCGCCGGCCGACCGCGAGGACGAGGTCGGAGAGGGTCAGCTCGAAGCCGGGCGGGGGAGGGGTGAGGATCTCGCTGCCCCGCTTCACCGCCTCGACGGTCACCCGGTTGCCGAACTGCCGCTCCAGGTCCTGGACCTTGGCACCGTCGGCGAGGGTGACGAGGAAGGTGCGGCCGACCATGCCGGGCAGCGCCTCGCGCTCGTCGGACTCCAGGCCGCCGCCGGAGCCCCGCATCTTCTCCCACAGCTCGCGGGAGGCGTCGCGGAGGTTGATCCGCATCAGCATCGGCATGATCTGGCTGGTGTAGATCACGATGGTGATGAGGCCGAAGAGGTAGCAGACCGTGTACGCGGTGGCCACGTGGCCCTGGTACTGGGTGATCTGCTCCTGCGTCAGGTCGGAGAGCTTGCCGATGGCCTCGGTGGCCGTGCCGACGACCGCGGACTCGGTGGCGGCGCCGGCCAGGATGCCGGCGGCGGTGCCGACGTCCAGGTCGAAGGCCTCGGCGAGCCCGAGGGCGATGCCGACGACGCAGACGACCTCGATGAGGCAGAGGGTGAAGTAGCGCAGGCTCTTCTTGTTGAGGTTGGCGAAGAACTGGGGTCCGGCGAGGTATCCGAGCGAGAAGATGAAGAGCGCGAAGAAGATCGTCTTCACGTCGTCGGAGACGGTGACCTTCGCCCAGGCGCCCATGAGCAGCGAGACGATGAGCGTGCCGCAGATGCCGCCGAGCGTGATCGGGCCGACCCGGAGCTTGCCGAGGAGGTACCCCGCGGAGAGGCAGACGAAGAGGGCGAGTTCGGGATGGTCGCGCAGGACTCCCATCCGGCCTCACCCCGCCCACATGGGGAGCAAACCGTTTATAGCGGACATAAGGGGACGCTAACAGCGAGGGTCCCGCCGCGGACCGCCGCCGCGCCCGTCCGGGTGAACGCTCCCTTGTGGACCCCGTCACGCCGCCGCCCGCCCCCGTGTCACCTCTTCGCCGCGCTCCCGTCCGCCCCCGTGTCACCCCCTTCGCCGCGCCCCCCGCCCCGCCTCACCCCTTCACCGCGCCCCGCATCACCCCGCCCACGATCTGCCGCCCGAACAGGGCGAGCACCACGAGCAGCGGCAGCGTCCCCAGCAGCGCCCCCGCCATCACCACCGAGGTGTCCGGCACATAGCCCCGGCCGAGACCGGTCAGCGCCACCTGCACCGTCGGGTTGCCCGTCTGGGTGAGGGCGAGGACCGGCCAGAAGAAGTCGTTCCACGCCGCCACGAACGACAGCATCCCCAGCACCGCCATCGCCGGCCGCGCCGCCGGCAGCACCAGGTGCCACACCACCCGCCCCGTCCCCGCCCCGTCCATCCGGGCCGCTTCCAGGAGCTCCGGCGGCAGCGAGCCCAGCAGGTGCTGGCGCATGTAGAACACCCCGAAGGCGGAGACCAGCGAGGGCAGCACCACCGCCTGGAGCTGGTCGGTCCAGCCGAGCCGGGCGACCAGCAGGTAGAGGGGGACGACCCCGAGCTGCGGCGGCACCAGCATCGTCGCCCCCACCAGGAGCAGCAGCGGCCCCCGGAAGCGGAACCGCAGCCGGGCGAAGGCGAAGCCGGCCAGCGTCGAGAAGGCCACCGTGCCCAGCGCCACCGCCCCCGCCACCACCGCCGTGTTGGCCAGCGCCTCGCCCATCCCGCCCTCGCCCCAGGCCACCGACACGTTCCGCGGCAGGTTCCGGCCGAACCAGAACGGCGGCGGCGACTGGGCGAGCCGCCCGCTCGTCCGCGAGGCGGCCACCGCCGTCCACAGCAGCGGGAAGACCGACACCGCCGTGAACAGCGCCAGGAGCAGGTACGTCCCCCACCCCGCCCGCTCGTACGCCTCCGGGGCCGCCCGCCCGGTCACCGCCGCGCGCCCTTCCCGCGCCCGAGCCGCACCAGCCCGAAGACCACCACCAGGAGCAGCAGCATCGCCCAGGCGATCGCCGCCGCCCGCCCCAGGTGCAGGTTCACCCACCCCTGCTCGTACAGGTACAGACCCAGCGTCTGGTACTGGTGGTCGGCGCCGCCCGAGGCGCCCGCCCCGCTGCTGAAGAGCAGCGGCTCGCCGAAGAGCTGCACCGCCCCGATCGTCGACACGATCCCGGTGAAGGCCAGCGCCGGCCGCAGCCCCGGCAGCGTCACGTGCCGGAACCGCCGCCACCGCGAGGCCCCGTCCAGCGCCGCCGCCTCGTACAGCTCCGGCGGGATCGTCTGCATCGCCGCCAGGTAGATCAGCGCGTTGTACCCCGTCCAGCGCCAGATCACGATCGACGCCACCGCGAACTTCGACGCCCACGGGCCGTTCTGCCAGTCCACCGGATCGAGCCCGACGAGACCGATCGCCCAGTTCACCATCCCCTGGTCGCGCCCGTAGAAGAGCGCGAAGACCAGCGTCGCCGCCGCCACCGAGGTCGCGTACGGGGCGAGGGCCGCCACCCGGAAGAAGAGCCGCCCGCGCAGCCGGGCGTCCAGCAGGTGCGCCGCGCCGAGCGCGAGCAGCAGCTGCGGGACGGTGGCGAGCAGCCCGATCAGCACCGTGTTCGCCAGCGCGTTCCAGAAGAACTCGTCGCCCAGCAGCCGCGCGTAGTTGTGGAGCCCCACCCACTCCCGGGCCTCCGGGGCGGTCAGCTCCACCCGGAACAGCGAGGTCCAGGCCGTCGCCGCCAGCGGGAACAGCCCGAACGCCCCGAACAGCAGGAAGAATGGCGCCACCAGCACGTACGGCGCCGAGCGCGACCGCAGCCGGCCCAGCCGCTCCCGGCGCGCCCCGCCCGCCGGCACCACGGGCACGAGCGCCCGCTCCACCACGTCCTCAGCCATCCCCAGCCATCCGCTCACCGGTCCAGCGCGTTGTCGATCGCCTTCATCGCCGCCCGCCACGCCGAGTCCGGCGACCGCCCGGTCTGGTCGACCTGGAGCATCCCCGTGTCGGACAGGATCTGGTTCACCAGCCCGTCCTTCGGTCCGACCGGCGCCACCGGCACCCCCTCGGCCGCCGCCGAGTAGATCCGGCCGACCGGCGCGTCCCCGAAGTACGGATGGCGGGCGTCCCGCACCTGCGGCAGGCCGAAGGCGGCCTGCGCGCTCGGGAAGCTGCCCCGCCGCTCGAAGAGCACCGCCTGCTGCTCCGGCGCGGTCAGCCAGGCCGCCAGCTCGGCCGCCTCCTCGGCGTGCTCGCCGGCGGCCGGGACGACCAGGAAGGAGCCGCCCCAGTTCCCGGGCCGGGGCGCGGCCGCGACGTCCCACTTCCCCTTCCCGTCCGGGCCGCCCTTGTCCTGGATGTAGCCGAGCATCCACGCCGGGCAGGCGATCGAGGCGAACCGGCCGTGCGCGAAGCCCTGGTCCCAGTCGGGGGTGAACTGCTGGAGCCGGGCGGTCAGTCCGTACCGGGCGAACTCGGCGCCGAGGTCCCAGGCGGCCCGCACGGCCGGGTTGTCCGCCACCACGAGCCGCCCCCGGGCGTCGTAGTAGCGCGGGTTCGCGCCCGAGATGACGGCGGCCATCACCCCGGACGCGGAGTCGGTGAACGCCACCCCCTCCGGCGCCCGCCCGGCGAACCGCCGGCCCGTCTCCAGGTACTTCCGCCAGTCCCCGGCCCACAGCCGCCCCACCTCCTCCCGGTCGGTGGGCAGCCCGGCCGCGGCGAAGTGGTCCTTGCGGTAGCAGACGGCCAGCGGCCCGATGTCGGTGCCGAGCCCCAGGACCCGGCCGTCCTCCGTCCGCGCCTGCGCCCACTTCCAGGGCAGGAAGTCGCCCTCCTCCACGCCGGGCGCGCGGGCCAGGTCGACGAGCCGGCCGGCCTGGGTGTCGACGACCTCCGCGATGTTCCCGACCTCGACGGCCTGGACGTCGGCGAGACCGGCCCCGGCGGTGAGGTGGGTGAGGAGCTGCGGGTAGTAGACGTCGGCGCGGGCCAGCGAGGTCTGCCGGACCGCCACCTCCGGGTGGAGCCGCATGTACGTGTCGTACAGCCCGGCCTCCTTGAGCCCGAAGGTGCCGTAGACCCCGACGGTGAGCGTGACGGGCCGGCCCGACCCGTCCACCTCCGATCCACCGCCCGGGGAGGCCGGCACCGGCGGGTCGGTGGCGCACCCGCCGAGCAGTGCCGCGACGAGCAGCGCCGCGACGACCGGCGGCGCACCGGCGGGCGGCAGGGCGCGGGCGCGCGGGCGCCCGCCGGTCCGCCGTCGTGGTCCGTTCCTCCACCCCATGGCCCCGACCGTAGGCGGCGGCGCCGGGGCGCCCGGCGGGGCGGCGCCGGGTCCCCGGCCCGCCTCACCCGTTCGGCCCACCGGCCGGCCGCGCCCGTCGAACGTCTTCGACGGGCCCCGCGTATTGACCGTGTTCTGACGGGGCTCGGATAGCGGGAGCGCTCCCATACCTCGCTTCCCGACGGGATACCCATGCGCAGACCACGACTCCTCGCCGGGCTCGCGGGCCTGGCCCTCACGGCCGGGCTCCTCGCGGGCGCCCTTCCGGCCGGCGCCGCCGAGCCGGCCCGTGCCCCGGCCGCGCCCCGGGTGGCGGCGGCCTCGTACACCTGGAAGAACGTCCGCGTCGACGGCGGCGGCTTCGTGCCCGGCCCGGTCTTCGGCCGGACCGAGAAGAACCCTCTGCGCCCGCACCGACATCGGCGGCGCCTACCGCCGGGACCAGGCCGGCTCCGCCTGGGTCCCGCTGCTCGACCACGTCGGCTGGGACGACTGGGGCCACACCGGCGTCGTCTCCCTCGCCTCCGACGCCGCCGACCCGGACAAGGTCTACGCCGCCGTCGGCACCTGCACCAACGACTGGGACCCCGGCTCGGGCGCCGTCCTGCGCTCCACCGACTCCGGCGCCACCTGGGCGAAGGTCACGTCCTTCACCAACCCCGGCGGCTACCGCCAGGACCCGGGCGACACCAGCGGCTACAACTCCACGGAGGCGGCGCCGGCCCCGGCAGCCCGCCCTCCGGCGCCTGCGAGGTCGCCTCCAGGATCACCCGCCAGTGGCAGGGCGGCTTCCCGGCCGACGTGACCGTGACCAACGCCTCCACCACCGCCTGGAACGGCTGGACCCTCGGCTGGACCTTCGCCGCCGGCCAGACCGTCGGCCGGATGTGGAACGCCGTCCCGGACCGGAGCGGCACCGCGGTCACCGCGAGGAACGCGGGCTGGACCGGCACCGTGGCCCCCGGCGGCTCCGCCTCCTTCGGCTTCACCGGCGGCTGGACCGGCACCAACCCCGTCCCCGTTGCCTTCCCCCTCGGAGGCGCCGCCGGCTCCACCGGCTGACCGCCGCCCCGGCGCTCCCCGGTCGCGGGTGAGCAGGGGAAAACGACCGAGGCCCCGGTTCTTCCGAACCGGGGCCTCGGTCTTCAGGGTGAGTAACGGGACTCGAACCCGCGACATCCTGGACCACAACCAGGTGCTCTACCAGCTGAGCTATACCCACCACGACCGGCGGTTTTCCCGAAGGTTTCCCCGACCGGCCGAGAAGAAGTCTACAGGGTTCCGAGGGGTGCTCGCGCACACGTTTTCCCCGGGTGCGCGAGCGGCCCTCCGCGGAGGCGGTTACTCCGCCGGGACGACGTGACGGGCCGCGATCTCCCGCGCGGTCTCCGAGTCGGGACCGGGCTGGGGGACGAAGACGGCCTCGCGGTAGTAGCGCAGTTCGGCGATGGACTCGCGGATGTCGGCGAGCGCCCGGTGGTTGCCGTTCTTCTCCGGACTGTTGAAGTACGCCCTCGGGTACCAGCGGCGCGCCAGCTCCTTGACCGAGGACACATCGACGATCCGGTAGTGCAGGTGCCCTTCGAGGGCGGGCATGTCCCGGGCGAGGAAGCCGCGGTCCGTGGAGACCGAGTTCCCGCACAGCGGCGCCTTGCCGGGCTCCTTCACGTGCTCGCGGATGTAGGCCAGGACCTGCGCCTCCGCGTCGGCCAGCGTGGTGCCGCCGGGCAGCGCGTCGAGCAGTCCCGAGGCCGTGTGCATCTGGCGCACGATCTCCGGCATGGTCTCCAGGGCGCGGTCGGGCGGGCGGATCACGATGTCCACGCCTTCGCCGAGCACGTTCAGTTCCGAGTCGGTGACCAGCGCGGCCACCTCGATGAGTGCGTCGTCCGTCAGCGAGAGCCCGGTCATCTCGCAGTCGATCCACACCATGCGATCGTTCATGCGTCCTACCTTAGGCGGGAGGGGCGGGAAGGAGGCCCCTGCGGGCGCCTCCGGACGTGACGACGGGCGCCCGGGGGAGGTGTCCCCGGGCGCCCGCCGGTTACCGCGTCGCGCCGCTTGTGGCGGCGCCGGTCCTTGCCGCTAGGGCGCGCTGCGCTGGCCGGGCAGGGCGGCCCGGCCGGGCGAGTAGGCGTCGCCCGACGGCTTGCCCGGGTCCAGGGGGCCGCCGGGGCGGCGGATTCCCGCCACCACCTGCGCGGGCACCACCGGGTCCAGGACGGCCGTCGCCGGCTCGCCCTGCGGCCGCCGGGCCCGGTACGCCGCCCGGTAGGCAGCCGGCGAGGAGCCGAGCTGCCGCCGGAAGTGGCCGCGCAGCGCCACCGGCGAGCGGAAGCCGCAGCGCCCCGCGACCTCGTCCACCGAGTAGTCCGAGGTCTCCAGGAGCCGCTGCGCCTGGAGCACCCGCTGGGTGATCAGCCACTGGAGCGGCGCGGAGCCGGTCAGCGAGCGGAAGCGGCGGTCGAAGGTCCGCCGTGACATGTACGCGCGGGCGGCCAGGGTCTCCACGTCGAACTGTTCGTGGAGGTGCTCCAGCGCCCAGGCCACGACCTCGGCGAGCGGGTCGGAGCCGATCTCCTCGGGTAAAGACCTGTCGAGGTAGCGCTCCTGACCGCCGCTGCGCCGCGGCGGGACGACCAGCCGGCGCGCGAGCGCTCCGGCGGCCTCGGTGCCGTGGTCGGTCCGCACGATGTGCAGACACAGGTCGATTCCGGCCGCGGTGCCGGCGGAGGTCAGCACGTCCCCGTCGTCGACGAAGAGCTCCCGCGGGTCCACGTGGACCGACGGGTAGCGCTTGGCGAGCGTCGGCGCGTACATCCAGTGCGTGGTCGCCGGGCGGCCGTCGAGCAGGCCGGCCGCGGCGAGGACGAACGCCCCGGTGCACAGGCCGACGATCCTGGCCCCCTCCTCGTGCGCCCTGCGGAGTGCTTCGAGCGCTTCCGGCGGCGGCGGCGAGGTGATCGAGCGCCAGGCGGGGACGACGACCGTCCCCGCGCGGCCGATCGCCTCCAGGCCGTACGGCGCGGTGAGTTCGAGGCCGCCCGTGGTCCGCAGGGGCCCCTCCTCTCCCGCGCAGACGAGCAGCCGGTAGCGCGGCACGCCGGCGTCCTGCCGGTCGATGCCGAACACGGAGAGCGGGATGGAGCTCTCGAAGATGGGGCCGCCGCTGAACAGCAGCACCGCGACGACTTCGCGACGGCGGCGCCCGGACAGCTTCCGTGCGACCTCCGGTGCGGCGGAGTCCTGGCTCATGGCGCTAAGCCCCCCTCGGTGTTCGCGTCTCCCTGGTCGTGTCGCTGTGCCACGTTTCCCCTCGGTTTTGCACGAGACCCCAGTCTTCGGTACCCATGATCGAATCTACTGTGTCCCGTGCCGCCGGCGTGACAAGTTCTCGATCCGGCATATTGTCGACAAGGCCACTTGGCGTGAAGCGATCGATCGACGGGTGTGCGGCCGGAGGGTCCCCCAAAGGGCCCCGGCGGGGGCGAAGTGGCCGTCCGCGTAGGGTGCGGCCCCTTGGTGCAGGGCTTTCCCGGGGGAGCGGGGA
The DNA here is from genome assembly GCF_042746075.1 of Streptomyces sp. NPDC058758. Classification (NCBI taxonomy): domain Bacteria; kingdom Bacillati; phylum Actinomycetota; class Actinomycetes; order Kitasatosporales; family Streptomycetaceae; genus Streptomyces; species Streptomyces sp. NPDC058758. Next base: position 122,215 of record NZ_JBHYPS010000013.1, on the reverse strand, counting down.
AGGGTTGGCGTACCGTTTCGGCAAGGACGCGCCGGGAACTTCAAGTTGGCTGAAAACATATGGGATCGGCTGTGCGAACCTGTCAACTCGACGGGGGTTCCGGACGCCCGCTCAGCCCCGGCGGCGGCCTCCGGGACCCGGGGCGCCCCCGGCGCGCAGCCCCCGCTCCGCGCGGCGCAGCAGCAGCCGGCAGGCGGCCGTCACGGAGGCGAGTCCGAGCGCGGTCCCGCCGGCCCCGCCCAGCGAGGTCCCGAAGGCCAGGAGCACCAGCGGGACGAGGGCGCAGCAGAACACCGCCCAGCGGACCACGTCGCCCGCCGGGTCCCCGAGCGCTCCCGCTCCCGCCGCCCCCTGCTCCGCGTCCGCGCCCGGCCGGTCCCGCCGCCCGCCCGCCCCGGGGGCCAGGGGCGCCGAGGGGCCCGGGACCCGGGCGCGGCGGCGGGAGCGGACGGCAGGGGCGGGGGCGGGGGGCGCGGCGGAGGCGGGGGTGGACGGTGCGGGCACGGGCGGTCTCCCTGCGGCGGTGATCCGGACCTGTGGGGAACGAGGAACGGAACGTTCCGGTCACTCTGAGCGACGCCCGTTCGGCCCTCGCGACGGCGGCGGGACGGCGGGGAGGGGACGCCTGTAGGGCACATCCGGCATTGCCAGATGGTGAACCCTTCGTGCATCCTCCGGAGGACACCGCGCGCGCCGCGCCGCGCACGGGCGGTGCGCACGCCGGGTGCGGCACGGCGGACCCTGGGCAGGAGAGGAGTGTCGCCGTACCCTTGGGGGTATGGGCTTGGGAAGATGATTCCCGGACACGGCTCCACCGCCACCCGTTGTTCCGCTCCCCTCCACCGTCCCTTCCCACGAGGACCTTCCTAGCCGAGACACCGATGGCCGGTCACGAATATCCCGAACCTGCGGACCGCAAGCGCGTCGCCGACTCCACGGTCGACCCCCTCGCGGTGGAACAGCCACGCCACGCCTGCGACCCGGCCTTCCGGCACGGGGTGGTCGTCGGCTTCGACGGCTCCACGTCCAGTGAGCGCGCCCTGGCGTACGCCATCGGCATGGCCCGGCGCTCCGGCTCCGGCCTGATCATCGTCCACGTGGCGAACCGGCTCCCCACCACCGTGTGGGCGGGCTGCGAGCCGCCGGTCTTCGTCGACGTCCCGGACCACCGCACCGAGGTGCTGGGGCTGGAGCTGGCCTGCGCGGAGCACCTCTCCGAGGTGCCGTGGATCCTGGTGGAGCGCGGCGGGGACATCTGTCACGAGCTGGAGGAGGTCGGCCGGGAGTACGCGGCCGACGCGATCGTGGTCGGCTCGACGCACGGGATCGTCGGGCGGATCTTCGGCTCGGTGGCGGGCCGGCTCGCGCGCCGCGCGCAGCGGCCCGTGATCGTCATCCCGTAGCCTCCCGGCCCCCCGGCTCCCCGGCTCCCCGGCCCCCCGGCTCCCGGCTCCCCGGAACCGCCGGGACCGCCGACCCGCCGGATCCCGACCACATCACCTGACTCTCCCTCAACTCCCTTTCCGTGGCGATAATTTCTGCCCGCCTCAGGTGATTTGTGCGCTTGTGAAGGGTAGCTAAAGAGCACCGGAACACAGCAGCTCACGCGGCATCACCGCTCGTTCGAAGGGAGCCCCACGTGAACAAGGACGTCGCGTCGGGGAACGGCACCTCCACGCTCGGAAACCTCGCACTCGGACTGACCCTCCTGGCCTTCGGCCTGGGCGGCACCGGTGTGATCGACAACGTCGCGGCAGCCGATGCCGCGGGCCTCGCCACCTGGGTCGGCGGCGTGGCGCTCTTCCTGGTCGGCCTGCTCGCCCTGCGCGCGGGCGGCACCGCCGACGGCACGGCCTTCGCGGCGCTCGGCGCCTTCTGGTTCACCTGGGGGACCGGAGTGGGCGGCGGGGGCTCGGCGGACGCGGCCGGCCTCTTCCTGCTCCTGTGGGCGCTGCTGGCGCTCACGCTGACGGTCGCCGCCTCGGGCGGCGGGGTCTTCGGGCAGGGCGTGTACGGCCTGCTGTTCGTCGCGCTGCTGCTCTCGGGCATCGCCGCGCTGGCGGGCAACGAGGGCCTCGGCAAGGCGGGCGGCTGGGTGGCCGCGCTGGCGGGCCTCGCCGCCTGGTACGGCGCCACGGCGGCCGTGGCGGGCTGGCCGACGGCCCTGGGCCGGGCGCGGGGCGGCAGCACGGCGGCAGCCGCGTAACGCGACGGAAGAAGCGGAACGGCCCCCCGCGCTCCTGGGAAGCGTGGGGGGCCGTTCCTCGTGTCCGGTCGGCTCCGCCGGGGGACAGGCCCGGCGTACGGCTCCGGGGGACAGGCCCGGGGCCGTGGCGCGCTCGGCGGGTGACAGGTCCCGCCGGGCGACTACTCGACCGTGACGGACTTGGCCAGGTTGCGCGGCTTGTCGATGTCGCGGCCCATGGCGAGGGCGGTGTGGTAGGCGAAGAGCTGGAGCGGGATGCCCATGAGGATCGGGTCGAGCTCGTCCTCGTTCTTCGGGACCACGATGGTGTGGTCGGCCTTCTCCTGCGGCTGGTGCGCGACCGCGAGGATGCGGCCGGAACGGGCCTTGATCTCCTCCAGGGCGGCGCGGTTCTTCTCCAGCAGGTCGTCGTCGGGGACGATCGCGACCGTCGGCAGGGCCGGCTCGATGAGGGCGAGCGGGCCGTGCTTCAGCTCGGAGGCCGGGTACGCCTCGGCGTGGATGTAGGAGATCTCCTTCAGCTTGAGGGAGGCCTCCAGGGCGACCGGGTAGCCCCGGACGCGGCCGATGAACATCATCGACGCGGCACCGGCGTACTCGGCGGCGAGGCGCTTGATCTCCTCCTCGTCCTTGAGGATCTCCTCGATCTGCGCGGGCAGCTTGCGCAGGCCCTCGATGATCCGCTTGCCGTCGGTGACGGACAGGTCGCGGATGCGGCCGAGGTGGAGGGCGAGGAGCGCGAAGGCGACCACCGTGTTGGTGAAGCACTTGGTGGAGACGACGCAGACCTCGGGGCCGGCGTGGACGTAGACGCCGCCGTCGGCCTCGCGGGCGATGGCGGAGCCGACCACGTTGACCACGCCGAGGACGCGGGCGCCCTTGCGCTTGAGCTCCTGGACGGCGGCGAGCACGTCGTACGTCTCACCGGACTGGGAGACGGCGATGTACAGGGTGTCGGGGTCCACGACCGGGTTGCGGTAGCGGAACTCGGAGGCCGGCTCGGCGTCGGCCGGGATGCGGGCCATGCCCTCGATGAGGGAGGCGCCGATCATGCCGGCGTGGTACGAGGTGCCGCAGCCGAGGATCTTGATGCGGCGGATGGTGCGGGCCTCGCGCGGGTCGAGGTTGAGGCCGCCGAGGTGCACGGTGGAGAAGCGGTCGTCGATCCGGCCGCGCAGCACGCGGTCGACCGCGTCGGGCTGCTCGGAGATCTCCTTGTGCATGTACGTGTCGTGGCCGCCCATGTCGTAGGAGGCGGCCTCCCACTCGACGGTCTCGGGGGTCGCCGTGGTGGAGGCGCCCGCGACCGTGTAGGTGCGGAAGTCGTCGGCCTTGAGGGTGGCCATCTCGCCGTCGTCGAGGGTGACGACCTGGCGGGTGTGGGCGATGAGGGCGGCCACGTCGGAGGCGACCAGCATCTCCTTCTCGCCGATGCCGAGGATGACCGGCGAGCCGTTGCGGGCGACGACGATGCGGTCGTTGAAGTCGGCGTGCATCACGGCGATGCCGTAGGTGCCCTCGATGACCTTGAGCGCGTCGCGGACCTTGTCCTCGAGCGTCTCGGCCTGGGAGCGGGCGACGAGGTGGGTGATGACCTCGGTGTCCGTCTCGGAGGCGAAGACGACGCCGTCGGCCTCCAGCTTGGCGCGGAGCTCCTGGGCGTTGTCGACGATGCCGTTGTGGACGACCGCGACCTTGTTCTCGGGGTCCAGGTGCGGGTGCGAGTTGTGGTCGCTCGGGGCGCCGTGGGTGGCCCAGCGGGTGTGCGCGATGCCGGTGGTGCCGGAGAAGCGCTTGGGGACGCGGGCTTCCAGGTCGCGGACCCGGCCCTTGGCCTTGACCATCTTCAGCGCCGCGCTCTTCGGGCTGTTGATGACGAGGCCGGCGGAGTCGTAACCGCGGTACTCCAGGCGGGCCAGGCCCTCCAGGAGCAGCGGCGCCACGTCGCGCTTACCGATGTAACCGACAATTCCGCACATAAAGGAAACCCCTCCGGTTGGTGAAAGACGGTGCCGTTCCGTCGTGGAGACGGTGGCCGGACTAGCCGTAGACGATCCGGCGCAGCTGCCGGAGCGAGAGCTCCGGCGGCGCGACGGCGCGGTGCGGCAGTTCGGCCGAGATCCGTTCGAAGATCTCCGCGTTCACCGCTCCGCCGGACTGCAGCTCGCGGTGGCGGCGGCGGACGAACTCCTCGGTCGTCTCGTCGAAGTACGCCAGCACGTCGAGCACCACCCGGGCGGCCTCACCGCGCTGGAGCGCGGTACTTCGGACCAGGTGGTCGATGAGGTCGTCGTGGGTCGGGCGGCGTTCGAGCACCCATGAATATTGAGGGGTCCTCCCCGGTTCCCGCAAGAATCCTGCCCGAAATCGGGCAGGCGCCGCATGATCAACGGCCTGGAAGGGGGTGTTGGTCCAGACCTTGGCGGCGGTGCGGGGCGTGGGCGCTCGTCGTCCGTCCCCGCGGAGAAGGGGAAGGGGGCCCGGCCCCCAGGGGGCCGCACGGGTGCGAGCCCCGGCGGAGGACCGTACTCCGCCGGGGCTCGCACCGGTCCGGGGCGCCGGGAGGGCGCCGTGCCCGTCAGGCGAAACGGGCGATCGGGTTCACCAGGTCGCCGACGAGCTGGAGGGCGCCCGAGGGGTCCGCCAGGTCGACCATCTGCTTGTTGTTGCGCAGCTGGAGGCGGTTGAGCGCGGAGAGCGCGAAGGTCTCCGCGAACATGTCGTACTGCGCGAAGCGGTCCGCCAGCTCCGGCTTCGACTCCTGGTAACCCTTCACGCACTCCGCGACCGTCCGCCAGAAGGCGTCCTCGCCGAGCACGCCCTCCGCCGCCAGGGTCGCGCCCAGGAAGCGGAAGAAGCAGTCGAAGACGTCCGTGAAGACCGACAGGAGCTTCATGGACTCGGGCACGTCGGCGCGGATCCGCTCCACCGCCGGCGGCAGGACCGCGTCCGGGTCCATGACGCAGATCTCCTCGGCGATGTCCTTGAAGACCGCCCGGTCGACCGCGCCCCGCTCGTCCAGGACCAGGATCACGTTCTCGCCGTGCGGCATGTAGACCAGGTCGTAGGCGTAGAAGCAGTGCAGCACCGGCAGGAGGTAGGCGTCGAGGTACTTCCGCAGCCAGGCCTCCGGCTCCAGCCCGGACTCCTTGATCAGCGCGCCCGCGAAGGACGCGCCCGCGTGGTCGACGTGCAGCAGCGAGGCCATCGTCGCGAGCCGCTCGCCGTCCGCCAGCCGCTCCACCGGCGACTCGCGCCACAGCGCGGCCAGCATCTTCCGGTAGGGCGAGTAGCGGTCCGTGGCGGCCTCGTACTCCAGGTGCCGGTAGCCGGCCGCCGCGCGCTCCCGGATGATCGAGAAGCGGGCCGCCTCGAGGACGGAGTCCGACTCGATCAGCTGCGCCAGCCAGTCGTTGATGGCCGGCGTGGCCTCCATGTAGGCCGCCGAGAGGCCGCGCATGAAGCCCATGTTGAGGACCGACAGGGCGGTCTTCACGTAGTGCTTGGCCGGGTCGGCGGTGTTGAAGAAGGTGCGGATCGACTGCTGCGCGAGGTAGGCGTCCTCGCCCTCGCCGAGGTACACCAGGCGCTGCTGCGCCACCTCGGCGGCGAAGGTCACCGACAGTTTGTTCCACCACTGCCAGGGGTGGGCCGGCATGAGGAGGTAGTCGGCCGGGTCGAGGCCGCGCGCGGTGAGGACGCCGTGGAAGCGGTCCACGGCCGCGTCGCCCAGCTCGGCGCGGATGAAGGTCTCGTACTCGATGCCCGCGCCGGCCGTGAAGGCGGCCCGGTCGCGGTGGGCGGCCAGCCACACCAGGTGGACGGGGCTCGCGGCCTCGGGGGCGTAGGCGCGGTACTCGTCGACGCCGAAGCCGAGGCGGCCGTTGTTGGCGACGAAGCAGGGGTGGCCCTCGGTCATCCCGGTCTCGATGGCCTGGAAGTCCGCGCGGGCCAGCTCGGCGGCCGACACCCGCGGCTTGGTCGCCTTGTAGGCGGTGCCGGCCAGGGTGGAGGAGATCTCCTCCAGGTAGACCGGGAGGATCTCGTCGCTCAGGCCGAGCGAGCCGCGCAGTTCGGTGATGAACTGGAGGGCGTCCAGCGGCAGCTGCTCGTCGCCCCGGTGCCGGCTGATCGACTCGGGGTAGACCTGCCAGTGGTCGAGGGCGAAGCGGTCCGCGGTGAAGCGGTACTCGGTGGCGCCGTCGTCGCCGATCACCCGGTAGCGGGACTCGCCCAGCTCCTGCGGGTTCAGCAGCCGCTCGTGGGCGAACTCGGCGAGGCCCTTGCGGATCAGCGCGCGGTTGGCGTCTGCCCAGCGCTCGGGCGTGAGGTGCGCGACCGGGTCGGTGGCGTCCAGGCGGCTCATATCGCGGCTCCGACGGCGGTCTCGAACTGGGCACGGGTGCAGAAGCTCAGCAGGGCTTCCTTCTCCGGCTTCCGGATGGCCCGCTCGGGCACGAAGCCGACGGCCTCGTTGAGCGCGTGGACGGCCGTGTTGCGGACGTCGGGCTCGACGACCACGCGGGCGGTCGCCGGGTCGGCGAACAGCTCGCGCATCACGGCGGTGATCACCAGGCGGGTGAAGCCGTGCACCGGGGTGTCGGTGGGGGCGACGAGGAAGTGCATGCCGACGTCGCCGGGGAGCGGCTCGTAGAGCCCGACCAGCTCGACCCGCGCGGGGTCGTACCGCTCCATGAGGAAGGCGGGCTCGCCGTCGACGAGGCCGAGGAAGGCGTCGTGGTGCGGGTGGGCGGCGATCTCCATGTAGGCGCGCTCGACGTCCTGGAGCTTGGCGTCCTGCATCATCCAGAAGGCGGCCTTGGGGTGAGTGACCCAGGGGTGGATCAGCTCCGCGTCCTTGAGGGGATCGAGCGGGCGGATCTCGACGGCGGGGGTGGCGGGGGCGGTCATACGGAAAACTCCTGGAACGCGATGGTCTTCTCGACGGGGTAGTACTCGGAACCCAGCATCTCCCCGATGATGTAGGCGTTGCGGTACGCCCCCATGCCCAGGTCGGGCGAGGTGATCGAGTGGGTGTGGACGCCGGCGTTCTGGAGGAAGACCTCGCGGCCGGTGGTGTCGACCGCGTAGTTGCGGGCGACGTCGAAGCGGCCCTGGCCGTCGAAGCGCAGGCGGTCCCTCAGCGGTTCCAGGAAGGCGGGGACGGCGTACTTGTAGCCGGTGGCGAGGATCAGGCCCTCGGTCTCGATCTCGTACTCCTTCTCCTGCTCCTCCTGGCGGAAGCCGAGGGTGTACGTGCCGGCCGTCTCGTCGTACGAGGCGGTGTGCAGCGCGGAGTTGGTGAGGAGCCGGGTGGGGACGGGACCGGCGAAGTTCTTCTGGTAGAGCAGGTCGAAGATGCCGTCGATGAGGTCGCCGTTGATGCCCTTGAAGAGGCCCTTCTGCTGGGTCTCCAGGCGGTAGCGGGTCTCCTCGGGGAGCGCGTGGAAGTAGTCCACGTACTCGGGCGAGGTCATCTCCAGGGTGAGCTTGGTGTACTCCAGCGGGAAGAAGCGCGGGGAGCGGGTCACCCAGTTGAGCCGGTAGCCGTGGACGTCGATCTCCGACAGGAGGTCGTGGTAGATCTCGGCGGCGGACTGGCCGCTGCCGACGATCGTGATCGACTTCTTGCGCTGGAGGGCTTCCTTGTTCGGCACGTAGCGCGAGTTGTGGATCAGGTCGCCGCCCAGCTCCCGGCAGGGGTCGGGGAGGTACGGCGGGGTGCCGGTGCCGAGGACGATCCGGCGGGACCGGAACGTTTCTCCGGCCTCGGTGGTGACGACGTACACCTCGCCGGCCTCGTCGTAGGCGACGGAGGAGACGGTGGTGGAGAAGCGGATCGAGGTGACCTTGCCCGCCGCCCACCGGCAGTAGTCGTTGTACTCGGCGCGCAGCGGGTAGAAGTTCTCGCGGATGTAGAACGAGTACAGCCGGCCCTTCTCCTTCAGGTAGTTGAGGAAGGAGTACGGCGAGGTCGGGTCGGCGAGGGTGACCAGGTCCGACATGAACGGCGTCTGGAGGTGGGCGCCTTCGAGGAACATCCCCGAGTGCCACTCGAAGTCCGGCTTGGACTCCAGGAAGAGGCCGTCCAGTTCGGCGATCGGCTCGGTCAGGCAGGCGAGGCCCAGGTTGAAGGGACCGAGCCCGATGCCGATGAAGTCGTGGATCCCGGCGTTCTCAGGCGTGGACAAGGTTCTCTCCCAGGTACTGCTCGGCGTGGCCGGCTATCAGATCGAGGACGGCGGCGATGTCGGCGACCGTGGTCTCGGGGTTGAGCAAGGTGAACTTGAGGTACTGGCGGCCGTCGACCTTGGTGCCGGCGACGACGGCCTCGCCCGAGGCGAAGAGCGCCTTGCGGGCGTAGAGGTTGGCCCGGTCGATCTCGGCGGGCGAGGTGACGGCGTCGGGGACGTAGCGGTAGACGAGGGTGGACAGCTGCGGCTCCACGACCACGTCGTAGCGGGGGTCGGCGGCGATCAGGTCGTATCCGGCGGCGGCCAGGTCGCAGACCTCGTCGAAGAGCTCGCCGACGCCGTCGGCGCCCATGACGCGGAGGGTCATCCACAGTTTGAGGGCGTCGAAGCGGCGGGTGGTCTGGAGGGACTTGTCGACCTGGTTGGGGATCTGCTCGGCGACCGTGCGGAGCGGGTTGAGGTAGTCCGCGTGGTAGGTGGCGTGGCGCAGGGCGGCCCGGTCGCGGACCAGGATCGCGGAGGAACTCACCGGCTGGAAGAAGGACTTGTGGTAGTCGACGGTGACCGAGTCGGCGCGCTCGATGCCGTCGAGGAGGTGGCGGCGCTTCAGCGAGGCGAGCAGTCCGCAGCCGTAGGCGGCGTCGACGTGCATCCAGGCGCCGTACTCCTCGGCGAGGGTGGCGATCTCGGGCAGCGGGTCGATGGAGCCGAAGTCGGTGGTGCCGGCGGTGGCGACGACGGCCATCGGGACGAGGCCCTCGGCGCGGCAGGTCTCCAGCTCGGCGGCGAGGACGACGGACTGCATCCGCTTGTTCCGGTCGACCGGGATGGAGATGACCGACTCGCGGCCGAGGCCGAGGAGGGTGGCCGACTTCTGGACGGAGAAGTGGCTGCACTCGGAGGAGAAGATCCGGAGCTTCGACGGGTCGGCGGTGCCGGCCTCCTCGCGGGCGAGCAGCAGTGCCTGGAGGTTGGACTGGGTGCCGCCGCTGGTGAAGACGCCGTCGGCCAGGGGGCCGAGGCCGATGCGGGCGGCGGTCCAGTCGATGAGCTTGCGCTCGATGAGGGTGCCGCCGGCGGACTGGTCCCAGGTGTCCAGGGAGGAGTTGACCGCCGAGAGGACGGCCTCGCCGAGGACGGCGGGGATGACGACCGGGCAGTTGAGGTGGCCCAGGTAGCGCGGGTGGTGGAAGTAGACCGCGTCGCGGAGGTAGACGTCCTCCAGCTCGTCGAGGGCGGCGGAGGCGTCACCGAGGGGGCGGTCGAGGTCCACGGCGTCGATCACGGGCGCCAGTTCGGCGGGCGTGACGCCGGTGAACGGGCCGCGCGTCGTGGCGAGTTTCCTCGCCACCCGCTCGACTCCTTCGGTGACGGAGCGTCGGTAGCTCTCCGCCGTCGTGTCGTTGAGCAGGTGCGAACGCATGTGGGGGACCCTTCCGGGACGGGGACGCGGAACACGCAACCGTGGTGCTTAAGTAAGGTTAGCCTAACCTAATTTTGCATGACAACGGCCCCCCGATCGGTGAAGATTGGGGGGCCGTGTGCCGAATGGCCGAATCGCGTCGGCTACGTGGAGGACGCGTCCCGCTCCGCGTCCTGCGTCGCCTCGTCCGGCACCTCGCGCAGGGCGTCCTCGGACAGGCCCTTGCGCCAGTAGCCCACGAAGGTCACCCGGCGCCGGTCGAGCCCGCGCTCGCGCACGAAGTGCCGCCGCAGCGCCTTCACCGCGCCGGACTCGCCCGCGATCCACACGTACGGCGACTCCCCGGGCAGCTCCGCGCCCGCGACCGCCTCCGGGCCGGAGGGCGCGCCCTCCTCCCGCACGAGCCAGGTGACGGTGGCGTCCGCCTCCGTCGACAGCTCCATCCGGTCGCCGGAGTAGGGCACTTCGAGGAAGACCCGGGCCCGGGTCTCGGCCGGCAGCCACTCCAGGATCGCGGAGGCGGCGGGCAGCGCCGTCTCGTCCGCCCAGATCAGCACCGAGTCGGCGCCCTCCGGCAGCCGGAAGCGGACCCCGGTGTTGTCGGCGACCGCGGGACCGAGCACGACCACCCGGTCGCCGGGCTTCGCGTGCTGCGCCCAGCGGCAGGCCGGCCCGCCGTCCTCGTGGACGGCGAAGTCGATGTCGACCTCGTGGGGTTCGGTGCGCTGCTCGCGGACGGTGTACGAGCGCATCACGGCCCGCACGTCGTCGGGCATGGCCCGCCAGGCGCCCAGGATCGCGTACATGTCCGGGTCGTCCAGCGGCGGCAGGACGGGGGCCTCCTGGCCGGGGTGCGGCAGGAAGAGGGAGAGGGACTGGTCGCGCCCGCCGGCGGCGAAGCCCTTGAGGTCCTCCCCGGTGAAGGTGACGCGGACCAGCGACGGGCCGAGCCGCCGCGTCCGGTCGACCTGGAGGGAGAAGAACTGGAACGGGGCGGTCTCGGCGTTCGTCATCGGGTCAGGACACCTTCTTCGCGTTCTCCAGGGCGGTGGCCAGGTCCTCCAGGAGGGGGGCGCACTTGGCGTAGGAGTAGACGGGCTCGGTCACGCGCGGGAAGACCTGGCCGGCCTTGACGGCGGGCAGCGCGGCCCAGGTCGGCTTGGCCTTGAGCTGCTCCGGCTGGAGGGTGCCGGTGCGGTTGTCGAGGAGGATGACGTCGGCCGCGTAGGCGTCGACGTTCTCCCAGCTGAGGAGCTCGAACCAGCCGGACGGGTCCAGCTTCTTCGGGGTGACGATGTTGAGGCCCAGCTCCTGGAAGAAGAGCGTGTCGGTCGGACGGACCGGGGTGGAGACGTAGAAGGTGTCCGGGGCGCCGGAGCCGATGAGGACCTTGATGTCCTTCTTGCCCTGGGCGACCTTGCGCAGGCGCTCGGCGGCGGCCTCGAAGCGGGCCTTGTCCTTCTTGACCCGCTCGCTGTTCACGTCGGCGCCCAGCGAGGCGGCCAGGTCGGCGTGGCGCTGGAGGACGGACGGCATCGACTTGCCGGCGGCCCACAGGGCGACGCTGGGCGCGATCTTCAGGATCTTGGCCTTCTGCTCCTCCGGCACGTACCAGAGGGCGTCCTTCTCCCACATGTCGGTGATGAGGACCTCGGGCTGGAGCTTGAGGTACTCCTCGATGTTGAACTCGCCCCAGACGTTGCCGATGACCTTGACCTTGGTGATGTCGAGGTCGCCGGCCTGGACGTCGGGCTTCTTCGCCTTGGTCTTGGGGTCCTCGACGTAGGTCGGGCCGAAGACGCCGGTGACCTCGACGCCGAAGTCCTTGAGGGCGGCGGCCGTGCCGGTGAAGGCGACGATGTTCTTCGGGACCGCCTTGGTCTTCACGGTCTGGCCGCGGTCGTCCTTGAACTCCCAGGAGCCGGCCTTGGCCGAAGCGGAGGGGCTCGCGTCCTTCCCCTTGTCGCCGTCGCCGCAGGCGGCGAGCACGGCGCCGAGCCCGAGGGCGCCGCCCGCGGCGAGGATGCCGCGGCGGGTGAGGGAGGTGGCTCGGGCGTTGCTGGGCATGGCGGGGTCGCTTTCGGTACGTGCCGGGGTCGGCCTGGGCAAGTCGATGTGAGGTTAGCCTAACCTCACACGGATCAACAGATCCGGGTCCCCGAGGGCTGCGTCACATTGCGGTCACGGCCCGTGCCCCGGCACGGCGGCGCCCGCCGCCCCGCGAGGGGGCGACGGGCGCGCGGGACACGAACGGGTCAGGCGGTGAAGCCCAGTTCGCGGGCGATCAGCATGCGCTGGACCTCGCTGGTGCCCTCGCCGATCTCCAGGATCTTCGAGTCGCGCCACATGCGGGCCACCGGGTACTCGTTCATGAAGCCGTAGCCGCCGTGGATCTGGGTCGCCTCGCGGGCGTTGTCGACGGCCACCGTGGAGGAGTACAGCTTCGCGATCGCCGCCTCCTTCTTGAAGGGCTCGCCCAGGACCAGGCGCGAGGCGGCGTCGCGCCAGCCGATGCGGGCCATGTGGGCGCGGGTCTCCATGTCGGCGATCTTGAACTGGATGGCCTGGTTGTCGCCGATCGCGCGGCCGAAGGCGTGCCGTTCCTTCGCGTACTTCACCGACTCGTCGACGCAGCCCTGGGCGAGGCCCGTGGCCAGCGCGGCGATGGCGACGCGGCCCTCGTCGAGGATGCGGAGGAACTGGGCGTAGCCGCGGCCCTCCTCGCCGAGGAGGTTCTCCACCGGGACGCGGACGTCGTCGAAGGAGAGCTCGCGGGTGTCCGAGGCGTTCCAGCCGACCTTGGAGTAGGGGGCGGCGACGGTGAAGCCGGGGGTGCCGGAGGGGACGATGATCGAGGAGATCAGCGGCCGTCCGTCGGGCTTGCGGCCGGTGACCGCGGTGACCGTCACCAGACCGGTGATGTCCGTGCCGGAGTTGGTGATGAAGCACTTCGAGCCGTTGATGACCCAGTGGTCGCCGTCCCGGACGGCGGTGGTGCGGGTGCCGCCCGCGTCCGAGCCGGCGCCCGGCTCGGTCAGGCCGAAGGCGCCGAGCATCTCGCCCGCGCACAGCTTCGGCAGCCAGGCGCGCTTCTGCTCCTCGGTGCCGAACAGGTGCAGCGGCATCGCGCCGAGCGAGACGCCCGCCTCCAGGGTGATGGCGACGGAGGAGTCGACGCGGGCCAGCTCCTCCAGGGCGATGCCGAGGGCGAGGTAGTCGCCGCCCATGCCGCCGTACTCCTCCGGGAACGGCAGGCCGAAGAGGCCCATGCGGCCCATCTCGGCGACGATCTCGTACGGGAACTCGTGCCGCTCGTAGTGGTCGCCGATCTTCGGCGCCACCACGTCGTGGGCGAACGCCTCGACGGTGCGGCGGAGTTCCTCGTGCTCTGCGGAGAGCCGGTGGTCGAGGGACATGCTCAGGACTCCTTGTGGGAGAGGGCGCGGACGGTGCGGGACGGGCTCGGGCGGCCCAGCTGTTCGGCCATCCACCCGCTCGTGGCGGTGAGGGCGGCCAGGTCGACCCCGGTCTCGATGCCGAGGCCGTCGAGCATCCACACCAGGTCCTCGGTGGCGAGGTTGCCGGTGGCGGACTTGGCGTAGGGGCAGCCGCCGAGGCCGCCCGCGGAGGCGTCCACGGTGGTCACGCCGTGCCGCAGCGCGGCCAGCGTGTTGGAGAGCGCCTGCCCGTAGGTGTCGTGGAAGTGCACGGCGAGGCGGGAGGTGGGCACCCCGGCCCCGTTCAGGGCGGTCAGGAGCGCCTGGACGTGCCCGGGGGTGGCGACGCCGATGGTGTCGCCGAGGCTCAGCTCGTCGCAGCCCATGTCGGCGAGCGCCTTGGTGACGCGGACGGTCTGCTCGACCGGGACGGCGCCCTCCCACGGGTCGCCGAAGCACATCGACAGGTAGCCGCGGACCTTGAGGCCGGCCTCTATGGCCCGGATGACGACCGGCTCGAACATGGCGAGCGCCTCGTCGATGGTCCGGTTGAGGTTCGCCTTGGCGAAGGACTCCGTAGCGGAGGCGAAGACGGCGACCTCGCGGGCGCCGAGCGCGAGCGCCCGGTCGAGGCCGCGCTTGTTCGGCACCAGGACCGGGAGGCGTACCGGAAGGCCGTTGACGAGGGGGAACAGCGTCTCGGCGTCGGCCAGTTGGGGCACCCACCGGGGGTGCACGAAGCTGGTCGCCTCGACGGTGGAGAGCCCGGCGGCGGCGAGCCGCCGGATGAACTCCGCCTTGACCTCGGTCGGGACGGCCGTCTTCTCGTTCTGCAGCCCGTCCCGGGGGCCGACCTCGTGGATCCGGACCCGGGCGGGCAGCGCCGGGTCGGGGACGGTCATGGGCAGGCCGGTCATTCCGGGGCCTCCTCGCGGGGGGTGACGACCGCCAGGACCTGGTCCATGGCGACGGTCGTGCCGGGCGTGACGTCGAGTTCGGTGACGGTGCCGGCGTGCGGGGCGGAGATGACGTGCTCCATCTTCATCGCCTCCACCACCAGCAGGCTCTGTCCGGCCTCCACCTCGTCCCCGACCGCGACCTTGACGACGGTGACGGTGCCGGGCATCGGCGCGGCGAGCGTGTCCGCCCCGCCGTGCCGTGCCCCGGAGAGCGCGGCGGCCACCGGGTCGTGGTCCACGACGTGCCAGGAGTCGCCGTCCCGGCCGAGCCAGGCGCCGGCCCGGCGGAAGGAGTGGACGACCCCGTCGACTGTGACGGTGACCGAACGGTCCGTCACGCGCGCGCCGCCGGGCGCCTCGACCGTGACGGGTTCGCCGCCCGCCGCCCGCAGCGGGAAGGCGAGGGGCTTCGGCGTGCCGCCGAGCCGCCAGCCGGTCGGCGCGTCGAAGGGGTCCGCCCAGCCGCCGCGCGGCTCCGGGGCCAGCTCCGCGCCTCGTACGGCCGCCGCCGCCGCGTACACCTCGTCCGGCACGCCCCGGGGGACCAGCGACTCCGCGTCCCGTTCCACCAGGCCGGTGTCCATGGCGCCGGAGACCACGTCCGGGTGGGCGAGGAGCCGGCGCAGGAAGCCCGCGTTGGTGGGGACGCCGAGGGTGGTCAGCTCCGCCAGGGCCGCGCGGAGCTTGCGCAGGGCCGTCGGGCGGTCGGCCGCGTGGACGATGACCTTCGACAGCATCGGGTCGTACAGCGAGGAGACCTCGGTGCCTTCGAGGAGGCCGGAGTCGGTGCGTACGCCGTCGCCCGAGGGCTCGTGGAGGGCGAGGACCGTGCCGCCGGACGGCAGGAAGCCGCGGGAGGGGTCCTCCGCGCAGATCCGGGCCTCGACCGCCCAGCCGTCGAGGCGGACGTCGTCCTGGCCGAAGGAGAGCGGCTCGCCGGCCGCCACCCGCAGCTGCCACTCCACCAGGTCCAGGCCCGTGATCAGCTCGGTCACCGGGTGCTCGACCTGGAGGCGGGTGTTCATCTCCATGAAGTAGTACGCGGACGGGTCGCCGCCCGGCACGATGAACTCGACCGTGCCCGCGCCGACGTAGCCGCAGGACCGGGCCGCCTCCACCGCCGCCGCGCCCATCGCGGCGCGGGTCGCCCCGTCGAGGAGCACGCTGGGCGCCTCCTCGATGATCTTCTGGTGGCGGCGCTGGAGCGAGCACTCGCGCTCGCCGAGGTGCACCACGTTCCCGTGGGCGTCGGCCAGGACCTGGATCTCGATGTGCCGGGGCCGGTCGATCCACCGCTCCACCAGGAGCGTGTCGTCGCCGAAGGAGGCCCGGGCCTCGCGGCGGGCCGCCGCGATCTCCTCGTCCAGGACCGCCAGGTCCCGCACCAGGCGCATGCCCTTGCCGCCGCCGCCCGCGCTGGGCTTCAGCAGGACGGGCGGGCCCATCTCCCGCGCGGCCTCGGCCACCCGGGGGTCGGCGTCGCCGGGGACGACGGGCACGCCCGCCGCCCTCACGGTCTCCTTGGCCCGGATCTTGTCGCCCATGAGGGCGATGGCCTCGGCGGAGGGGCCGATGAAGACGAGGCCGGCCTCGGCGCAGGCGCGGGCGAAGGCCGCGTTCTCCGCGAGGAAGCCGTAGCCGGGGTGGACGGCCTGCGCGCCGGTGCGGCGGGCCGCGTCGAGCAGGGCGGGGACGGAGAGGTACGACTCCGAGGCCGGCGCGGGCCCGATCCGTACCGCCGTGTCCGCCTCCCGCACGTGCCGGGCATCGGCGTCGGCGTCGCTGTACACCGCGACCGAGCGGACGCCGAGCGCCCGCAGGGTGCGGATGACGCGGACCGCGATCTCGCCCCGGTTGGCGACGAGGACGGTGTCGAACATCTGCTGCATCGTCAGGGTCCTCACATCCGGAAGACGCCGAACTGGGGGTCACCCAGGGGCGCGTTGGCACAGGCGGTCAGCGCGAGGCCCAGCACCTGCCGGGTCTCCAGCGGGTCGATCACGCCGTCGTCCCAGAGGCGGGCGGTCGCGTAGTAGGCGCTGCCCTGGGTCTCGTACTGCTCGCGGATCGGCGCCTTGAAGGTCTCCTCCTCCTGGGCGCTCCAGGCGTCGCCGAGCTGGTCGCGCTTGACGGTGGCGAGGACCGAGGCGGCCTGCTCGCCGCCCATGACGGAGATCTTGGCGTTGGGCCACATCCACAGGAAGCGGGGGGAGTAGGCCCGGCCGCACATCGAGTAGTTGCCCGCGCCGAAGGAGCCGCCGACGACGACCGTCAGCTTCGGGACGCGGGTGGTGGCGACCGCCGTCACCATCTTGGCGCCGTGCTTGGCGATGCCGCCGTGCTCGTACGCCTTGCCGACCATGAAGCCGGTGATGTTCTGGAGGAAGACCAGCGGGATGCCGCGCTGGTCGCACAGCTCGATGAAGTGCGCACCCTTCTGGGCGGACTCGGCGAACAGGATGCCGTTGTTGGCGACGATGCCGACCGGGTGGCCGTGGATCCGGGCGAAGCCGGTGACCAGGGTCTGCCCGTACTCGGACTTGAACTCCTGGAAGCGGGAGCCGTCCACCACCCGGGCGATGACCTCGCGCACGTCGTACGGGGTGCGGGAGTCGACCGGGACCGCGCCGTACAGCCCGTACGGGTCGACCTTCGGCTCCTCGACGGGCTCGACCTTCCACGGCAGCGGACCCCGCTCGGGGAGGGTCGCCACGATGTTCCGGACGATCCTGAGGGCGTGCGCGTCGTCCTCGGCGAGGTGGTCGGTGACGCCGGAGATCCGGGAGTGCACCTCGCCGCCGCCCAGCTCCTCGGCCGTGACGACCTCGCCGGTGGCGGCCTTCACCAGCGGCGGGCCGCCGAGGAAGATCGTGCCCTGGTTCCGGACGATCACGGCCTCGTCGCTCATCGCCGGGACGTACGCGCCGCCGGCCGTGCAGGAGCCCATGACGGCCGCGATCTGCGGGATCCCGGCGCCCGACATGCGGGCCTGGTTGTAGAAGATCCGGCCGAAGTGCTCGCGGTCCGGGAAGACCTCGTCCTGCATCGGCAGGAAGGCGCCGCCGGAGTCGACCAGGTAGAGGCAGGGGAGGCGGTTGTCGAGCGCCACCTCCTGGGCCCGCAGGTGCTTCTTCACGGTCATCGGGTAGTAGGTGCCGCCCTTGACCGTGGCGTCGTTGGCGACGATCACGCACTCGCGGCCGGAGACCCGGCCGATGCCCGCGATCACGCCGGCGGCCGGGGCCTGGCCGCCGTACATCCCGTTCGCCGCGAGCGGCGCCAGCTCCAGGAACGGCGAGCCCGGGTCCAGGAGGGTGTCCACCCGGTCGCGCGGCAGCAGCTTCCCGCGCGCGGTGTGCCGGGCGCGGGACTTCTCACCGCCCCCGAGCGCGGCCTCCGCCAGCTTGGCGCGGAGGGTCTCGGAGAGCTCCCGGTGCGCCGCCTCGTTGGCCCGCCAGGCGGCCGAGGCGGGATCCGCCGCACTCGACAGCACAGGTGCCTGCTGCATCGACCGATCTCCCTTGTCCGGTTAATGAGCGTTAACGTACGGCGCTCAGGTTAACGAGCGCTAACCGCGTTGTCTAGGATTGGGGCATGACCACCAGCCCGACGCGGATGGACGCGCCGACCCGCCGCGAGCAGATCCTCAAGGAGGCCGCCCGCCTCTTCGCCGAGCGGGGGTTCCACGGCGTCGGCGTCGACGAGATAGGAGCCGCCGTCGGCATCAGCGGTCCCGGCCTCTACCGCCACTTCCCCGGCAAGGACGCGATGCTCGCGGAGCTGCTCGTCGGCATCAGCGAGCGGCTGCTCGCGGGCGGACGGCTGCGGGCCGCCGAGGCGGACGGCGACCCGGCGGCCCTGCTGGCCGCCCTCGTCGACGGCCACATCGACTTCGCCCTCGACGACCGCCCGCTGATCACCCTCCACGACCGCGAGCTCGACCGCCTCAAGGACGAGGACCGCAAGCGGGTCCGCCAGCTCCAGCGCCAGTACGTCGAACTGTGGGTGGAGGTCGTCCGGGCCCTCCACCCGGCGGCCGGCGAGCCCGAGGCCAGGGCCGCCGTCCACGCCGTCTTCGGCCTCCTCAACTCCACCCCCCACCTGCGCACCCCGCTGGCCCGCCCCGCCCTGGAGCACCTCCTGAGGAACCTGGCCCACGGCGCGCTCGGCGCCCTGGACGCCCCGGCCCCCTGAGACACCGCCCCGGCGGGGGAGCGGGCGCGGCAGAATGTTGCGCATGCCGATACTCAGCCGTGACGCCCTCGTCGAGCACCTCCTCCGCAGCCGCATCGCGGGGGACGTGGCCACGCCCCGCGAGAACAACCTGGACCACTACCGGAAGCTCGCCAACGGCGACCGGCACTACTGGTTCGGCCTGGAGTTCGGCGACCGGTGGACGGACGAGCAGGACGTGCTGGCCGTCATGGCCGAGCGCTGCGGGGTCGTCGACGACCCGGCCCACCGCACCGGCCAGGACACCATCGACCCCGAGCTGACCGTCGACGCCCTGGACCGGATGGCGGCCCGGCTCAAGGAGGCCGCCGCGGGCCGGCAGCGGGTGCTCTTCGCGACCGGGCACCCGGGCGCGCTGATCGACGCCCACGGCCGGGTCGCCGCCGCCCTGCGGGCGCAGGGCTGCGACATCGTGCGGATCCCGGGCGGGCTGACCGCCGACGAGGGGTACGTCGTGCAGTTCGCGGACGTCGCCGTCTTCGAGCGCGGCGCCAGCCTCTGGCACACCCACTCCCCGGAGCCGATGAACGCGATCCTCGACGGCCTCGCCCTGCTCGGCGAGGCCGTGCCCGACCTCGTCGTCGCCGACCACGGCTGGGCCGGCCGCGCCGCCCAGCGCGGCATCGACTCCGTCGGCTACGCGGACTGCAACGACCCGGCGCTCTTCGTCGCCGAGGCGGAGGGGACGATGAAGGTCACCGTCCCCCTGGACGACCACGTCGTGGACCCGCGCTTCTACGAGCCGGTGACCGCGTACCTGCTCGGCGCCGCCGGGCTGCTCGGCTAGGACGGGCCCGGCGTCGGGTCCAGGTAGACCCGGCGCACCGACGGGAAGCGGGCCCGCAGCCGCGCCTCCGCCTGCTCGCAGGCCCGCTCCACCTCGGCGGCCGTCACCACGTCCCGGAAGTCGACCTTCGCGGCGATCAGGACCTCGCCGGGGCCCTGGATCAGGGTGATCAGGTCCAGGACGCCCACCACGTGCGCGACGCCGAGCAGCTCCTCCCGCACCTCCGCCCGCATCGCGCGCGGCAGCGGGCGGCCGATGAGGAGCTGGGCGTTGGCCCGGCCCAGGACCCAGGCCACGTAGACGAGCAGGCAGCCGATGAGGATCGAGGCGACGCCGTCCCAGACGCCGGAGCCCGTGAGCTGGCCGCCGAGGAGGCCGCCGGCGGCGAGCATCAGGCCGGCGAGGGCGGCGGAGTCCTCCATGACGACCGCCTTGACGGTGGTGTCGGGGGTGAGCCGCAGGTACGCGGCGAAGGGCGCCCGCATCCGCTCCGCCTCGGCCTTGACCTGCTTGACGCCGGTCCGCAGGGAGAAGGCCTCCAGGACGAAGGAGACGCCGAGCACGACGTAGGAGACCAGCGGGTCGCCGAGCTCCTCGCCGTGGGTGAGGGTGTGGATGCCGTCGTAGACCGAGAAGACGGCGCCGCCGACGAAGGTGGCGACGGCGGCGAGCATCGCCCACACGTACCGCTCGCCCGCGTGTCCGACCGGGTGGTCCTCGTCGGCGGGCTTCTCGCTCCGCTTGAGCGCGGTGAGCAGCATGACCTCGGTGACGGTGTCGGCGACCGAGTGGGCGGCCTCCGACAGCATCGCGCTCGATCCGCTGATGACACCGGCGACGGCCTTGGCGACCGCGATCCCGAGGTTCGCGCCCGCCGCCACGAGCACCGTGAAGGTGCTCTCGCCGTTCCCGTCCTTGACATCCGTCCCGTCCGTCATGACATCGGACGGTATGTCCGGTCAGCGGCGCGGGACGCGAACGACACCCTCCTGGATGACGGAGATCGCCAGCCGTCCGTCCCGGGTCCAGATCCCGGCCCGGCCGAGGCCGCGTCCGCCGGAGGAGGACGGCGACTCCTGGTCGTAGAGCAGCCACTCGTCGGCCCGGAAGGGCCGGTGGAACCACATGGCGTGGTCGAGCGAGGCGCCCACCACGTCGCCGACGGCCCAGCCGCCCCGCCCGTGGGCGAGCAGCACCGAGTCGAGCAGCGTCATGTCGGAGACGTAGGTGGCGAGGACGACGTGCAGCAGGGGGTCGTCGGCCAGCTTGCCGTTGGTGCGGAACCACACCTGCGAGCGCGGTGCGCGCGGCTCCCCGACCGTGCCCCACGGCGGGGTCTCGGCGTACCGCAGGTCGACGGCGGCGCGGGCCTCGACGAGCCGGCGGGCCACGCCCTCCGGCAGGTGCCGGGGGAGCATCTCCTCGGCGGTCGGCAGCGATTCCGGGTCGGGCGCGTCCGGCATCGCGTCCTGGTGGTCGAGCCCCTCCTCGTGCGCCTGGAAGGAGGCGGAGAGGTGGAAGATCGGCTGCCCGTGCTGGATCGCGACGACCCGCCGGGTGGTGAAGGAGCGGCCGTCGCGGATCCGGTCGACCTCGTAGACGATCGGCGCGCCCGGGTCGCCCGGCACCAGGAAGTAGGCGTGCAGGGAGTGGGCGAGCCGGTCGGCGGGGACGGTCCGGCCCGCCGCCACCAGCGCCTGGGCGGCCACCTGGCCGCCGAAGACGCGGGGGACGATCGCGGACCGGGACTGTCCCCGGAAGATGTCCTGCTCGATCCGCTCCAGGTCGAGCAGGGCGAGCAGGTCATCCAGTGCGGAAGGCGCTTCGGGCACTTACAGGCCCATGCTCTTCGCGATGATCGACTTCATGATCTCGCTGGTGCCGCCGTAGATGCGGTTGACGCGGTTGTCCGCGTACAGGCGGGCGATCGGGTACTCGTTCATGTAGCCGTAGCCGCCGTGCAGCTGGAGGCAGCGGTCGATGACGCGGTGGGCGACCTCGGTGCAGAAGAGCTTGGCGGAGGCGGCCTCGGCCGGGGTCAGCTCGCCCGCGTCCAGGGCCTCCAGGGCGCGGTCGGCGACGGCCTCGGCGGCGTCCACCTCGGCCTGGCAGGCGGCCAGCTCGAACTTGGTGTTCTGGAAGTGCGCGACCGGCTTGCCGAAGACGGTGCGCTCCTGCACGTACTGCTTGGCGAAGCGGACGGCGGCCTTGGCCTGGGCGTAGGCGCCGAAGGCGATGCCCCAGCGCTCGGAGGCGAGGTTGTGGCCGAGGTAGGAGAAGCCCTTGCCCTCCTCGCCGAGCAGGTCCTCGACGGGGACCTTGACGTCGACGAAGGCGAGCTCGGCGGTGTCGGAGGTCTTCAGGCCGAGCTTGTCGAGCTTGCGGCCGATGGAGTAGCCCTCGGACTTGGTGTCGACGGCGAAGAGGGAGATGCCGAAGCGGCGGTCCTCGGCCGACGGGGCGGAGGTGCGGGCGCAGACGATCACGCGGTCGGCGTGGACGCCGCCGGTGATGAAGGTCTTGGCGCCGTTGAGGACGTAGTGGGTGCCGTCCTCGGAGAGCTTGGCGGTGGTCTTCATGCCCGCGACGTCGGAGCCGGTGCCCGGCTCGGTCATCGCCAGCGCCCACATCTCCTCGCCGGAGACGAACTTCGGCAGGTAGCGCTTCTTCTGGTCGTCGGTGGCGAGCATCTTGATGTACGGCAGGGCGAGCAGCACGTGCACACCGGAGCCGCCGAACTGCACGCCGGCGCGGGAGGTCTCCTCGTAGAGGACGGCCTCGAACTTGTGGGTGTCGAGACCGGCGCCGCCGAACTCCTCCGGCACGTTGATGCCGAAGACGCCCAGCTCGCCGAGCTTGTAGTAGAAGTCGCGCGGCGCCTGGCCGGCCGCGAACCACTCGTCGTAGACCGGCACGACCTCGGCCTCGATGAAGGCCCGGATGGTCTCCCGGAACGCCTCGTGGTCCTCGTTGAATACGGTACGGCGCACGAGCCGCCTCCTCATCGCTGCCAGTTGTCTAAGCGCTTGCTCAGCCTGTCACGGTCGAAGTTACCCAGCGGTCAACCACTCTGTCCAGACTCCGGGGCTGTGATCCAGGCCCGTCCCGTGGAGTCGTACCCGTATACGGGCCGGCCCTCCGTCCCGCTCGTCCGGAAGGGTGATCCGTCCTCGTCCCCGATCCGCACCGTCCCGCTCCGCCCCTCCGCGCTCCACTCCAGCTCCAGGAACCAGCGGCAGTCGCAGCCCGCCGTGCGCGCCGAGACCAGCAGCTCTTCCGGATCGGCCGCCGAGACCGCGTACGGGAAGGAGACCGCCGGCAGCGTCCGGCCCTCCTGCCCGGAGGCGTCGTACCCGTCCACGGGCCGGGCAACCGGCCTCGGCCGGTCCAGGTCCACCTCGAAACGGCGCGGCGTCACCGCCCCGCCGCACCCGTCGTCCATCCGGTACGCCGACCACGCCGGCGGCGCGCCCCGCTCCACCACCCGCACGTGCAGCCCCTGGAGCACCACCGCCGACGCCCCCTTCCCCTGCACCGACACCCGCACCAGCGTCTCCCCGCCGTGCACCGCCCCCGCGGCCGCCGCCCACCGGCGTGCGTCGGCCGGCTCCGGCGGGGGAGCGGGCGTCCGCTCCGCGAGGTAGGTGTGCCCGCACCCGTTCGACCAGAGGTGCGAGGCGACGGTCCAGGCCAGCGGCGGAGGCGGCGGTGCGGCCGGCTCCCGCTCCTTCCCGGGAAGGAGTACGACTCCGAGCGTCACCGCCCCCACGACCGCCAGCGCCCCGCCGATCAGGCCCACCCGCCCCCACCGCCGGCGCCCCGGCACGGACGGGAGGCCCGCCGGGTCGCCGGCGGACCCGGCCGCCGCCGCCCCCGGCTCTCGCACCGGGACGGGCGCCGACACCGGCTCCGGGACCGGTTCCGGGACCGGTTCCGGCTCATGGACCGGCTCCGGCTCCGGGGGGCGTCGGGTGCGGGCCGCGCGGGACCACGCCTCCTCCAGGGCCCGCCGCTGCCCGCCGTCCGCGCCGCACAGCACCGCCAGACGGTCGACGACGGCGAAGTCCTCCGGGACGGTCACGCCCGAGCAGTAGCGGTGGAGCGTGGACGCGCTGACGCTCAGACGGCGGCCGAGCGCCTCGTAACTCCGCCCGTCCCGCGCCTTCACCTCCCGCACGAGCCGCGCGAACTCCTCGACGGCGGCGTCCTTCGGCATTCCGTCCCCCTGCCCTCGGCGTCCCACACCTTCACGTCCTCCCACGTCACGGGGGGTGGAATGGTTCCGGGACGGGTGGTGGGCGCGTCACCGTTGCCGACGCCCGCCGACGGGCCGAGTCTGGTGTCAGCACCCGACCGAACGACCCACGGGGGATCCACCGCCATGAACAGGCTCCGTACCGCGCTCGCCACCGCCGCCGCTGCCGCCCTGGGCCTCGCCGCCCTCGCCGCCGCCCCGGCGCAGGCCGCCGCCCAGCCCGCCTTCCTCTCCGCCTCCCAGATGCCGCCGTCGTCGACGCCCTGGACCGCCACCCAGGTCTTCCCCGGCGTGCCCGAGAACGGCGGCGTCCTCTGCGCCCCGTACAAGATCCCGGCGCAGAACACCCGCTACCGCGAGTTCAGCACCGAGCTCGACACCAACGGCGTCCAGGTCACCACCGTCGCCCGCACCGAGGCCGACGCCGTGAAGCTGGTCGACACCCTCCGCAAGGCCCTCGCCGGCTGCGGCCCCCTCCTGGAGCGGCAGAACCCGGGCCTGCACGCCGTCAGCGCCTACCACGGCAAGCTCGCCGTCGAGGAGGGCGCCTGGGTCTACAGCCTGGACACCGCCGACCCGCAGGTCGGGACCACCGACATCCACCTCTTCTCCGTCGGCCGCGACGGCCGCACCGTCACCCTCGTCCGCTGGGGCCAGATGGGCGACCTCGCGGACGCCCCGCTGACCGGCTTCAGGACGACGACGAAGACGGCGGTGAACAAGCTCTACTGAGGCCGGCCGCTACCGGAGCGCGAACCACAGCTCCATCCGCACGTCCGCGTCGTCCAGGTCGCGGTCCAGGAGGACCGCGCAGCGGGCGATCCGCTGGCGGACCGTGTTGCGGTGGACGCCCAGCGCCGCGGCCGTGCGGTCCCAGCTGCCGTGCAGGGAGAGCCACGTGCGCAGGGTCTCGGCCTGCGGCTCGCTGAGGGGGGCGAGCAGCACGCGCGCGTGGGCGGCGGCCTCCGCCGGGTCGACGAGCCCGGCGAGGCCGTTCGCCCGGTGGCGCACCAGCGGCGCCCGGGTCGCCTCCGCCCGCCGCAGGGCCCGCGCCGCCTGGGCGTCGGCCGCCGGCAGCGCGGACGCCTCGGCGGGGGCGCTCACCCCGAGCGTCCAGCCGGGCCGGGCCGTCGCCGCCGCGCCCGGCGCCAGCAGGAGCCGTACCGTCGGCCCCGCGTCCACCAGCTCCGTGCCCAGCTCGGCCGCCAGCGACGCCGCCGCGAAGGGGGTGCCGTCGCCGCCCCGGGCGTGCACCACCGTCCACGGGCCGGGGGAGAGGGCGGCGGCCGCCTCCGCCGCGGGGGCGCCGAGCAGCAGCCGGGTCAGCGCGCCGTCCCGGGCCGACACGTCGCCGGCCCGGGAGGGGGCGGTCAGCAGCGACAGCAGCACCACCGCCACCCCGGCGACCGTGTGGTCGCCGGGGTCGCGCCGCTCCGTCGCCACCCCGAGCGCGAGCCCGTCGCCGCCGCCCAGCGCGTACGCCGCGAGCCGCCGCCCGCCGCCCTCGCCGCTCGCCGACGCCGGGCCGCCCGGCCGGGGGCCGACCACTCCGGCGAGGTCCGCCAGCGCCCGCGCGGCCTCCGGCGGCAGCTCCCGGCCGGCCGCCGCCCACTCCGTGCCGTCCGCGCCGTACAGCACCGCCCGGCCGCCCAGCCGGGACGCCAGCGCGCCCAGCACCGCCGGGACCGGCGCCGGGCGGGCGGCGGCCGTCGCCAGCGACTGCTGCGCCTCCGTCACCCGGCGCAGCTCGTACAGCCTGGCCTCCGCCATCAGCCGCCACAGCGCCCGGGCCACCGCCGTGAAGGGCGTCCGCGGCGGCACCTCGATCAGCGGCAGCCCGTGCCGGACGCACGCCTCCACCAGCTCCGCCGGCACCGTGTCGTACACCGGCGTCACGCCGAAGCCGAGCGCCGCCGCGCCCGCCTCCACCACCCGCTCCACGTACCGCGCCGGATCCGTCAGCTGCACGCCCGCCGTCAGCAGCAGCTCGCCGCCGAGCAGATACGGATACGGGTCGGCCATCTCCGAGGTGTGCACCCAGTGCAGGGCCACGTCGTCCGGGCCGGCCAGCAGCCGCAGCCCCAGCTCCCTGCGGCCGAGCAGCGCCGCGAGGGTGACCCGGGGCACGGGAGGGGTCGTGGAGGCTTCGCGCGCCGCGTTCATGGCCATGGACCCTTCGTACATCCCCCGCCCCTACAGTGGAGGAAACGTACACTTCATCGTCGCTTTCCGGCCACCTACTGTCGAGGGATCCAGGGTCACGGGTACGGGCGGATGTCCCCGCGAACACCCCTGGGCACCCATTCCCCGCACGACACGCCACCGAGGTGCGCGAAGGAGGGCCCCATGGCCGTCGACTACACAGTGATCGTCCTGTACTTGGCCGGCATGCTCGCCATGGGCTGGTGGGGCATGCGCCGCGCCAAGTCCAAGAGCGAGTTCCTGGTCGCCGGTCGGCGCCTCGGCCCCTGGATGTACTCCGGCACCATGGCGGCGATCGTCCTCGGCGGCGCCTCCACCATCGGCGGCGTCGGCCTCGGCTACAAGTACGGCCTCTCCGGCGCCTGGATGGTCGTCACCATCGGCCTCGGGCTCCTCGCCCTCAGCGTCTTCTTCTCCGCCCGCATCGCCCGGCTGAAGGTCTACACCGTCTCCGAGATGCTGGACCTCCGCTACGGCGGCCGCGCGGGCATGATCTCCGGCGTCGTCATGTGGGCCTACACCCTCATGCTCGCCGTCACCTCGACGATCGCCTACGCCACCATCTTCGACGTCCTCTTCGACCTGCCCCGCACGGTCGCCATCGTCCTCGGCGGCACCATCGTCGTCGCCTACTCGACGCTCGGCGGCATGTGGTCCATCACCATCACCGACATGGTGCAGTTCGTCGTGAAGACCATCGGCGTGCTGCTCCTGCTGCTGCCGATCGCCGTCGTCAAGGCCGGCGGCTTCGCCGAGATGAAGGCCGCCCTGCCCACCGCGTACTTCGAGCCCCTCGGCATCGGCGGCGAGACGATCTTCACCTACGTGCTGATCTACACCTTCGGCATGCTCATCGGACAGGACATCTGGCAGCGGGTCTTCACCGCCCGCACCGACAAGGTCGCCAAGTGGGGCGGCACCGTCGCCGGCACCTACTGCCTGGCCTACGCGATCGCCGGCGCCGTCATCGGCACCGCCGCCAAGGTCATGTACCCGAACCTGCCCTCCGCCGACGCCGCCTTCGCGACCATCGTCAAGGACGAGCTGCCCATGGGCGTCCGCGGCCTCGTCCTCGCCGCCGCGCTCGCCGCCGTCATGTCGACCTCCTCCGGCGCCCTCATCGCCTGCGCCACCGTCGCCAACAACGACATCTGGTCCCGGCTGCGCGGACTCGCCAAGGAGCCGCAGGCCCAGGACGACCACGACGAGGTCAAGGGCAACCGCGTCTTCATCCTCGTCATGGGCGTCGGCGTCATCCTCATCGCCATCGCCCTCAACGACGTCGTCCAGGCCCTCACCGTCGCCTACAACCTGCTCGTCGGCGGCCTCCTCGTGCCCATCCTCGGCGGCCTGCTGTGGAAGCGCGGCACCGTCCAGGGCGCCCTCGCGGCCATCGCCGCCGGCGGCCTCACCGTCGTCGGCCTGATGGCGGCCTACGGGATCCTCGCGAACCAGCCCATCTACTTCGGCCTGCTCGCCTCCCTCGCCGCCTACGTGGTCGTCTCCCTCGCCACCCGCCCCACCGACGAGGCCGTCCTCGCCCACTGGCGGGCCCGCCTCGCGGGCCGGGAGTCCGCCGAAGCCCCGGAGCCGGCCGCCGCCGGCGCCGTCGTCTGACCTCCCGGGCGGCCGAGACCCGGCCGCCCGGTCCACCGAACACCCCACGCCTCCAGGAGGAAGCCGACCATGAGCAGCGACCAGAACACCCCGCGCGGCCCGATCGACTCGTCCCGCATCCCGCGGTACGCCGGTCCCGCGACGTTCGCCCGGCTGCCGCGGCTCGACGAGGTCGGCACCGCCGACGTCGCCGTGGTCGGCATCCCCTTCGACAGCGGCGTCTCCTACCGCCCCGGCGCCCGCTTCGGCGGCAACGCCATCCGCGAGGCCTCCCGCCTGCTGCGCCCCTACAACCCGGCGCAGGACGCCTCCCCGTTCGCCCTCGCCCAGGTCGCGGACGCCGGCGACATCGCCGCCAACCCCTTCAACATCAACGAGGCCGTCGAGACCATCGAGGCCGCCGCCGACGACCTCCTCGCCACCGGCGCCCGCATGATGACCCTCGGCGGCGACCACACCGTGGCCCTCCCGCTGCTCCGCTCGGTCGCCAAGAAGCACGGCCCCGTCGCCCTGCTCCACTTCGACGCCCACCTCGACACCTGGGACACCTACTTCGGCGCCGAGTACACCCACGGCACCCCGTTCCGCCGCGCCGTCGAGGAGGGCATCCTCGACACCGAGGCGCTCTCCCACGTCGGCACCCGCGGCCCGCTCTACGGCAAGCAGGACCTGACCGACGACGAGAAGATGGGCTTCGGCATCGTCACCTCGGCGGACATCTACCGCCGCGGCGCCGACGAGGTCGCCGACCAGCTCCGCCAGCGCATCGGCGACCGCCCGCTCTACATCTCCATCGACATCGACTGCCTCGACCCGGCCCACGCCCCCGGCACCGGCACCCCCGAGGCGGGCGGCATGACCTCCCGCGAGCTCCTGGAGATCCTCCGCGGCCTCTCCTCCTGCAACCTCGTCTCCGCCGACGTGGTGGAGGTCGCCCCCGCCTACGACCACGCCGAGATCACGGCCGTCGCCGCCTCCCACACGGCGTACGAGCTGACCACGATCATGAGCCGCCAGATCGCGGCGAGCCGATAATTCCCGGGGGGCCCGGCCCGGCCGGGCCGGGCCCCCTTCGCGCACGACCGACCACGACGCCCAGGGACCCGCACATGACCCACGACCACGACCTGGTCCTGCGACCGACCGCCGCCCAGACCGAGGCCGCGCTCAACCCGCCCTCCGGGCGCAACGGCGGCGACCTCGTCGTCGAGACCCTCACCGGCCTCGGCGCCACCACGGTCTTCGGGCTCCCCGGGCAGCACGCCCTCGGCATGTTCGACGCCCTGCGCCGCTCCTCCCTGCGCTACGTCGGCCTCCGCGTCGAGAACAACGCGGGCTTCGCCGCCGACGCCTACGGCCGGATCACCGGCGAGGCCGCGCCCCTGCTCCTCTCCACCGGCCCCGGCGCCCTGATGTCGCTCGCCGCGCTCCAGGAGGCCGCCGCCGCCTCCGCGCCGGTCCTCGCCATCGGCAGCCAGATCCCCGCCGCCGGACTCGGCGGCGGCCGCCACGGCTACCTGCACGAGCTGCGCGACCAGCAGGCCAGCTTCCGGGACGTCGTGAAGTCCGTCCACACGGTCCGCACCCACTCCCAGATCCCGTCCGCGATCGCCGCGGCCTGGGAGTCGGCCCTCACCGCCCCGCACGGCCCGGTCTGGGTCGAGATCCCGCAGGACGTGCTCCTCGCGGAGACGACGCTGCCCGTCGTCACGGCCATGGACGCCACCCCCGAGGACGTCGTCCCGCGCCCCGAGCTGACCGCCGTCGCCGCGCACCTGCTGTCCACCGCCGAGCGCCCCGCGATCATCGCCGGCGGCGGGGTCGTCCGCTCCGACGCCTCCGGCAAGCTCCTCGCGCTCGCCGAGAAGCTCGACGCGCCCGTGGTCACCACCTTCGGCGGCAAGGGCGCCTTCCCGTGGGAGCACCCGCTCTCCCTCCAGTCTTGGCTGGAGGACCGGCACACCACCGACTTCCTGGAGGACGCCGACGTCCTCCTCGTGGTCGGCTCCGGGCTCGGCGAGCTGTCCTCGAACTACCACACCTTCGCCCCGCGCGGCCGGGTGATCCAGATCGAGGCGGACGCGGGCAAGCTGGAGTCCAACCACCCGGCGCTCGGCATCCACGCGGACGCCCGGCTCGCCCTCCAGGCGCTCCTGGAGACCGTCGGGGACCGCACCGACGCGACCGCCCCGGCCCGGGTCCGCGCGGTCCTGGACAAGGTCGCGGCCCGCCTCGCCGCACAGGACCTGACCCTGGAGCGGCAGGTCGTGGCGGCCGTCCGCGAGGCGCTGCCGGACCGCGCCCCCAGCTTCTGGGACATGACGATCCTCGCCTACTGGGCGTGGTCCGCCTTCGACGCCCGGCACCCCAACACGATGCACTCCGCGCAGGGCGCCGGCGGCCTCGGCTACGGCTTCCCCGCCGCGCTCGGCGCGGCCGCCGCCGACCCGACGACCCCGGTCCTCGCGGTCTCCGGCGACGGGGGCGCGATGTACTCGATCGCGGAGCTGGCGACGGCGAAGCAGTACGGCCTGGACGTCACCTGGCTGATCGTGGACGACGGCGGCTACGGCATCCTCCGCGAGTACATGACGGAGGCGTTCGGCGAGGCCACCGGCACGGAGCTGGCCCGCCCCGACTTCGTCGCCCTCGCCGAGTCCTTCGGCGTCCCCGCCGTCCGCACCACCCCCGAGGCCCTCACCACGGACCTGGCGAAGTCCCTCGCCACCCCCGGCCCCTCGGTGGTCGTCCTCCCGGCCCTCCTGAGGATGTTCGAACCCACCCACCTCTGACCGGGGCCGGCCCCCGCCGCTCAACCCCGCAGCCCCCCGACGGGTCTCTCCTTTCCGAAGCGGCCCGCCGGGCCGGGGAGGGCGGGGGGCCGCGGGATGCGCGCACTGGGGAAGATCGGCAGGTTCTTCGGGGAGTTCGTCGTGGAGGTGGTGGGGGAGCTCCTGCTGTGCGCGCTGGCCGTGGGACTCCTGTTCGGCGTCGCGTTCCTCGGCGCCGCGGCGTACGCGGCGAGCCCGGTGGGGGCCCTCGCCGGCGGCGCCGGGCTCCTGGGGCTCGCCGGGTACGGCGGCGTGCAGTACGCCCGGGGGGCCGAACGGCGCAAGGGGTGGCTCGCGGGCACCGCCCTCGCCGTCTTCGTCGCGCTCGCGGCCGGCGCCGGTCTCGTGGCGTACTGCGGCTGCGGACCGCTCCTCTGGTGAGCCGCCCGGTCCTAGGACCAAAGCCCGGGATTTGTGACGGCGGGATGAAACGGCACGTCGGACACGTTGTGGCCTTCCGGTAGACCAGGACGGACGGGAGGTGCCACGTGGCGGTGGTGGGGCAGCAGCGGGAACAGGGGTGGGCGCGGCGGCTGTGGTCGTACGCCTGGCGGTACCGGACGGACGTCGTGCTCGCACTGGGCTCGTCCCTGGCCGGCATGGCGCTGCTGGCGCTCGTGCCGCTCATCACCAAGGTGATCATCGACGACGTGATCGGGTCCGGGACCCGGTCCCTGGCCGTGTGGACCGGGCTGCTGCTCGCCGCCGCCGTGCTCGTGTACGGGCTGACCTACGTGCGGCGGTACTACGGCGGGCGGCTCGCGCTCGACGTGCAGCGGGACCTCCGGGACGACATGTACGGGACGATCCTGCGGCTCGACGGGCGGCGGCAGGACGAGCTGTCCACCGGGCAGGTCGTGGGCCGTGCCACCAGTGACCTCCAGCTCATCCAGGGCCTGCTCTTCATGCTCCCGATGACGGTCGGGAACGTGCTGCTCTTCGTGATCTCGCTGGCCGTCATGGCCTGGCTGTCGATCCCGCTGACCCTCGTCGCCCTGGCCGTCGCCCCCGCGCTGTGGTGGATCGCCAAGCGCAGCCGCGCCCGGCTCCACCCGGCTACCTGGGCCGCCCAGCAGGAGGCGGCCGGCGTCGCGGGCGTCGTCGACGGGGCCGTCACCGGCGTCCGGGTCGTGAAGGGCTTCGGACAGGAGGAGCAGGAGACCGGGAAGATCCGGGAGGCGGGGCGGAAGCTGTTCGCCGCGCGGCTGCGGACGATCCGGCTGAACTCGCTCTACACCCCCGCCCTCCAGGCCGTCCCCGCCCTCGGCCAGGTCGCCGTCCTCGCCCTCGGCGGCTGGCTCGCCTACCGCGGCCAGATCACCCTCGGCACCTTCGTCGCCTTCTCCTCCTACCTGGCGTCCCTCGTGGGCCCGGTCCGGATGCTCGCCATGGTCCTCACCGTCGGCCAGCAGGCACGCGCGGGCGTGGAGCGGGTCGTCGAGCTGATCGACACCGAGCCGGCCATCGAGGACGGCACGAAGGAGCTGCCGGCCGACGCCCCGGCCACCGTCGAGTTCGACGACGTGAGCTTCGGCTACGGCGACGGGCAGCCCGTCCTCGACGGGTTCTCGCTGGAGCTGCGGGCCGGCGAGACCGTCGCCCTCGTCGGCTCCTCCGGCTCCGGCAAGTCCACCGTCTCCCTCCTCCTGCCCCGCTTCTACGACGTGGACCGCGGCGCCGTCCTCGTCGGCGGCCACGACGTCCGCGAGCTGACCCTGGAGTCCCTGCGGGCCGCGATCGGCCTCGTCCCCGAGGACTCCTTCCTCTTCTCCGACACCGTCCGCGCCAACATCGCCTACGGGGTCCCCGACGCCACCGACGAGCAGGTCGAGGCCGCCGCCCGGGCCGCCCGCGCCGACCGCTTCATCGCCGAGCTGCCGGACGGCTACGCCACCAAGGTCGGCGAGCACGGCCTCACCCTCTCCGGCGGCCAGCGCCAGCGCGTCGCCCTGGCCCGCGCGATCCTCACCGACCCCCGGCTGCTCGTCCTCGACGACGCCACCTCCGCCGTCGACGCCAAGGTCGAGCACGAGATCCACGAGGCCCTGAAGGCCGTCATGGCGGGCCGCACGACCCTGCTCATCGCGCACCGCCGCTCCACCCTCAACCTCGCCGACCGGATCGCCGTCCTCGACGGCGGCCGGCTCGCCGACCTCGGCACCCACGAGGAGCTCCAGGAGCGCTCCGCGCTCTACCGCCGGCTCCTCACCGACCCGGACGAGCTGGGCGGCGTCTCGCCGGGCCACCTCCTGAAGGCGGCCGGCGCGGGCCCCGAGGACGACGCCGCCCTGCGGGCCGAGCTGGACGCCGAGTTCGACGCCGAGCGCGGCATCACCCCCGCCCTGTGGGTGCGGGACGAGACCCCCGGCCGTGAGGCGAAGGCCGCCGGGGCCACCCCCGAGCTGCTCGCGGCCGTCGCCGCCCTGCCGCCCGCCGCCGACGTCCCGGACGTGGACGAGGCCCGGGCCGTCCAGCCGGAGGCGGGCTACGGGCTCCGCCGGCTGCTGCGCGGCTTCGGCACCCCCCTCCTCATCAGCCTCGGCCTGGTCGCGCTCGACGCGGGCGCCGGCCTGCTCCTGCCGGTCCTCATCCGGCACGGCATCGACGAGG
Organism: Streptomyces sp. NPDC058758; assembly: GCF_042746075.1. Taxonomy (NCBI): domain Bacteria; kingdom Bacillati; phylum Actinomycetota; class Actinomycetes; order Kitasatosporales; family Streptomycetaceae; genus Streptomyces; species Streptomyces sp. NPDC058758. The sequence continues at coordinate 89,461 of NZ_JBHYPS010000013.1, read as the reverse complement.
GCGTGAACCGGCTCGCGATCGGCGCCGTCTGGGCCGCCTCCGCGCTCGCCCTGGTCACCGTCCTCGTGCAGTGGGTGGCGCAGACCGCCGAGACCCGGATGACCGGCCGCACCGGCGAGCGGGTGCTCTACGCGCTCCGCCTGAAGATCTTCGCCCAGCTCCAGCGGCTCGGCCTGGACTACTACGAGCGCGAGCTGACCGGCCGGATCATGACCCGGATGACGACGGACGTCGACGCCATGTCGAGCTTCCTCCAGACGGGCCTGGTCACCGCCTTCGTCTCGGTCGTCACCTTCTTCGGCATCATGGGGGCGCTGCTGGTCCTCGACCTCCAGCTGGCCCTGGTCGTCTTCGCGACCCTGCCGTTCCTCGCCGTCGCCACGTACTGGTTCCGCCGCTCCAGCGTGAAGGCGTACGAGCTGGCCCGCGAGCGGATCAGCGTCGTCAACGCCGACCTCCAGGAGTCCGTGGCCGGGCTGCGGATCGTGCAGGCCTTCGGCCGGGAGCGGTCCGGCGCCGCGCGGTTCGCCGAGCGGGGCGACGCCTACCGGGACGCGCGCGTGCGGGGCCAGTGGCTGATCTCGGTCTACTTCCCGTTCGTCACCCTGCTGTCCTCGGCCGCCGCCGCGGCCGTCATGATCGTCGGCGCCAACCGGATCGAGGCCGGCACCCTCACCACCGGCGCGCTCGTCGCCTACCTCCTCTACATCGACCTCTTCTTCGCCCCCGTCCAGCAGCTCTCCCAGGTCTTCGACGGCTACCAGCAGGCCGCCGTCTCGCTGGGCCGGATGCGGGAGCTGCTCCAGGAGCCGACGTCCACGGCCCAGGCCGACGCGCCCCGCGAGGTGGTGTCGCTGCGCGGCGACATCGCCTTCGAGTCCGTCTCCTTCGCCTACGGCACCGAGGAGGCCGCCCTCACCGGGATCGACCTGCGGATCCCCGCCGGCCAGACCGTCGCCTTCGTCGGCGAGACCGGCGCGGGCAAGTCGACCCTGGTCAAGCTGGTCGCCCGCTTCTACGACCCGACCTCGGGCCGGGTCACCGCCGACGGCGCCGACCTGAGGGACCTCGACCTCACCTCGTACCGGCACCGGCTCGGCGTCGTCCCGCAGGAGGCGTACCTCTTCGCCGGGACGGTCCGCGACGCCATCGCCTACGGCCGCCCCGGCGCCACCGACGCCGAGGTGGAGGCCGCCGCCCGGGCGGCCGGCGCGCACGACATGATCGCCACCCTGGACGGCGGCTACCTCCACGAGGTCGCCGAGCGCGGCCGGAACCTCTCGGCGGGCCAGCGGCAGCTGATCGCCCTGGCCCGCGCCGAGCTGGTCGACCCGGACGTCCTGCTCCTCGACGAGGCCACGGCCGCCCTGGACCTGGCCACCGAGGCCCAGGTCAACGCCGCCACCGAGCGGCTGTCCGGGCGGCGCACCACCCTGATCGTGGCGCACCGCCTCACCACGGCGGCCCGCGCGGACCGGGTCGTCGTCATGGACCGCGGCCGGGTCGCCGAGGACGGCAGCCACGACGAACTCCTCGCCCGCGACGGCCGCTACGCCACCCTGTGGCGCACCTTCGTCGGCGAGGCGGACCCGGAGCAGGAGGAGGAGCCCGCCGCGATCTGAGTACGGGGGCTCATGCCAGGGCCCGGCGGGCGGGGGTTGGATCGGGAGCATGAACGACCCCGCCCCCGCATCCGCCCCCGCTCCCGTCTCCGCCCCCGCTCCCGCCCCCGTCGTCCCGGCCCGCACGCTGCGCCGCTGCGCGCTCTGGGCCGGGCTGCTGTTCCTCCCGGCGACGCTGCTCGCCGTGGTGCTCGCCCTCTCCTCGGAGACCGGCACGGCGTGCGTGACGCGGGGGACGTGCGGCGAGATCCCGGGCTGGCTCTACGCGGCCACCCTGGCCGTCGCGGGCGGCGCCTGGACCAGGGCGCTCACCGTCCCGGACGGCGCCCCGCCCAGCCGGGCCCGCTGGGCCGCGCTGTGGACGCTGATCGGCGCCGAGCTGGTCTTCCTCGGGCTGGTCGCGGGCTACTTCGCGGGGTGAACCGGCGCCCGAGGGCAACCGTACGGGCGTCGGACACGTCGTAAGCGTGTACGGCAACAGGTTGGAGCGGGGGAGGAACGGGCATGTCCGGAGGCACAGCGGGCCGACCGCCCGCCGGGCGCACGCGCGCCCACGTCCGGCGCGCCGCCGCCCACGCGCGCGCGTGCGCCCGCGCCTTCCTCGCCCGCCCGCACCCCGTCGCGCACGCCCTCGTCCTCGTCCTCGCCGCCGGGCTGCTCACCCTGGCCGGGCCCGGCGCGGGCACCGCCGACGCCGCCTCCGTCTGCCAGGGGCGGCCCGCCCGCACGGTCTCCTTCGCCACCGGGGAACTGCGCCTCTACCGGAACCGCCACTACGCCTGTGCCCTGGTCCTCGCCAAGCGGCCCGGCGCGGTGCGGCCCATGAAGGTCACCCTCCAGCCGCGCGGCGGCAGGCCCGCCGTCGTGAGCGGACGCTCCGGCCGGCAGGCCGGACCGGTGACCGTGCACGCCCTCAACCGCTGCGTCCGCGCCACCGCGACCGTCTCCGGACGCTCCGCCGCGACCGGCTGGATCCTGTGCTGATGCAGAGGTAAGACCCAACCGGGTCTGGCGGCCCGGACGTTCACCCCGCTAGGTTCACGGCACCGTTGTGAATCATGGGAGGGTGCATGCGCAAGTCGCTGAGACTGATGCTGTCGCTTTCGGTGCTCATAGGCACCGTGGGCTCCACCGGCGTGGCCACCGCCACCGCCGCGGAGACGGAGTCCGCCGGCACGGTCGCGGAGGCGCAGAGCTCGGACATCAAGGACCGCCTCCTGGCGATCCCCGGGATGAGCCTGATCGAGGAGAAGCCGTACGCCGGCTACCGCTTCTTCGTCCTCAACTACGAGCAGCCGATCGACCACAAGCGGCCCTGGGCCGGAACGTTCCAGCAGCGGATCTCGGTCCTCCACAAGGGCACCGACCGCCCCACGGTCTTCCGCACCAGCGGCTACGGCCTGAGCACCACCCCGAGCCGGGCGGAGCCGACCCGGATCGTGGACGGCAACCAGATCTCCATGGAGTACCGCTTCTTCACGCCGTCCCGCCCGGCGCCCGCCGACTGGTCCAAGCTCGACATCTGGCAGGCCGCCAGCGACCAGCACCGCATCTTCACCGCGCTGAAGAGGGTCTACGGCGAGAACTGGCTCTCCACCGGCGGCTCCAAGGGCGGCATGACCGCCACCTACTACGAGCGCTTCTACCCGCGCGACATGGACGGCGTCGTCGCCTACGTGGCCCCCAACGACGTGGTGAACAAGGAGGACTCGGCCTACGACCGGTTCTTCGCGAACGTCGGCACCAAGGAGTGCCGCGACCGCCTGAACTCCATGCAGCGCGAGGCCCTGCTCCGCCGCGGCCCGCTCCAGGAGAAGTTCAAGACCTGGGCCGCGGCCGAGGGCGCCACCTTCAACACCGTCGGCTCGCTCGACAAGGCGTGGGAGGCGACCGTCCTCGACTTCGTCTGGGGCTTCTGGCAGTACTACGGCGAGGACGTCTGCGACACCGTCCCGGACGCGAGGACCGCGAGCGACGACGTCGTCTACGACACGATCGACGCCTACGCCGGCTGGTCCGCCTACACCGACCAGGGCCTGGAGTACTACACGCCGTACTACTACCAGGCGGCCACCGAGCTGGGCTCGCCCACCATCAAGCAGCCGCACCTCGACGGCCTGAGCCGCTACGGCTACCAGCCGGCGTCGAACTTCGTGCCCCGCGAGATCCCGATGACGTTCAAGCCGTGGGTCATGCGCGACGTCGACGACTGGGTCCGCAAGAACGCGCACCGGATGCTCTTCGTCTACGGCGAGAACGACCCGTGGGGCGCCGAGCCGTTCCGCGTCGACAAGGGCGCCCGGGACAGCTACGTCTACTACGCGCCCGGCGGCAACCACGGCGCCAACGTCGCCGGACTCGTCGACGCCGAGCGGGAGAAGGCCACCGCCCGCATCCTCGCCTGGGCCGGGGTCGACGCCCCCGCCGTCGAGGCGGCCCGGCCGCTCGCCCGCTTCGACGCCCGCCTGGACCGGCCGGTGGACGAGGACGTGACGAAGGAGCACGGCCTGCGGCCGTAGCTCCCCGGGGGGTGCGCCCGGCCGGGCGCACCCCCTTCGCCGTCAGCGGTCGTACGAGAGCCCGAAGCCGACCGGGTAGAGCGTCACCGCCGGGTCCTCGGCGCTGCGCACCGGCACCGGAAGCCGCCCGCGCGGCTTCGCCCGCCCGGCCAGCACCCGTACGGCGGCGCGCAGTTCGACGTCGGTCCAGGAGTAGGCGGCGAGCGTGGCCCGCTGCCCGGTGATCCGGGCGACGTCGTACGGATTGCGGATCGCGACCGTCACCACCGGCACCCCGGTCGCCACCAGGCGGGCCACCAGGGTGCGCTGCGGACTGGTCGCGGAGAGGTTGTACGTGCCCACCACGATCACGTCCCGGCCCTCGGCGGCGGCCACCGCCTCGTCGATCCGCGCCGCCGTCGGGGTGATCCCGGTGGAGAGCGCGGCCGCCTCGAAGCCCAGCTCCCGCAGCGCCCCCGCCAGGGTGGTCGTCGGCGGTCCCGTCGTGCCGGACGGGGAGGCGGGGTCGGCGCCGACGACCAGCACCTTCCCGTGCGAGGCCGGGTCCAGCGGCAGGAAGCCGCCCTCGTTGACCAGCAGGGTGGTGGTCCGCTCGGCGATCCGGTCGGCCTCCGCGAGGTGCCGGGCGGTGCCGACGGTGGCGTCCACCGCCTCCCGGGTCGTGCACGGCTCGGCGAACAGGCCCCTGCGGGCCTTGAGCCGCAGGATCCGCAGCACCGACTCGTCGATCCGCTCCTCGGTCAGCTCGCCGCTCCGCACGGCTCCGAGCACCGCGTTCCAGGCGACGTCGAGCTTCGGCGGGTTGAGCAGCTGGTCCACCCCGGCCCTGAGGGCGAGCACCGGCACCCGGTCGTCGCCGTACTTGGTGCGGACGCCCTGCATGTCGAGGGCGTCGGTCACCACCACCCCGTCGTAGCCGAGCTCCTCGCGGAGCACCCCGGTGAGGATGGGGTACGAGAGCGTCGCCGGGTCCTCGGAGGGGTCGAGCGCCGGGACGACGAGGTGCGCGGTCATGATCGCGTCGATGCCGGCGGCGATCGCGGCCCGGAACGGCGGGGCGTCCAGCTCCGACCACTGGGCGCGGGTGTGGGTGATGACCGGCAGGCCGTAGTGGCTGTCCACGGCCGTGTCGCCGTGGCCGGGGAAGTGCTTGGCGGTGGCCGCGACGCCGGCGCCCTGGTAGCCGCGGATCTGCGCGGTGACGAGGGCCGAGACCGCGTCGGGTTCGGAGCCGAGGGAGCGGACGCCGATGACCGGGTTGCCGGGATTGACGTTGACGTCGGCGACCGGGGCGTAGTTCTGCCGGATGCCCAGCGCGGCCAGTTCGGCGCCCGCGATCCGGGCCGCCTTGCGGGTGTCGGCCGGGGAGCCGCCGGCGCCGAGCGCCATCGCGCCCGGCAGCAGGGTCGCGGGCTCGCCGACCCGGCAGACGATGCCGTGCTCCTGGTCGGTGGAGATCAGCACGGGGACGGGCGTCCGGGCGGCGAGCGCGGCGGCCTGGATGCCGTTGGACAGCTCGGCGATCTGCCGCGGGTCGCGGGTGTTGTGGGCCCAGGCGAAGTAGATGATCCCGCCGACGTGGTAGCGCTCGACCAGCTCGGCGGCGGTGCGGACGCCGAACTCCCGGAGGTTGGCGTCGGCGTCGGCCTGTTCGGGGGCGGTGGCCGAATGGCCGTACACCCGGGTGACGAAGAGCTGGCCGACCTTCTCCTCCAGCGACATCCGGCCGACGAGCCGGCGCAGCCGCTCCTCGGTGCGGGCGTCGAGCGCGGCGGGGGCGGCCTGGGCGGCGGGACCGGCCGCCCCGGTGACGGCCGCGGCGGCCGCCGCGGCGCCGACGGCGAGCAGGGTGCGGCGGGTGGGGGCGTGGGCGGGGTGGGGCACTGGTGCTCCTTCCGGCCGTGCAAGGGGTGAAAGAAACTTCCAAGGTGAACGGATAGTCTGAAAGTAACTACCAGGTCAAGGACTCCCGCACGAATCGCCGAGAAGTCAGCGGTACGGCTCCGAGGGCCGAAGCCCGCCGGACCCCACGCCGGAGGACCCGGGGCCCACCCCGGCCCGGGACTCCGCCCGCCGGGGAGCGGTGCCGGGAAGGCGGCTCCGAGGGGTGCGACCTGCCGGGGGCGGTGCCGGGAAGGCGAGTCCGAGGGGCGTGATCCGCCGGGTCGGTGCCGGAGCGCGGCTCCGGTGGGGGCTCAGGGGGTCGTCGCGATCGACGGCCACAGCTCCTGGAGGGTGCGGACCGTCTCCCGGATCGCCGGGCGCCGCGCCGCCCCCGCCCGCCACAGCGCGTGCAGCCGCCGCGTCGGCGCCGGGTCGAGCCGCAGCGGCGCCACCTCCGGCGGCAGCCCGCCGCGCCCCAGCCGGGGCACCAGCGCGATGCCGAGACCGGCCGCGACCAGCGCCACCTGCGTGTGGTTCTCCTCCGCCTGATGGACGATCAGCGGCTCCACGCCGGTCGCCCGCAGCGTCCGCTCCAGCCAGTCGTGACAGACCGTCCCCGGCGGCTGCGAGATCCACCGCTCGCCCGCCAGCTCCTCCCGCCGCACCGACCGCCGCGCCGCCAGCGGGTGCTCCCGGTGGACCAGGACGTCGCAGCCGTCGTCGCCGATCACCGCCTGCTCCACCCCGGCCGGCGCCGGCAGCGGGGCGATGTCCCAGTCGTGCGCCACCGCCAGGTCGAGCACCCCGCGCGCCACCAGGTCCACCGACAGGTGCGGGTCCACCTCGGTCAGCCGGGCGTCCAGGCCCGGATGGCGCACCGCCAGATCGGCGAGCACCCGCGGCATCAGACCGCGCGCCGCACTCGGGAAGCAGCCGATCGCGAGCCGCCCGGCGGGCAGCCCCCGCCGCTCCTCCAGCCGCACCTCCGCCTCCTCCACCAGCGCCAGCAACTGCCGTGCGGTGCCGGCGAGCTGACGGGCCTCGTCGGTGAGCCGGACGCCCCGCCCGCTCCGTTCGAGCAGCGTCGTGCGGGTCTCCCGCTCCAGCTTCGCGATCTGCTGCGAGACCGCCGACGGCGTGTAGCCGAGGGCCGTCGCGGCGGCGCCCACGCTGCCGTGGACGGAGACGGCGTGCAGGGCGCGCAGCCGGCCGAGATCGAGCACGGGAACCTCCGACGGGCGTCCTGGATGTAGCAGTGCTTCATCCAACCATGAAGAGACCTGTGCTGGTGCTACACGGTCACCGGCGGCCATGCTCGGTCCATGCGCCCCGCTCACGTCGCCCTCGCCGCGTTCGTCGCCGCGGTCTGGGGGGTCAACTTCGTCGTCATCGAGATCGGCCTCGACCACTTCCCCCCGCTGCTCTTCTCCGCCCTCCGCTTCCTCGTCGCCGCCCTCCCCGCCGTCTTCCTCGTCGGCCGGCCCAAGGTCGCCTGGAAGTGGATCGTCGCCGTCGGACTCGCCCTGGGAGTCGCCAAGTTCGGCCTGCTCTTCACCGGCATGGACCTCGGCGCCCCCGCCGGACTCTCCTCCCTCGTGCTCCAGGTGCAGGCCGTCTTCACCGCCCTCTTCGCCTTCGCCGCGCTCGGCGAGCGCCCCCGCCGGCTCACCGTCCTCGGCATGGGCGTGGCGCTCGCGGGCATCGGCGTCGCCGCCGTCGACGAGGGCACCTCCGGCCCCGTCACCGGCTTCGTCCTGGTCATCGCGGCCGCCGCCTGCTGGGGCGTCTCCAACGTCCTCACCCGCAAGGCCGCCCCGCCCGACCCGCTCAACTGGATGGTCTGGGTCAGCACCGTGCCCGTCCTGCCGCTGCTCGCCCTCTCCCTCCTCCTGGAGGGGCCCGAGCGCGACCTGGCCGCGCTCCGCGCCCTCGACTGGACCGGCGCCGGCGTCATCCTCTACGTCGCCTGGGTGACCACCGTCTTCGGCTTCGGCGCCTGGGGCTGGCTGCTCCGCCGCCACCCCGCCTCCTCCGTCGCCCCCTTCTCCCTCCTCGTCCCCGTCTTCGGCATGTCCTCGGCCGCGCTCTTCCTCGGCGAGCCGGTGACCCCGCTGCGCTGGGCGGCCGCCGCGCTCCTGGTCGGCGGAGTGGCCCTGACGTCGCTGACGCCCGGCCGGGCCGCCACGGCTCCGAAACCCCTGGAACGGCGGGCCCCCGTTCCCGTATCGTCCGGGCGTCCCACCGGCGAGGAAAGGCCCGCATGACCTTCGAGAACGTGACCGTCGACGCCCTCGTCCCCGCGCCCGGCGCCCTGCTCCTCGCCGGCATCCCCGGCAGCGGCAAGTCGACGGTCGCGGCCGCCCTCGCGGCCCGCTTCGCCCGCGCCGCGCACATCGAGGTCGACCACCTCCAGGAGCTGATCGTCAGCGGCGGCCACTGGCCGACCCCGGACGGCGACCCCGAGGCGGACCGCCAGATCCTGCTGCGCGCCCGCAACGCCTGCCTCCTCGCGAGCAGTTTCGCCGCCGCCGGCTTCCTCCCGGTCGTGGACGACGTGGTGGTCCGCCGCTCGCACCTGGACTTCTACCGGGCGCAGCTGGGCTCCACCCCCCTCCACGCGGTGATCCTGGCCCCCGGCCCGGACAAGGCCTGGGAGCGCAACAACGCCCGCCACAAGCGCCTCACCACCAACTGGGCCTTCCTGGACGAGGCCATGCGCGCCGAACTCTCCGACCGGGCCCTCTGGATCGACAACGCCGACCAGACCGTCGACGAGACCGTCGACGCGGTCCTCGCCGCCACCGGCCTGACCGCCCACGCCGACGCGAAGGGCACCCCCGCCCCGTAAGCCCGGCCGCCCCACGCCCGACGACGGGCGCCCCACCCGCGACGGGGCCCGCCCCGACCCGCTCCGCGCCCGACGGCCCCCTGGCGGAGACCCGCTCCGAAGGCGCGCCCGGCGGTGGCCGGCCTCGGTCCGGCTCGGGCCCGGCGGTGGCCGGCCCGGCGGCCCGCGCCCGGCGCCTCGTGCCCGCCCCCTACCCCCGCGACGCCGCCGTCGAGTCCCGTACCACCAGTTCGCCCGGGACCGTCTCCGTGCCGTGCGGCGGGGCGTCCTCGGTGCCCATCGCCAGGCGGCCGGCGCGGACGCCGGACGCGTGGAGGGGGAGGTGGACGGTGGTGAGGGCGGGGACCGCGTCGACCGAGAAGGGCAGGTCGTCGAAGCCGGCCACCGAGACGTCGCCGGGGATCGACAGGCCCCGCTCCCGCAGGGCCGCGCAGACGCCGAGGGCCACCGTGTCGTTGGCGGCGACGATCGCCGTCAGCCCCGGGTCCCGGGCGAGGAGCCCGTCGACGGCCGCGCGGCCGGCGGCGCGGTCGTAGGGGCCGTGCACGGTCGGCCCCTCGGCGACGCCCGCCGCCGCGAGGGCCTCCCGGTGGCCCTCCAGGCGGTGCCGGGTGGTGGTGCGGTCGGCGGGGCCCGCGACGTAACCGATCCGGGTGTGGCCGAGGCCGAGCAGGTGCTCGGTGAGCCGCCGGCCCCCGGCGCGGTTGTCGAAGACGAGCGCGGCGAGGTGCGCGTCCCCGGGCACGGGCGGGCGCCCGCACAGCACGACCCGGGTCCCGGCCTCGGCCATCCGGGCCAGTTTCGCGGCGGTCGCGGCCAGGTGCCGCGGGTCCTCCAGCGAGCCGCCCATGAGGATCACGGCGGCGGCGCGCTGCCGCTGGAGCAGCGTGAGGTAGGTCAGCTCGCGCTCGGGGGAGCCGCCGGTGTTGCAGACGACGGCCAGCTTCTCGCCGCCCGCCCGGCCCGAGCCGCCCTCGCCGATGGCGCTCTGCGCGGCGCTCGCCATGATCCCGAAGAAGGGGTCCGCGATGTCGTTGACCAGCACCCCGACCAGGTCGGAGGTGGCGGCGGCGAGGGAGCTGGCGGGCCCGTTCAGGACGTAGTCCAGCTCCTCGACGGCCTTGAGGACCCGCTCCCGGGTGGAGGCGGCCACCGGGTAGTTGCCGTTGAGGACGCGGGAGACGGTCGCGGGGGAGACCCGGGCGCGGGCGGCCACGTCCGCCAGGGTGACGGTCATCGCGTGCGTACCTCCGGGGGCCTTGTCCGACGTGTTGTCGGCAGGCTAGCGTCATCCACGGCAGAAAGCGCTTTCTATCGTCGCGCCGGAAGCGCTTTCTGCCGTGCATGGCGTCTTCCGTCATGCCCCGACACAGCGAACGCAGACCGCGGATCGCAGGCCACGAGGGCGCGAGCCCGCCGGGGAGAGGAACCTTCCGTGACACGCAGGACAGTCCGCATCGCCATGAACGGCGTCACCGGACGCATGGGCTACCGCCAGCACCTCGTCCGCTCGATCCTCGCGCTGCGCGAGCAGGGCGGCCTCGACCTCGGGAACGGCGAGGTCCTCTGGCCCGAACCGGTCCTCGTCGGCCGCCGCGAGCACGCCCTGCGCGCCCTCGCCGAGAAGCACGGCCTGACCGAGTGGTCCACCGACCTCGACGCCGTCCTCGCCGACGACACGATCGACGTCTACTTCGACGCCCAGGTCACCTCGGCCCGCGTCGAGGCCCTCACCAAGGCGATCGCGGCCGGCAAGCACCTCTACACCGAGAAGCCCACCGCCGCCGACTTCGCCGGCGCCCTCGACCTCGCCCGCCTCGCCGCGGAGAAGGGCGTCAAGCACGGCGTCGTCCAGGACAAGCTCTTCCTCCCCGGCCTGCTCAAGCTCAAGCGGCTGATCGACGGCGGCTTCTTCGGCGAGATCCTGTCCGTGCGCGGCGAGTTCGGCTACTGGGTCTTCGAGGGCGACTGGCAGGAGGCCCAGCGCCCCAGCTGGAACTACCGCTCCCAGGACGGCGGCGGCATCGTCGTCGACATGTTCCCGCACTGGGAGTACGTGCTCCACGAGCTGTTCGGCCGCGTCACCTCCGTCTCCGCCGAGATCGCCACCCACGTCCCGCGCCGCTGGGACGAGCAGGGCAAGCCGTACGACGCGACCGCCGACGACGCCGCCTACGGCACCTTCCACCTGGAGGGCGGCGCCATCGCCCAGATCAACTCCTCCTGGACCGTCCGCGTCAACCGCGACGAACTCGTCGAGTTCCAGGTCGACGGCACCGAGGGCTCCGCCGTCGCGGGCCTCCGCAACTGCCGCGTCCAGCACCGCAGCGCCACCCCCAAGCCGGTCTGGAACCCCGACATCCCCGCCACCTACTCCTTCCGCGACCAGTGGCAGGAGGTCCCCGACAACGCCGAGTTCGACAACGGCTTCAAGGCCCAGTGGGAGCTCTTCCTCCGCCACGTCGTCCTCGACGAGCCCTACCACTGGGACCTCCTCGCCGGCGCCCGCGGCGTCCAGCTCGCCGAACTCGGCCTGAAGTCCGCCGCCGAGGGCCGCCGCCTCGACGTCCCCGAGGTGTCGCTGTGACCCTCCGCCTCCCCCTCCCCGGCGGCGGCACGCGCGCGTACGAGCCCCGTGCCGAACCGCTCGCGCCCACCGCGTCCGGCCCGCTCGCCTCCCGCACGGTCTTCTCCGCCGCGCACGTCGTCGCCGACCCGTACGCCGACGCCACCCCCGACGGCCCCGCCGCCGTCGACTGGGACGCCACCCTCGCCTTCCGCCGCCACCTGTGGTCCCACGGCCTCGGCGTCGCGGAGGCCATGGACACCGCCCAGCGCGGCATGGGCCTCGACTGGGCCGGCGCCGCCGAACTGATCCGCCGCTCCGCCGCCGAGGCGAAGGCCGCCGGCGGCGCGATCGCCTGCGGCGTCGGCACCGACCAGCTCACCGGCCCCGCCACGCTCGCCGAGATCCGGGCCGCCTACGAGGAACAGCTCGCGGTCGTCGAGGAGTCCGGCGCCCAGGCCGTCCTCATGGCCTCCCGCGCGCTCGCCGCCGCGGCCGCCGGACCCGAGGACTACCTCGACCTCTACGGCCACCTGCTGCGCCAGGCCGCCGAACCCGTGATCCTCCACTGGCTCGGCCCGATGTTCGACCCGGCCCTGGAGGGGTACTGGGGCTCCGCCGACCTGGACGCGGCCACCGAGACCTTCCTGGAGGTCATCGCCGCCCACCCGGACAAGGTCGACGGCGTCAAGATCTCCCTCCTCGACGCGGGCCGCGAGGTCGCGCTGCGCCGCCGGCTCCCCGAGGGCGTCCGCTGCTACACCGGCGACGACTTCCACTACCCGGAGCTGATCGCGGGCGACGAACAGGGCTTCAGTCACGCCCTGCTCGGCATCTTCGACCCGCTCGGCCCGCTGGCGGCGGAGGCGGTCAGGACCCTCGACACCGGCGACACGGCGGGCTTCCGCAAGCTGCTCGACCCGACGGTCGCGCTCTCCCGCCACCTCTTCGAGCCCCCGACCCGCTACTACAAGACGGGCGTGGTCCTCCTCGCCTGGCTCGCGGGCCACCAGGACCACTTCACCATGGTCGGCGGCCTCCACTCGGCCCGCTCCCTGCCGCACCTGGCCCGCGCCTACGAACTCGCCGACGGCCTCGGCCTGTTCCCGGACCCGGCCCGCGCGGAAGCCCGGATGCGCGCCCTCCTCACCGTCCACGGAGTGCCCCGGTGAACCCCGACCGCTTCAGCATCAACCAGATGACGGTGAAGCAGCTCCCCCTCCCCGAGCTGGTCGCGGAGTGCGTCCGCCTCGGGGTCCCGGGGATCGGCCTGTGGCGCGACCCGGTGAAGGAGTACGGGATCGACGAGACGGCGGCCCTGATCCAGGAGGCGGGCCTGGCGGTCACCACCCTCTGCCGGGGCGGCTTCTTCACCGGCGACGGCTGGGAGGCCGACAACCGGGCGGCGATCGACGAGGCGGCGGCGCTCGGCACCGACACCCTGGTGCTCGTCTCCGGCGGCCTGCCCGCCGGCAGCCGCGACCTGCCCGGCGCCCGTGCGCGCATCGCCGACGCCATCGGCGTCCTCGCCCCCTACGCGGGCGAGCGCGGGGTCCGCCTCGCCATCGAGCCGCTCCACCCGATGTACGCCTCCGACCGCTGCGCGATCTCCACCCTGGACCAGGCCCTGGACATCGCCGAGCGCCACCCGGCCGAGCAGGTCGGCGTCACCGTCGACACGTACCACCTGTGGTGGGACGAGAACGCCCCCGCGGCGGTGGAGCGCGCCGCGGCCGGCGGCCGGATCCACTCCTTCCAGCTCGCCGACTGGACGACCCCCCTCCCGGAGGGCGTCCTCAACGGGCGCGGGCAGCTCGGCACCGGCGCGATCGACCTCACGTGGTGGGCGGCCCTCCTCGAACGGGTCGGCTACACGGGCCCGGTGGAGGTCGAGCTGTTCAACGACGCCCTGTGGGCGAGGGACGGCGTCGAGGTCCTGGAGGAGACCCTGGAGGCCTTCCTCAAGGTCTGAGGCCCCCGAGAGGGCGCGGATCCCGGTGTGCGGCCGGGACCCGCGCCGGGGCCGTCCGGCGTGTGCGGCGCCGGACGGCCCGCGCTACTTCCGCCCGCCGCCCAGCAGGTCCCCGAGGCCGCCGTCCCTCTTCCCCGCCTTCCCCGCGGCGCGCTTCGTGAGGACCGCGAGGACGACCGGGAGCAGCAGGTCGACCGCGCGGTTCACGGTGGCCGGGGGGATGCCGGTGCGCTTGGCGACGGCGTTGGCGGCGGGCTTCGCCAGCTTGGCGAGGACGCCTGCCATCAGACCGCCGGCCGCGAGGCCGCCGAAGGCGGCGACCCCCTGGAGCGGGGGGTCCGCGGCGGTCGCCTCGTCGACGGCGGCCCTCACCTCGTCCGCGCTGCCGGGCTCGGCCGCCGCCTGCCGCAGCCCGCCCGAGAGCTCCGCGACCGAGTCGCCGACGAGGCTCCGGGCCCCGGTCGCGTCGGTGCCGGCGAGCGCGGCGATCTCCGCCAGGCGGTCCTCGCCGAGTTCGGCCAGGACGTCGTCCTGGAAGGAGTCACTGCTTTCGCTCATGTCCGAAACGCTACGGTCGATCCCCCGCCCCGGCACCCCGGCGGGGGAGTCCGCCGCGGGCCCGCCCCCGCTGTCGGTGCCCTTCGCTACCGTCGGTGCATGTCCAACGAGGGTCAGCCGCACCGCCCCGCCGTCCTGGAGGGCGTGCTGGAGAGGATCACGTACGCCAACGAGGAGACGGGCTACACGGTCGCCCGGGTCGACACCGGCCGGGGCGGCGGCGAGCTCCTCACCGTCGTCGGCGCGCTGCTCGGCGCCCAGCCGGGGGAGTCGCTGCGGATGGAGGGCCGCTGGGGCTCCCACCCGCAGTACGGCCGGCAGTTCCAGGTGGACAACTACTCGACCGTTCTGCCCGCCACCGTCCAGGGCATCCGCCGCTACCTCGGCTCCGGCCTGGTCAAGGGCATCGGCCCCGTCTTCGCCGACCGCATCACGACCCACTTCGGCCTGGAGACCCTCGACGTCCTGGAGGAGGCGCCGGGCCGTCTCGTCGAGGTCCCCGGACTGGGGCCCAAGCGCACCGCGAGGATCGTCGCCGCCTGGGAGGAGCAGAAGGCGATCAAGGAGGTGATGGTCTTCCTCCAGACCGTCGGCGTCTCCACCTCGATCGCCGTCCGCATCTACAAGCAGTACGGCGACGACTCGATCACCGTCGTGCGCGAGCGGCCCTACCGGCTCGCCGCCGACGTGTGGGGCATCGGCTTCCTCACCGCCGACCGGATCGCCCAGTCCGTCGGCATCCCGCACGACAGCCCCGAGCGGGTGAAGGCCGGGCTCCAGTACGCCCTCTCCCAGTCCAGTGACCAGGGGCACTGCTTCCTCCCCGAGGAGCGGCTGATCGCCGACTCGGTGAAGCTGCTCCAGGTGGACACGGGACTGGTCATCGAGTGCCTCGCCGAGCTGGCCGGGGACCCCGAGGGGGTCGTCCGGGAGACGGTCCCGGGGCCGGAGGGGGAGCCGGTCACGGCCGTCTACCTGATCCCCTTCCACCGGGCCGAGCTCTCGCTCGCCGGGCAGCTGCGGCGGCTGCTGCGCACCCCTGAGGACCGCATGCCCGCCTTCCGGGACGTGGCCTGGGACAAGGCCCTGGCCTGGCTCGCGGAGCGCACGGGGGCCACCCTGGCGCCCGAGCAGGAGCAGGCCGTCCGGCTGGCCCTGACCCAGAAGGTCGCGGTCCTCACCGGCGGCCCCGGCTGCGGCAAGTCCTTCACCGTCCGGTCCGTCGTGGAGCTGGCCCGGGTCAAGCGGGCGAAGGTGGTGCTCGCCGCGCCGACCGGCCGCGCCGCCAAGCGGCTGGCCGAGCTGACCGGCGCCGAGGCGTCCACCGTCCACCGGCTGCTCGAACTGAAGCCGGGCGGGGACGCGGCGTACGACCGGGACCGGCCGCTCGACGCCGACCTCGTCGTGGTCGACGAGGCGTCCATGCTCGACCTGTTGCTGGCGAACAAGCTGGTCAAGGCGGTGGCGCCGGGTACCCACCTGCTCCTGGTGGGGGACGTGGACCAGCTGCCGTCGGTCGGCGCCGGCGAGGTGCTCGCCGATCTGCTGGCGCCGGGCAGCCCGGTCCCGGCCGTCCGGCTGACCCGGATCTTCCGCCAGGCCCAGCAGTCCGGCGTGGTGACCAACGCGCACCGGATCAACGAGGGCCTGCCGCCCGCCACCACCGGTCTGCCGGACTTCTTCCTCTTCGCGGAGGAGGAGACGGAGGACGCGGCCCGGGTCGCCGTCGAGGTCGCCGCCCGGCGGATTCCGGCCAGGTTCGGCCTCGACCCGCGCCGGGACGTGCAGGTCCTGGCCCCCATGCACCGCGGGCCGGCGGGCGCGGGCGCGCTGAACGGGCTGCTCCAGCAGATGATCACCCCGGCCCGCCCGGACGTCCCGGAGAAGCGGTTCGGCGGCCGGGTCTTCCGCGTGGGGGACAAGGTCACCCAGATCAGGAACAACTACGAGAAGGGGGCGAACGGGGTCTTCAACGGTACGGTCGGAGTGGTGACGGCGCTGGACCCCGAGGAGCAGCGCCTGACCGTCCGGACGGACGAGGACGAGGAGGTGCCGTACGGCTTCGACGAGCTGGACGAGCTGGCGCACGCGTACGCGGTCACCATCCACCGTTCGCAGGGCAGTGAGTATCCGGCCGTGGTGATCCCGGTCACCATGAGTGCGTGGATGATGCTCCAGCGGAACCTGCTCTACACGGCCGTGACCCGGGCGCGGAAGCTCGTCGTCCTGGTCGGTTCGCGCCGCGCGATCGCCCAGGCGGTCCGGACGGTCTCGGCCGGCCGGCGCTTTACCGCACTGGCCCATCGCCTCACAGGGGCCGCCCCCGTGTGAAAGATCACGGAGGACTACCGGAACCGGGGCGAAGGGGGCAGGATGAGCAGGTTGGCGGCACTGAGTGCCGCCGATTGGCCCAATGGCGACCCCGAGTGCACTCTCCTGAGCCAAGTGGGGGATGGTAGAGACAGTCAGGGCACCTCGAAGAAGAGGCACTACGTCGGTGAGGGATGACGTGAGCGACAACTCTGTAGTACTGCGGTACGCGGACGGTGAATACACCTACCCGGTGGTCGAGAGCACCGTCGGCGACAAGGGCTTCGACATCGGGAAGCTGCGAGCCCAGACCGGTCTGGTCACCCTGGACAGCGGATACGGCAACACCGCCGCCTACAAATCCGCGATCACCTACCTCGACGGTGAGCAGGGCATCCTGCGGTACCGCGGCTACCCCATCGAGCAGCTGGCCGAGCAGTCCACCTTCCTGGAGGTGGCCTACCTGCTGATCAACGGCGAGCTGCCGAAGGGCGACGAGCTCTCCACGTTCCAGAACGAGATCACCCAGCACACGCTGGTCCACGAGGACGTCAAGAACTTCTTCCGCGGCTTCCCGCGGGACGCCCACCCGATGGCGATGCTGTCCTCCGTGGTCTCCGCGCTGTCCACCTTCTACCAGGACAGCCACAACCCGTTCGACGAGACCCAGCGCCACCTGTCGACGATCCGGCTCCTCGCGAAGCTGCCGACGATCGCCGCGTACGCGTACAAGAAGTCGATCGGCCACCCGTTCGTCTACCCGCGCAACGACCTCGGCTACGTCGAGAACTTCCTGCGCATGACGTTCTCCGTGCCGGCCCAGGAGTACGAGCTCGACCCGGTCGTCGTCTCGGCGCTCGACAAGCTCCTCATCCTGCACGCGGACCACGAGCAGAACTGTTCGACCTCCACCGTGCGCCTGGTCGGCTCCTCGCAGGCGAACATGTTCGCCTCGATCTCGGCCGGCATCTCCGCCCTCTGGGGCCCGCTGCACGGCGGCGCCAACCAGTCGGTGCTGGAGATGCTGGAGGGCATCAAGGCCAACGGCGGCGACGTCGACTCCTTCATCCGCAAGGTGAAGAACAAGGAGGACGGCGTCCGCCTGATGGGCTTCGGCCACCGGGTGTACAAGTCCTTCGACCCGCGCGCCAAGATCATCAAGGCGGCGGCGCACGACGTCCTCTCGGCCCTCGGCAAGTCCGACGAGCTGCTGGACATCGCGCTCAAGCTGGAGGAGCACGCGCTCTCCGACGAGTACTTCGTCTCGCGCAACCTCTACCCGAACGTGGACTTCTACACGGGCCTCATCTACCGCGCGATGGGCTTCCCGACCGAGATGTTCACCGTGCTCTTCGCGCTCGGCCGCCTCCCCGGCTGGATCGCCCAGTGGCACGAGATGATCAAGGAGCCCGGCTCCCGCATCGGCCGTCCGCGCCAGATCTACACCGGCGAGGTCCTCCGCGACTTCGTCCCGGTCGAGGAGCGCTGAGCCGGCCCCGCACAGGTCGGCTGAGAGGCCTCCGGGTCGTACAGAAGCGCCCCGCCCTCCGATCCCCCCACGGGTCGGCGAGCGGGGCGCTTCTCATATTCCCGGTGCGGATTCCCCCCACGGGATCCGGGCCGGGCGTCCGGTGCGCGGTCTGCCGGGGTACGTACGGGAGGGCCGCTCAAAGCTCCCCGGTGCACGTGCCCCGGCCGCGCTTGCCTGCCGGGACGTCCCCCAAGACCTCCCGGCGAACGTCCCCCAAGACGTTCTGGCATCGCCCACTTAGACTCGCGAACAGCCCAGATGGTTACCCCCCAATATCTGTGATCTAGGTCTCTTTGTGAAGGACTTGTGCGTCACGTGTAGGTGAAATCAACGGAACCGCCGCAGTCGCAGGCTGTTGGTCACCACGAACACGGACGAAAAGGCCATGGTCAGGCCCGCGATCATCGGGTTGAGCAGTCCGGCCGCGGCGAGCGGCAGGGCGGCCGCGTTGTAGCCGAAGGCCCACGCCAGGTTTCCCCTGATCGTCGCCAGGGTCCGCCGCGAGAGCCGGATCGCGTCGGCGGCGGCCCGCAGGTCGCCCCGGACGAGGGTGAGGTCGCCCGCCTCGATCGCCGCGTCCGTCCCGGTGCCCATCGCGAGCCCCAGGTCGGCCGTGGCGAGCGCCGCCGCGTCGTTCACGCCGTCGCCGACCATGGCGACCGTGCGGCCCTCCTCCTGGAGCCGCCGGACCACCCCGGCCTTCTCCTCGGGCAGCACCCCGGCGATCACCTCGTCGATGCCGACCTCGGCCGCGACGGCCTCCGCGACGGCCCGGTGGTCGCCGGTGAGCAGCACCGGCCGCAGGCCGAGCGCCCGGAGCCGGGCGACGGCCTCGGCGCTGGTGTCCTTGACGGCGTCGGCGACGGCGAGGGAGCCGCGGAAGACCCCGTCCCAGGCGACGAGCACCGCACCGGCCGGCGCGTCCTCGGGCACCGCCACGTCCTCGGCGGCGAGCAGCGCGGCCCGTCCGGCGAGGACGAGGTGCCCGTCGACGGAGCCGCGCACGCCGAGCCCCGGCACGTTCTCGAAGCCCTTGGGGACCGGCAGTTCGCCGGCGGGGAGGCCGAGCCGCTCGGCGGCGCCCGCCGCGACGGCCCGGGCGACCGGGTGCTCGGAGGAGTGCTCCAGGGCCCCGGCGAGCCGCAGCAGTTCCCGCTCGCCGGTCCCGGCGGCGGGGCGGACGCCGGTGAGGGCCATCCGGCCGGTGGTGACGGTGCCGGTCTTGTCGAGGACGACGGTGTCGACGCGACGGGTGGACTCCAGGACCTCGGGGCCCTTGATGAGGATGCCGAGCTGGGCGCCCCGGCCGGTGCCGACGAGCAGCGCGGTCGGGGTGGCCAGTCCCAGGGCGCAGGGGCAGGCGATGATCAGGACGGCGACGGCGGCGGTGAACGCGGCGGTCGCGCCGGCGCCGGAGCCGAGCCAGAAGCCGAGGGTGGCGAGGGCGATCAGCAGGACGACGGGGACGAAGACGGCGGAGATCCGGTCGGCGAGCCGCTGCGCCTCGGCCTTGCCGCTCTGCGCCTCCTCGACGAGCTTCGCCATCCGGGCGAGGCGGGTGTCGGCGCCGACCCGGCCGGCCCGGACGACGAGCCGTCCGGAGACGTTGACGCAGCCGCCGGTGACGGCGGAGCCGGGGACGGCGTCGACGGGCAGGGACTCGCCGGTGAGCAGGGAGGCGTCGACGGCGGAGGAGCCCTCGGTGACGGTGCCGTCGGTGGCGATCTTCTCCCCGGGGCGCACGACGAAGAGCTCGCCGGTCCGCAGGTCGGCCACCGGCACCCGTACCTCCCCGTCCTCCCGGAGGACGGCCACGTCCTTGGCGCCGAGCTCCATGAGGGCCCGCAGCGCGGCGCCGGCCTTCCGCTTGGCGCGGGCCTCCAGGTAGCGGCCGAGCAGGAGGAAGGTGACGACGCCGGCGGCGACCTCCAGGTAGATCGCGGAGGCGCCGTCGGCGCGGTCCGCGGTGAGGTCGAAGCCGTGGCGCATGCCGGGCAGGCCGGCGTCGCCGAGGAAGAGGGCCCACAGGGACCAGCCGTAGGCGGCGAGGGTGCCGATCGAGACGAGGGTGTCCATGGTGGCGGCGCCGTGCCGGAGGTTGGTCCAGGCGGCCCGGTGGAAGGGCAGGCCGCCCCAGACGACGACGGGGGAGGCCAGGGTGAGGGAGAGCCACTGCCAGCCGTCGAACTGGAGGGCGGGGACCATGGCGAGCAGGACGACCGGGGCGGAGAGGACGGCGGAGACGGTGAGGCGCTGCCGGAGGGCGGCGAGTTCGGGGTCGCCGTCCGGTTCCGCCGCCGCCTCGGGCTCCGGCGGCGCGGGCTCCTCGGCGGTGTAGCCGGTCTTCACCACGGTGGCGATCAGCGCGTCGACGCCGACCTCGGAGGCGTGCTCGACGTGTGCCTTCTCGGTGGCGTAGTTGACGGTGGCGGTGACGCCGTCCATCCGGTTGAGCTTCTTCTCGATGCGGGCCGCGCAGGAGGCGCAGGTCATCCCGCCGATGGTCAGCTCGGTGACGGTGGTGCTGGGCATGTGCGGTTCCAAAAGGGGAGCAGGGCCGTACCGGTCAACGGTACGGCCCTGCGGGGTCGGTGCGGCGGGCGGTCAGACCAGCTCGTATCCGGCCTCGTCGACGGCGGCGGCGACGGCCTCGCGGTCGAGCGGGGCGGCGGAGACCACGGTGACCTCGCCGGTCTTCGCGACGGCGGTGACCGAGGAGACGCCAGGGAGGGCGGAGATCTCGCCGGAGACGGCGCCCTCGCAGTGGCCGCAGGTCATGCCCTTGACCTGGTAGACGGTGGTGAGTTCGGTCTGCGTCTCGGCGGCCATGGGGTTCTCCTCTTCGGTTCGGAGCCTTACGTCGTCGATGCTATACCCCTAGGGGGTATAAAGGCCAGTCGGGTCCGGCGCGCGTCGGGCGAGCGATCTCAGCCACGCCAGCCCCACCAGTGTCACCAGCACCAGACCGCCCACCGAGAAGAGGGTGAAGAGGTGTTCCTGCTCGGCCGTGGGCTGCGGGATGTACCCCTGCGCGAAGAGCGAGCGGTCCAGGTCCGTGGCGGTCGTCCGCAGCACCAGCCAGAGGGCGATCCCGTGCATCGAGTCCCAGAGCGCGTGCAGCGCCGCCACCCCCAGGTACGCGCCGACGACCGGTCCGGCGAGGCGGAAGCGGCCGTCGGGGCGGCGGAAGGAGAAGAGCACCGCGCCGGCGATCGCCGTCCACAGGCCGTGCCCGAAGGGGGCGAGCACCCCGCGCAGGATCTCCGTCTCCAGCAGGGAGCGCAGGTCGATGCCGTCCATGGTGACGGCCGCGTTGAAGGCGTACCCCGCGCTCTCGAAGGCGGCGAAGCCGAAGCCGACCGTCCCGCCGAGCACCAGGCCGGCGCGCCGGCCGCGCAGCCGCGGCCGGTGGCGGACGACGAACATCAGGGCGGCGAGCTTCACCGCCTCCTCGATCAGCCCCACCCCGACGAACATCCACAGCGACGGGTGGAGCAGGTAGTACTCCATGACCGAGGCGCCCAGGACGCCCAGGACGCCGCCGGTGACGAAACAGCCGAGGATCACCGGCAGCCCGAGGTCGCGGCCGTGCCGCTCGTACGCCCACAGGACGAAGACGCCCGGGACCAGGAAGCTGCCCAGCAGGATCAGGGTGGGCAGCAGCGTCGTGTTGGCGGTGGCGTAGGTGACCACGGCGGTCAGCGCCCACAGGGCCAGTCCGCCCCCGAGGCAGCGCTTCCACAGGCCGGGGCGCGGCCCGGTCTCCGGCGGCGGGGCCTGGGGCGGGGGAGGGGGCTGGGGCGTCGTCCGGTAGTCGTACATCCGCGGGCCTCCACGTCCCTCCGCCGACAGGGCATCTGACCGGAGCCTATGGTAGATACCCGATATGTCGCATTCGGGGAGCACGCTCGTCCTGATCATGGTGATCGCCGTCCTGGCGCCCCTGCTGGCCTATTGGGTGGGCCGCCGCGTCCCCGTGCCGCTCGCCGTCTTCGAGATCCTCCTCGGCATCTGCGTCGGCCCCGACGTCCTCGACTGGGCCCGCTCCGACGAGCTGATCGACGGCCTCTCCGAGCTCGGCCTCACCATGCTGATCTTCCTGGCGGGGTACGAGATCGAGTTCGGCAAGGTCCGCGGCGACACCCTCAGGCGCTCGGTGTGGGCCTGGCTGGCCGCCCTCGCCCTCGGGCTCACCGCCGGCATCCTGCTCGGCGGGGGCTACTCCACCGGCGTCTTCATCGGGGTGGCCCTCACCAGCACCGCCCTCGGCACCGTCCTGCCCGTGCTGCGGGACTCCGGCGGACTGCGCGGCCGCTTCGGCTCGGTCGTGATGGCCTTCGGCGCGGTCGGCGAGTTCGGCCCGATCATCGCCATGGCGCTGCTGCTCAGCGGGCGCACCGCCGCCGAGTCCACGGTGCTGCTCGCCGTCTTCGCCGCGCTCACCGCGGCCGCCGTCTACTGGGCGCTGCGGCCCCGGCCCCCGTGGTTCGCGCGCGTCATCGCCAAGACCCTGCACACCAGCGGCCAGTTCGCGGTCCGCTTCGTCTTCCTGCTCCTCGCCCTGATGCTCGGCGCCTCCACGGCCCTCGGCCTCGACGTCCTCCTCGGCGCCTTCGCCGCCGGACTCATCACCCGGCTGGTGCTCACCGGGGCCGCGCCCGAGGCGGGCCCGGAGATCCTGGAGAAGGTGGAGGGGGTCGGCTTCGGCTTCCTGGTGCCGGTCTTCTTCGTCGTCACCGGCATCGAGTTCGACCTGGACTCGCTGCTCTCCGGCGGCCGGACGCTGCTGCTCCTGCCGGTCTTCCTGGTGCTCTTCCTGGTGGTGCGCGGCGGCCCGATGTGGTTCCTCGCCCCGCGCGACCTCGACCGCAAGGACCGGGGCGCGCTGGTGCTGTACGGCTCCACCGCGCTGCCGCTCGTCGTCGCCATCACCACCATCGGCGTGGACGACAAGGCCCTGTCGGCGGGCGAGGCGGCGGCGCTGGTGGGCGCCGGCATGGTCTCCGTGCTGGTCCTCCCGCTGCTGGCGCTGCGGATCCGGGCCGGCCGGGACCGGGTGCCGGAGGAGGCGGTCAGCGGGTCGGAGTCGTGGTGACCCCGGCCCCCTCCCCGGCGAGGAGCGGGCCCAGGTAGCGGAGCAGGACCTTCTTCAGCTCGGCGACGGCCCGGTCCCTGACGGGGCCCTCGGGGGCGGCGACGATCAGGGCGAGGCCGCCCTTGAAGACGGCGAAGGCCATGTCGGCGACCGAGTCCAGCTCCTCGGCGGGCAGGGTGGGGACGGCCCGCGCGCCGATCAGCCCGCGGACCTGGGAGAGCAGCGAGGCGTGCAGCTCGTCGTGCTCCTCGGCGATCCGGCCGGGCACGTCGGAGCCGTGCATCAGGGCGAGGAAGGCCGGGTTGAGGCAGTTGAACTCGATCATCGGGTCGAGGACCGCGTCGATCAGCTCCGGCAGCGGCAGCGCCACGTTCTCCGGGGTGAAGACCTGGCCGTGCCGCTCGCGCATCTCGTGGATGAGGCGGCCGCCGAGCTCGACGGCGATCGCCTCCTTGTTGGGGAAGTACTGGTAGAGCGTGCCCGGCGAGACCTTGGCCTCGCGGGCGATCGCGTTGGTGCTGGTGGCCGTGTAGCCCTGGGCGCAGAAGACGTCCGCGGCGGCCTGGAGCAGCTGGGCGATGCGGCGTTCGCCGCGCGCCTGGCGGCGGCGCGGCTTGGGGTCCTCGGGCATGTCCGTCCCCGGCCTCCCTCGATACGCGTTGACAAACACGAGAGGTCGCTCGCATTCTAGAGAAACGCGAGAGATCACTCGTGTTTGCCAGTCTATGGCAATGGGCGGCCCCCGCGACCTGCCGGGAAGCGAGAGCGGGGGCCACGGTGAAGGGGACACCGCGTCATGTCCGAAGTCAAGAATCCGGCCCCCGCGCGGGGCGGGGACCCGGGTGGCGGCCCGGCCGGGCGGCCCGCCGGAGCACCCGGCGGGGGATGGACGGGGCTGGTGACCGCGCGGCCCCGGCTCACCCTGCTCGTCGCCCTCGTCCTCACCGCCCTCGCGGTCCTCGCGGGCGGCGGCGTCGGCGACCGGATGGGCAGCGGCGGCTGGGAGGACCCGGCCGCCGAATCCACCTACGCCACCGAGGCGCTGGAGCGGGAGTTCCCCGGCTCCCAGCCCAATCTGCTGCTCCTCGTCGACGCCGGGAAGGCCGGGGTCGACGACCCCGCCGTGGCCGCCGAGGCCCGCCGGCTCACCGAGCGGCTCGCCGCCGAGCCCGGCGTCGAGGGCGTCGGCTCCTACTGGACCACCGGCTCGCCCGCACTGCGCTCCGAGGACGGCACCCAGGCCGTCGTCGCCGCCCGGATCGCCGGCGAGGAGAAGGCGGCCGGCGAGGTCCTCGACCGGATCGCCCCCTCCTACCGGGGCACCCGGGGGCCCGTCGAGGTCACCCTCGGCGGCGGCCTCGCCGTCCGCCACGAGATGCAGACGATCATCCAGGAGGACCTGCTGCGGGCCGAGCTGATCGCCCTGCCGCTCACCCTGGTCCTGCTCGTCATGGTCTTCGGCAGCGCCGTCGCCGCCCTGCTGCCGCTCGGCGTCGGCATCGTCGCCATCCTCGGCACCAACGCCGTGCTGCGCGGCCTCACCGAGTTCACCGACGTCTCCGTCTTCGCGCAGAACCTCACCACCGCGCTCGGCCTCGGCCTCGCCATCGACTACGCGCTCTTCGTGGTCCGCCGCTACCGCGAGGAGCTCGCCGCGGGCGCCGCACCGGCCGCCGCCGTCCGCACCACCCTGCGCACCGCCGGGCGGACCGTGCTCTTCTCCGCCCTCACCGTCGCCGTCTCGCTCGCCGCCATGCTCGTCTTCCCGCAGTACTTCCTGCGCTCCTTCGCCTACGCGGGCATCGCCGTCGTCCTGCTCGCCGCGGCCGCCGCCCTCACCCTGCTCCCGGCCGCCCTCGTGCTCCTCGGCCACCGGGTCGACGCCCTCGACCTGCGCCGCCTGCTCCGGCGCCGCCGCGTCCCCGCGAAGGACGCCCCGGCGGGCGCCGGCTGGTCCCGGGCGGCCGGCCTGGTGATGCGCAGGGCCCCCGTCTTCGCCGTCCTCACCACCGCCGGCCTCGTCCTGCTCGGACTGCCCTTCCTCGGCGTGAAGTTCGGCACCGCCGACGACCGGCAGCTGCCCGCCACCGCCACCTCCCGGATCGTCCAGGAGGAGCTGCGCGAAGGCTTCCCCGGCGACCCCGGCGGCAGCCTCACCGTCCTCGCCCAGGGCCCCGCCACCCCCGCCGAGTACGGCGCCTACCGCGAGCGGATCGCCGCCCTCGACGGCGTCGTCCGTGTCGACGGCCCCGTCGTCTCCGGCACCGGAGCGGACGCCCACGCCTACTACAGCGTCGTCCCCGAAGGCCCCGGCGCCGGCACCGCCGCCCAGCGGGCCGTCGGCGAACTGCGCGCCGCCGAAGCCCCCTTCGACACCTCCGTCACCGGACAGGCCGCCGTCCTCGTCGACTCCAAGGACGCCATCGGCGAGCGGCTGCCCTGGGCCGCGGGCATCATCGTCCTCGTCACCCTGCTGCTGGTCTTCCTGCTCACCGGCAGCGTCGTCATCCCCGTCCAGGCCGTCGTCCTCAACGCCCTCAGCCTCACCGCGATGTTCGGCGCCGTCGTCTGGGTCTTCCAGGACGGACACCTCTCCGGCCTCCTCGGCTTCACCGCCACCGGCGACATCGAGACCACCCTGCCGGTCCTCATGTTCTGCGTGGCCTTCGGCCTCTCCATGGACTACGGCGTCTTCCTGCTCTCCCGGATCAAGGAGGAGTACGACACCACCGGCGACCACGAGGGCGCCGTCCGCTTCGGCCTCGCCCGCACCGGCGGCCTCATCACCGCCGCCGCCGTCATCCTCGCCGTCGTCATGGTCGCCATCGGCACCTCCCGGGTCACCAACACCAAGATGCTGGGCCTCGGCGTCGCCCTCGCCGTCGTCATGGACGCCATGGTCGTCCGCAGCCTCCTCGTCCCCTCGGTCATGAAGCTCACCGGCCGCCTCACCTGGTGGGCCCCCGGGCCGCTGCGCCGCTTCCACGACCGCTTCGGCATCAGCGAGTCCGGGGCACCGGCCGCGCCAGACACGACGGCCGGCGACCCGGGGGAGATACGCGAGCCCGTCGGCGCCCGGGGCTGAGACGCCGCGCGGCGCCGGCCCCCGGACCACCGGGAGCCGGCGCCGCACGGCGCGGGGGAGCGCGGATCAGTCGCGGCGCGCCCGGTTGCCCGGACGGCTCGCGACCCAGGCGCGCACGGTGTCCGCGTACCAGAAGGGCTTGCCGGACTCCACGCGGTCGGGTGGCGGCAGCAGCCCGTGCTTCCGGTAGGAGCGGACGGTGTCGGGCTGCACCCGGATGTGCGCGGCGATGTCCTTGTACGTCCAGAGGCTTCTGTCCGTCATGCCTGTACCTCCCTCACGCCCCGTGCCGCGCAGCGGTGGCGGGGGGTGCCGTTCGGGGGCGCTGCGGGCGGTGGCGTCGGTGATCACCGGTCCTGTGCCCGGTGAACGACCCTTCCGGACCGCCGGGAAGCGGCTGTCGAACGCCTGTGACACGAAGCCCGCGTAACGGAGACACGTGTGACGGGGGCGCGAAGGCCGTGACAGAAGTGACGCACGGTCACCACGGCGCGCCCCCGTGCGCCGGAGCCGCCGGGCCCCGCGGGACTACACCCCGCAGGAGCGGAGGTAGCCGCGGGTGCGCAGGGCGATCGGATAGGGGGCGTCCGGCTCGCACGGGTACATGTCCTGTTCCACGATCGCGAAGAGCTCCGTGCCCAGCGCCGCGGCGGCGGCCAGGACCGGCTCCAGGGCCGGCACCCCGGCCGGCGGCTCGCACATCACGCCCCGGGCCACCGCCGGGCCGAACGGCAGCCCCTCGGCCCGCACCTCCGCGAGCACCACCGGATCCACCTGCTTCAGATGGAGGTAGCCGATGCGCTCCCCGTAGGTCTCGATCAGCTTGACGCTGTCCCCGCCCGCGTACGCGTAGTGCCCGGTGTCCAGGCAGAGCGCCACCGCGTCCGGATCGGTGGCGTCGAGGAAGCGGGTCACGCTCTCCTCGTCGTCGAGATGGGTGTCGGCGTGCGGATGGACCACGATCCGCAGCCCGTACCGCTCCCGCACCTCCCGCCCCAGCCGCTCGGTCAGCGCCGTCAGGTGCCGCCACTGCTCCGGCGTCAGCACCCGGTCCTCCAGCACCGCGCCGGTCCTGTCGTCCCGCCAGAAGGAGGGGATCACCACCAGGTGCCGGGCCCCCACGGCCTGCGCCAGGGCCGCGTTCTCCGCGACGTGCGCCCAGGTCCGCTCCCACACGGACGGCCCGTGGTGCAGCCCGGTGAAGACGGTGCCCGCCGACACCCGCAGCCCGCGCCGGGAGGTCTCCTCGGCGAGCAGCGCCGGATCGGTGGGCAGATAGCCGTACGGCCCCAGCTCGATCCACTCGTACCCGGAGCCCGCCACCTCGTCGAGGAACCGCTGCCACGGCACCTGCCGGGGATCGTCGGGGAACCACACCCCCCAGGAGTCCGGGGCGGATCCGATCCGGATGCGGGACGGCGACGGCGACGGCTTCGTCATGCCAGCCACCTTGACCCCGCCCCGGAGCAGCGTCAAGACGGCCGCCGGACCCGCCCGGGGCGCGCCCGAATGTCCGGACATGTCGTTGACACGCCTCCCGGAGGAGGGTTAGACCTGGGAGCGGGCGCCGGAGTCGAGAGGTGGCACGGGTGGAGTCGGAGCCGTACGAGCTGATCACCATGGGGCGGCTCGGCGTGGACCTCTACCCCCTCCAGAGCGGCGTCGGACTCGACCGGGTCGAGACCTTCCGCCGGTTCCTCGGCGGCTCCCCGGCCAACGTGGCCGTCGCCGCCGCCCGGCTGGGCCGGCGCACCGCCCTCGTCAGCCGCACCGGCGCCGACGCCTTCGGCACCTACCTCCGGCGCGAGCTGAAGGAGTGCGCGGTGGACGCCCGCTGGGTCACCGAGGTCCCCGGCCATCCCACGCCCGTCACCTTCTGCGCCCTCTTCCCGCCGGACGACTTCCCCCTCACCTTCTACCGCCGCCCCAAGGCCCCCGACCTGGAGATCCACCCGCACGAGCTGGACCTCGACGCGCTGCGCGCCGCCCGCGTCCTGTGGGCCACCGGCACCGGCCTCAGCGAGGAGCCCAGCCGCGCCGCCACCCTCACCGCCCTGCGGGCCCGCGCCGGCCGCGCCCACACCGTCCTCGACCTCGACTGGCGCCCCGCCTTCTGGCCGGACCCGGCCACCGCCCGCCCCCACTACACCGAGGCCCTGCGGCACGCCACCGTCGCCGTGGGCAACGCCGAGGAGTGCGAGGTCGCCACCGGCGCCCGCGACCCGGAGGCCGCCGCCCGCGCCCTCCTCGGCCTCCTCGCCCCCGGCGACGGCCTCCGGCTGGCCGTGGTCAAGCGCGGGCCCGAGGGAGTCCTCGCGCTCGCCGCCGACGGGCGCCGCGCCGCCGTCCCGCCGCTGCCGGTCGAGGTCGTCAACGGCCTCGGCGCCGGAGACGCCTTCGGCGGCGCGCTCGTCGACGGCCTCCTCGCCGGGCTCCCGCTGGAGGAGACCCTGCGCCGCGCGGGCGCCGCCGGCTCGATCGTCGCCGGCCGCCTGGGCTGCGCCCCCGCCATGCCGGACGCCGCCGAGATCGACCGCGCCCTCGCGGCCGGCTCGGGCACGCTCCCGCCGGAGGCCCCCCGCCGGTGACCGCCCCGCCCCGCCGCCGGGCCCCCGCCCCCCGTCTCCTCCCCACCGAGGACCCCCGCACATGACCAGCCCCGACCGCCGCCTCCACCTCCCCGCCGGGACCGCAGCCCGGGGTCCGTACGCCCTGGACATCGACCCGGGGGCCGCCGGATGGAGCCGTTCCGCGCTCCGCGTCCTCGACCTCCCGCCGGGGGCAGAACACACTTTCGACACCGCGGACGCCGAGTGGGTGGTGCTTCCCCTCGCCGGTGCCTGTACCGTGCGCGTCGACGGGGAGCTTTTCGAACTCGGGGGCCGGAGAAGCGTGTTCGCCTCCGTGTCCGACTTCGTCTACGTACCGCGCGACGCCCACGCCCAGATCGCCTCCGGCGCGGGAGGCCGCTTCGCTTTGGCAGGAGCGAACTGCGAGCGACGACTCCCCGCCCGCTACGGCCCCGCGCCGGAGGTTCCCGTGGAGACCCGCGGCAGCGGCGACCGCGCCCGCACCGTGCGGAACTTCGCCTCGGCCGACGCCTTCCCCTGCGACCGGCTGATCGCCGTCGAGGTGATCACCCCCGGCGGCCACTGGTCCTCCTACCCGCCGCACAAGCACGACGAGCACCGCCCCGGGACCGAGTCCGTCCTGGAGGAGATCTACTACTACGAGATCGAGGACCCGCGCGGCTACGCCTACCAGCGGATCTCGCCCTCCCGGCCCGGCGGCGCCGAACTGCTCGCCGAGGTCCGCGGCGGCGACGCCGTCCTCGTCCCCGACGGCTGGCACGGCCCCTCCATCGCCCAGCCCGGCCACGACCTCTACTACCTCAACGTCATGGCCGGACCCGGCCCCGCCCGGGAGTGGCGGATCAGCTTCCACCCCGACCACACGGAGGGATACGCGTGAGCGTCCGCCCCACCGGCACCGTCCGCCTCACCGTCGCCCAGGCCCTGGTGCGCTTCCTCGCCGCCCAGTACGCCGAGCGCGACGGCGACCGGCGCCGGCTCATCGCCGCCACCTGGGGAATCCTCGGCCACGGCAACGTCGCCGGGATCGGCCAGGCGCTCGTCGAGCACGCCGACGCCATGCCCTTCCACCAGGGCCGCAACGAGCAGGCCATGGTGCACGCCGCCGTCGGCCACGCCCGCCAGACCGGCCGGCTCTCCGCCCACGCCGTCACCACCTCCATCGGCCCCGGCGCCACCAACCTCGTCACCGGCGCCGCCCTCGCCACCGTCAACCACCTCCCGGTGCTGCTGCTCCCCGGCGACACCTTCGCCACCCGCCCCGCCGACCCGGTCCTCCAGCAGCTCCAGGTGCCGTACGCCGGCGACGTCTCCGTCAACGACTGCCTGCGGCCCGTCTCCCGCTACTTCGACCGGATCGTCCGCCCCGAGGCGCTGATCCCGGCCGCGCTCGAGGCGATGCGGGTCCTCACCGACCCCGCCGCCACCGGCGCCGTCACCCTCGCCCTCCCGCAGGACGTCCAGGCGGAGGCGTACGACTGGCCCGAGGCGTTCCTCGCCGAGCGGACCTGGCGGATCCGTCGCGCCGCGCCGGACGGGCACGAGCTGGACGCGGCCGCCGACGCGCTCCGCGGGGCCGCCCGCCCGCTGATCGTCGCCGGGGGCGGCGTCCGGCACAGCGGCGCCGAGGCGGCGCTGGCCGCGTTCGCCTCGCTGACCGGCATCCCGGTCGCCTCCACCCAGGCCGGCAAGGGCGCGCTGCCCCACGACCACCCCCAGGACGTCGGGGCCGTCGGCCACACCGGCACCGCCGTCGCCGACCGCCTGGCCCGCACGGCCGACGTGGTCCTCGGCATCGGCACCCGCTGGACGGACTTCACCACCGCCTCCGGGACCCTCTTCGGCCACCCCGCCGTGCGGTTCGTCCACCTCAACGTCGCCGCCTTCGACGCGCACAAGCTGGCGGCGCTGCCCCTGGTCGCGGACGCCCGCGAGGGGATCGAACGGCTCCACGCCCTCCTCGCCCCGCACCACGTGGCCGCCCCCTACGTCCACGAGTACGCCGAGGAGAAGCTCCGCTGGGAGGCCCGCGTCACCGCCGCCTACGCCGCCCCCGACGAGACCGCCCGCCCCACCCAGGCGCAGGTCCTCGGCGTGCTCGACGCCCTGGTGGACCACACCGACGTCCTGGTCAACGCCGCCGGCTCGCTCCCCGGCGACCTCCACAGGCTGTGGCGGACCCGCTCCCGCGACCAGTACCACGTCGAGTACGGCTACTCCTGCATGGGCTACGAGATCCCCGCCGCGATCGGCGTCCTCCTCGCCGACCCCGGCCGGCCCGTCTGGGCGCTCGTCGGGGACGGCACGTACCTGATGAACCCCACCGAGATCGTCACCGCCGTGCAGGAGCGGCTGCCGCTGAAGCTGGTGGTCCTCCAGAACCACGGGTACGCCTCCATCGGCGGCCTCTCCGAGGCGGTCGGCGCCGAGCGGTACGGCACCGACTACCGCCTGCGCGCCGCCGACGGAGCCTTCACCGGCCCCCCGCTCCCCGTCGACCTCGGGGCCAACGCCGCGTCCCTCGGGATGCGGGTGCTGCGCCCCCGCACCATCCGTGACCTGCGGGAAGCCCTCGCGGACGCCCGCGCCGCCACGGATCCCACATGTGTCTACGTCGAGACCGAAACGGCAGACAGTGTGTCGGGCCCGCCCCCGGCCCAGGCGTGGTGGGATGTGCCCGTGGCCGAGATCTCGACCCGCCCGTCGGCGGTCAAGGCCCGCGAGGAGTACGACCGGCACGTCACCGCCCGACGCCGCCATCTCTGAAGGCCCCGAAGGAGTAACACGTCATGACGAAGAGCGTCCACCACTGGATCGGTGGCAAGACCGTCGAGGGCACGTCGGGCAACTGGGGCCCGGTCACCGACCCGGCCACCGGCGCCGTCACCACGCAGGTCGCCCTCGCCTCGGTGGAGGAGGTCGACGCGGCCGTCGCCGCCGCGAAGGACGCCTTCGCCACCTGGGGCACCTCCTCGCTGGCCCAGCGCACCACGATCCTCTTCAAGTTCCGCGCGCTGCTCGACGCCAACCGCGACGCCATCGCCGAGCTGATCGTCGCCGAGCACGGCAAGGTCCACTCCGACGCCCTCGGCGAGGTCGCCCGCGGCCTGGAGATCGTCGACCTGGCCTGCGGCATCACCACCCAGCTCAAGGGCGAGCTGTCCACCCAGGTGTCGAACCGCGTGGACGTGGCCTCGATCCGCCAGCCGGTCGGCGTCGTCGCCGGCATCACGCCCTTCAACTTCCCGGCCATGGTCCCGATGTGGATGTTCCCGATCGCCATCGCGACCGGCAACACCTTCGTCCTCAAGCCGAGCGAGAAGGACCCGTCGCCCTCCCTCAAGATCGCCGAGCTGCTCGCCGAGGCCGGTCTGCCGGACGGCGTCTTCAACGTCCTGCACGGCGACAAGGTCGCCGTCGACCGCCTCCTGGAGCACCCGGACGTCGCCGCGATCTCCTTCGTCGGCTCGACCCCGATCGCCAGGTACATCCACACCACCGCCTCCGCCAACGGCAAGCGCGTCCAGGCGCTCGGCGGCGCCAAGAACCACATGCTGGTCCTCCCGGACGCCGACCTCGACGCCGCGGCCGACGCCGCCGTCTCCGCCGCGTACGGCTCCGCCGGCGAGCGCTGCATGGCGATCTCCGCGGTCGTGGCCGTCGGCGCCATCGGCGACGAGCTGGTCGAGAAGATCCGCGAGCGCGCCGAGAAGATCAAGATCGGTCCCGGCACCGACCCCACCTCCGAGATGGGCCCGCTCATCACGGCCGTCCACCGCGACAAGGTCGCCTCCTACGTCCACGGCGCCGAGGCCGAGGGCTGCCGCGTCGTCCTCGACGGCACCGGCTACACGGTCGAGGGGTACGAGGACGGCCACTGGATCGGCCTCTCCCTCCTGGACCACGTGCCGACCACCGCCAAGGCCTACCAGGACGAGATCTTCGGCCCGGTCCTGTGCGTGCTGCGCGCCGAGACGTACGAGGAGGGCCTCGCCCTCATCAACGCCTCGAAGTTCGGCAACGGCACCGCGATCTTCACCCGCGACGGCGGCGCCGCCCGCCGCTTCCAGCTGGAGGTCGAGGCCGGCATGGTCGGCGTCAACGTGCCGATCCCGGTGCCGGTGGGCTACCACTCCTTCGGTGGCTGGAAGGACTCGCTCTTCGGCGACCACCACATCTACGGCAACGACGGCGTGCACTTCTACACCCGCGGCAAGGTCGTCACCACCCGCTGGCCCGACCCGGCCGACGCCCCCGCCGGCGTGGACCTGGGCTTCCCGCGCAACCACTGACCCCTCGTGGGCCCACGGCGGCCCCGGGCGCACACCGCGCCCGGGGCCGCCGCGCGTGCCGCCGCGCGTGCCGCCGCGCGTGCCGCCGCGCGTGCCGCCGCGCGTGCCGCCGGGCGGGCACCCCGAAGGGTGCCCGCCCGGAGCGGTCGACCGGACCGCGGGTCAGCCCACGTGCCAGCAGGTGGCGTCGAAGTCCGACACGTGGACGCTGCCCGCCGAGGCTTCGACCGCGCTGAACCAGCAGCCGTCCACGTCGCCGGCGTGCGCGGCCGCCGGGGAGGCGGCGATGAAGCCGACAGCGAGCAGACCGGCCAGAGCGATCGAGATGCGCCGAAGCATGTTCTCTCCTTCGAAGTGGGGGTGTTCGCCACGACTCTTCGGCACCCCCCGGCCCGCCGCACGCCGGGAGACGCGATCGGGTGGAGGTCCCCGCCGCCCGGGCGTACCGCGACCGCTGTACGCGGACCGGACGGCCTACGCCTCCAGGAGGCCGGGCATCTCCGCCCCGGGGCGCCGCCGCCGCACCGACGGGCCGCCTAGGCTCGGGACCATGCGACTCCGACTTCCCCGGTGGGCCGCGGTCACCGCCGCCCTCGCCGTCCTCGCGGGCGCCGGCACCTGGACCGCCGCCGCGCTGGACGAACCCCCGCCCGTCCAGCGCGAGGACCGGGCCCTCACCCTCGACGGGGTGCGGATCGACACCTCGTACTTCACCGCCGGCGCCGCCGGCCGCCGCCCCGCCGTCCTGCTCGCGCACGGCTTCGGCGGCTCCAAGGACGACGTCCGCCCCCAGGCCGAACGGCTCGCCCGCGACGGCTACGCCGTCCTCACCTGGTCCGCCCGCGGCTTCGGCGCCTCCGGCGGGAAGATCGGCCTCAACGACCCCGCGCACGAGGTCCAGGACGTCCGCGGCCTCGTCGACTGGCTCGCCGCCCGCCCCGAGGTTCTGCTCGACCGCCAGGGCGACCCGCGCGTCGGCGTCGGCGGCGCCTCCTACGGCGGCGCGATCTCCCTCCTCGCCGCCGGACACGACCCGCGCATCGACGCCATCGCCCCCCAGATCACCTACTGGAACCTCGCCGACGCCCTCTTCCCCGACGGCGTCTACAAGAAGCTCTGGTCCGGGATCCTCTTCTCCATGGGCACCGACGCCCGGGGCGACGCCTGCGGCCGCTTCGCCCCCGAGATCTGCGCCCTCAGGGAACGCGTCGCCGTCTCCGGGCGGCCCGACGCCGCAGCCCGCGCCCTGCTCGAAGCCCGCAGCCCCTCCGCCGTCGCCGACCGCGTCAAGGTCCCCACCCTCATCGTGCAGGGCCAGAACGACTCCCTCTTCACCCTCGACCAGTCCGACGCCATGGCCCGCGCCCTCGCCGCCAACGGCGCCCCCGTCGCCGTCGACTGGATCGCCGGCGGCCACGACGGCGGCGACCGCGAGGCCGCGCGCGTCGAGGACCGGACCGCCGCCTGGTTCGACCGCTGGCTGAAGAAGGACGCCTCCGTCGACACCGGCCCCGCCTTCCGCGTCAGCCGCACCGGCGGCGTCGACTCCACCGACGGCCGCGCCACCCTGCGCGCCGCCACCGCCGACCGCTACCCGGGCCTGCGCGAGGGCACCCGCGCACTGGCCCTCGCCGGACCGGCGCAGCGCTTCACCAACCCGGCCGGCGGCGCCCCGCCCGCCGTCTCCTCCGTCCCCGGCCTCGGCGGCGGCCTCGGCGGACTCTCCTCCTCCCTCGGCGTCGGCCTCGCCCTCGACTTCCCCGGCCAGCACGCCCGCTTCGACGCCGCCCCGCAGGCCGAACCGCTCCGGATCACCGGCACCCCGACCGTCCGCGTCAAGGTCACCTCCACCGCCCCCGACGGCTCCGCCGTCCTCTTCGGCAAGGTGTACGACGTCGGGCCCGACGGACGGCAGCAGGTGCTGCCCGCCCAGCTCGTCGCCCCGGTCCGCGTCGAGGACGCCGGAAAGGGCCGCTCCGTCACCCTCACCCTCCCCGCCGTCGACCACGAGGTGGAGGCCGGCCACCGGCTCCGGCTCGTCGTCTCGGCCACCGACCTCGGCTACGCCTCCCCGGTCGCCACCGCCGGCTACACCGTCGCCGTCGAGGGCCCGCTGACCGTGCCCACCGCACCCGCCGTCGCCACCCAGGCCGCCGGCCTGCCCTGGTGGGTCTGGGGCCTGCCGCTCGCCGGCCTCGCCGTCGCCGCGGCCCTCCTGCTGACCGCCCGCCGCCGCACGGCCACCCCGGCCCCCGACCCGGAACTCGCCTCCGTCCCCCTCCGGATCACCGGCCTGTCGAAGAAGTACAGGGGCGGCGAGCGGTACTCGGTCCGCGAGCTCTCCTTCCGGGTGGAGCAGGGCCAGGTCCTCGGCCTCCTCGGCCCCAACGGCGCCGGCAAGACCACCACCCTGCGCATGCTCATGGGCCTGATCACCCCCGACGAGGGCGAGATCCGGGTCTTCGGCCAGGCCGTCCGCCCCGGCGCTCCGGTCCTCTCCCGGGTCGGCTCCTTCGTCGAGGGCGCCGGCTTCCTGCCGCACCTCACCGGCCGGGAGAACCTGGAGCTGTACTGGAAGGCCACCGGCCGCCCCGCCGAGGACGCCCACCTCGACGAGGCCCTGCGCATCGCCAACCTCGGCGGCGCCCTCGAACGGGCCGTCCGCACCTACTCGCAGGGCATGCGGCAGCGCCTCGCCATCGCCCAGGCCATGCTGGGCCTGCCCGACCTCCTCATCCTCGACGAACCCACCAACGGCCTCGACCCGCCGCAGATCCGCGAGATGCGGGAGGTGATGATCCGGTACGCCGCCGGGGGCCGCACCGTCATCGTCTCCAGCCACCTCCTCGCGGAGGTCGAGCAGTCCTGCACCCACCTCGTCGTCATGGACCGCGGCCGGCTGGTCCAGGCGGGCCCGGTCGCCGAGATCACCGGCGCCGGGGACACCCTGCTCGTCACTCTCGGCGCGCCCGTCCCCGACGCGCTCGTCGAGAAGGTCGCCGCCCTGCCCGGCGTCGGCTCCGCGGTCCGCGCCGAGGACGGCCTCCTCGTCCGGCTCGACACCCCCGACGGCGGCCCCGCCGACGCCACCGCGCTGATCGGCGAACTCGTCCGCCTGGACGTCCCGCTGACCGGCGTCGGCCCGCACCGACGCCTGGAGGACGCCTTCCTGACCCTGATCGGAGGATCCGCATGACCGCGACGGCCACCGGCCCCCGCCCCGGACCCGACCCGGAGGCCCTCGCCCCCGGCTACCGCCCCGGGCGCACCCTGCCGCTGCGCGTCGAGGCCCTGCGCCAGTGGAAGCGCCGCCGCACCCTGGTGATGGCCGGGGTGCTCGCCGCCCTGCCCTTCGTCCTGATCGTGGCCTTCGCCATCGGCGGCCCCGACGCCGACGACCGCGGCGGCCGGATCACCCTGATCGACACGGCGACCGCCTCGGGCGCCAACTTCGCGGCGACCTGCCTCTTCGTCTCCGCCGGTTTCCTCCTCGTCATCCCCGTGGCGCTGTTCTGCGGCGACACCGTCGCCTCCGAGGCCGGCTGGTCCTCGCTGCGCTACCTCCTGGCGGCGCCGGTGCCCCGGGCCCGGCTGCTCGCCGCCAAGCTGGCGGTCGCGCTCGGCTACAGCGCCGCCGCGCTCCTCCTCCTGCCGCTCCTCGCGCTCGCCGCCGGCACGGTCGCCTACGGCTGGGGCCCGCTCCGGCTCCCCACCGGCGGCGCGCTCCCGGCCGGGGACGCCGTCCTGCGCCTGCTCATCGCCACCTCCTTCGTGTTCGTCTCCCAACTGGTCACCGCGGGCCTCGCCTTCTGGCTCTCCACCCGCACCGACGCCCCGCTCGGCGCGGTCGGCGGAGCCGTCGGCCTGACCATCGTCGGCAACGTCCTGGACGCGGTCACGGCGCTCGGCGACTGGCGCGACTTCCTGCCCGCGCACTGGCAGTTCGCCTGGATCGACGCCCTCCAGCCCCGGCTGGAATGGGGCGGCATGGCCCAGGGGGCGGCGATCTCCGTCACCTACGCCCTGGTCCTCTTCGCCCTCGCCTTCCGGGGCTTCGCCCGCAAGGACATCGTGTCCTGACCCGGGGCGCGCCGGCCCTCACGGACGGCCCCGCCCCCGCACCACCCCCTCACACCCACCCCCTCCGAGCCGCTTCCGCGCCCGCGCGGAAGCGGCTCGTCGTCCCCAGCGCGGCGAGCAGCTCGCCCACCCGCCGGCTGTACGTCCGCGCCGACATGCCGAGCCGCGCCGCGGCCGCCTCGTCCGTCAGCCCCGACAGCAGCGCCTCCAGGACCGGCCGCAGCGGCTCGGGCGCCGCGTCCCCGGGGCGCGGCGGCGGGACGCGGACCAGCTCCTCCGCCGTCGTCCAGCAGGCGTGATGGGCCCGCACCAGGGCCTGCACCACCACCGGGTCCCGGATCAGCAGCAGGCCGTTGTACAGCAGCTCCAGATCGAGCGGGACCGCCGCCACCGTCCGGTCCACCACGATCAGCTTGAACGGGATCGCGTCGGCGAACCGCGCCCGCCCGGGTATCCGCGGCCCGTCCTCCAGCCGGGGCAGCGCGTGCCGGGGCACGATCCGCCGCACCTCCCCGGCCCGCTCCGCCGCCGCGCGCATGCACGCTCCCGCCAGCTCCAGGAACGGCTCGGGGATCGCGCGGTCCGCCGAGGCCACCGGGTCGTCGAAGGTCAGCAGCTCGTGCCGGGTCGAGGCGGCCAGCCCGGCGAGCGCCGCGCTGATGCGCCGCGCGCCCCGGACCGGGCGCCCCGCCGGCCGCTGTCCCTCGGTCGCGGCCCGGTTCATCGCCGAGCGGGCGAGCACCACGGAGCCCGCGCTCTCTGCCACCGCTGACCACCCCCGCCCGATCGATGTCCACTCCATGTACGCATGCGACTGCGTACGGTGACAAGCCCTGTGGACAAACGTGGCGTCTCCATGCCATTGGCTCCCGTTCCGCCTTCCGTTGCCACATCGAGATCCATCCGCAACTCCTTCGCGGGGTCCGCGCGCGCCTCCCGTTCGTCACAGTCGCAGGAGCCGGGCGCGGCTCCCCGCCGCACCCGGTGGTGGCCCGCGCCCGGACCCGGTCCGTAACGGAAAGACAAGAGCCTTGCGACAACGGGGAGTTGCTCATGAAACGTCCGCACCGGAGAAACGTCGTCCTCGCCGGGGCGCTCGCCGCCGGATTCCTCCTCGGCGGCTGCGCCGCAGGGGAGGAACGCTCGGCGTCCGACCACCAGGCCGTGCCCCACGTCCCCGACGGCGGCCGCACCGCCGCGCCCGCGCCCTCCGCGCCGTCCGACGGGCGGTCCGCGGACGGGCCCGAGGGCGAGCAGCGGGCCCCGAGCCCCGCCCCCGACTACCTCTCCACCTTCGCCCTCGACGTCGACACCGCCTCGTACGGCTACGCCCGACGCTCGCTCGCGGACGGCCGGCTGCCCGACCCCGCCACTGTGCGGCCCGAGGAGTTCGTCAACAGCTTCCGCCCCGACTACCCCCGTCCCGCCGACGACGGCTTCAGCGTCACCGTCGACGGCGCCCGCACGGACGCCGAGGGCTGGTCCCTCGTCCGGGTCGGCCTCGCCACCCGGGGTGCGGACCGGGCGGGCGAGCGTCCGCCCGCCGCCCTCACCTTCGTCGTCGACGTCTCCGGCTCGATGGGCGAGACCGGCCGCCTCGACCTCGTCCAGCACGCCCTGCGCCTCACTGCCGACGAGCTCCGCGACGACGACTCCGTCGCCCTGGTGGCCTTCAGCGACGAGGCCGAGACCCTGCTGCCGATGACCCGGCTCGGCGACGCCCGCCACCGGGTCCGCGAGGCCGTCGACTCCCTCGCCGTCCGCTCCTCCACCAACCTGGAGGCCGGCCTGCGCACCGGCTACGACGTGGCCGCCGAGGGGCACAGGAAGGGCGCCACCAACCGGGTCGTGCTGCTCTCCGACGCCCTCGCCAACAGCGGGGAGACGGCCGCCGACGCCCTCCTCGGTCGCATCGACGAGCAGCGCAGGGAGCACGGCATCACCCTCTTCGGGGTGGGCGTCGGCAGCGAGTACGGCGACGAGCTGATGGAGCGGCTCGCCGACCGGGGCGACGGCCAGACCGCGTACGTCTCCACCCGGGAGCAGGCCCGCAAGGTCTTCGTCGACCAGCTGCCCGCCCAGGTGGAGCTGCGCGCGCGGGACGCCAAGGCGCAGGTCGCCTTCGACCGGGAGACCGTGGAGCGGTTCCGGCTGATCGGCTACGAGAACCGAGAGGTCGCCGACGAGGACTTCCGGAACGACCGGGTCGACGGCGGCGAGGTCGGCGCCGGCCACACGGTCACCGCCCTGTACGTGGTGAAGACCCGGCCCGGCGCGAGCGGCCGGATCGCCACCGCCACCGTGCGCTGGCTCGACCCCGACTCCCGCTCCCCGCGGGAGCGTTCGGGCTCGGTCGCGTCCGGCGCGCTGGCGGCGGGGCTCTGGGACTCCGGCCACGACAGCCTGCGGCTGTCCGCGATCTCCGCCTACTTCGCCGAGGAGTTGCGCGGCGGATCGCTGCCGGGCGCGCCCCGCCTGCGCGAACTGGCCGGGTACGCCGACTCCATCCGCGCGCGTTCCGGTTCGGCGGTGGTCGGCGAGCTGGCAGAGGCGGTGCGGCAGGCCGACCGGCTGATCGGGGAACGGCCCTCGGGCGAGGGCGAGTTCCGCTCCTCGGACCCGTACGCCTGAGCCGTACCCCCGCTCGGCGCGCCCGGTCCGCCCGCCCCCCGGGGACCCTTCCTCCCGCGCGGGGAAGGGGCCCCGAGGGGAACGGGCGGCTCCGCCGCGGGGGCGGCATCATGACCCCCATGGCCACCCTGCTGCTCGCCCTCGCCGTAGGAAGCACCGGCCTCTACGCCGGCTTCCTCCTGATCTTCCTCACCGGGATCATGCCCGCCCTGGGCCGCCTCACGGACGCCGCGTTCGTCACCGCGATGCGCCGGGTGAACGAGGCGGTGCCCAGGGCGGTCTTCCTGACCGTCTTCGCCGCCGTCGCCGTCCTCCCGCTCGCCGCCTACCTGGTGCCGGTGGACGGCCGGACCGGCGCGCAGCGCTGGCTGGTGCTCGCCGGTTTCGTCTGCGCGGTCCTCAACCACCTGGTCACGGTCGTCGGGAACGTCCCGCTGAACGCGGCCCTCGCCGCCGCGGAGGGGTCCGACGAGGACCCGGCCGCGAGCCGCGCCGCCTTCGAGCCGCGCTGGAACGCCCACCACCGGGTCCGTACGGCCCTGAGCGTCGTCGCCTTCGGCCTGCTCACCGCGGCCGCCGTCGGCTGAGCCCGGAACCCGGCCCTCCGCACTCCCGGCCCGGCGCCGAAACGGACCGTCGGGTCGGCTTGTCCTCCGGAGTGGCGCGATCTCGTCCAAGATCACCCCTTCCGCATCCGCAGGGTCCCTTCAAAAGCAAACTACCGAGTCCGAAACATGGTGCTGGCATGCATCAAGTTCAGGCCCCTGGCGAAAACCCGCCGTCCTTATATCCCATCAAAGAGGGTGAATCACCCCGATTTCAGGGATCCGGATTTCATACCTTCCGGTTTCTTATTGACATGACCAGGGGGGTCTTTTTTTAATCAACCCGAGGATCCGCGTGCGCAGACACCGAGGGGGCATAGTGGACGTCCACATCCTGGGGGGACTGTCGGTCCGCGAGGGCGGGGTGCCGATCACCCCGACCGCGGCCGCGCCGCGCCAGGTCCTCGCCCTGCTCACCGCCTTCGCGGGCCAGGTCGTCCCCGTCACCGTCCTCACCGAGGAGCTGTGGCCCTCCGGCGCCCCGCGCGGCGCGCGGACCGAACTCGCGACCCACATAGCGGAGCTGCGCGCGCTCATCGCCCGCGCCCTGCACGAGACCGAGGACGAGGGCGCCGCGGGCGGCTGGACCGAGCGCCGCACCGCCGACGCGGTCCTCGTCTCGCTCCCCGGCGGCTACCGCCTCGACACCGGCGTCGGCGTCCACGACATCGGGCAGTTCGAGCGCGCGGCCGGCGCCGGCTACCGCGCCATGGACGCCGGCGACCTGGTCCGCGCCTCCCTGCGGCTCGGCGAGGCCCTCGCCCTCTGGCGCGGCGAGCCCTACGCGGGCGTGGCCGCGGGCCCGTGCCTGCGCCGCGAGATCGAACGCCTGGAGAGCGCCCGCCTCAGCGTCCTCGACCAGTGGGTCGAGGCCCAGCTCGGCCTCGGCCGGCACGAGGAGATCCTCTCCGAACTGCCCGGACTCGCCGCCCGCTACGCCACCAACGAACCCCTCCAGGCCCACCTCATGGTCGCCCTGCTCCGCTGCGGCCGCCACGAGGAGGCCCTCGCCGTCTACGAGCGGCTGCGCGCGATCCTCCACCGGGAGACCGGCATGGAGCCCTCCGCCCGCCTCCGCCGCCTCCAGCACACCGTCCTCGCCGTCCGCCACACGCGCGTGGCCGCCGGAAACGCCGGTCACCCCCCGCTCCCCGGCGCCCCCGGCGGGAACGTCTTCGGCCACGCCCCCGCCCCCGGCGCCGGGCCCGCGCACACCGGCGGGACGCCGGCCGTCACCTGGTACGGCCCCGCCCTGCCCCGCGTCCCCGCCCAGCCTCAGGCGGCCCGCGCGGACGCCGTCACCGCGGAGATGCCGGTCGCCGTCTGACGGAACGTCGGCCCCGCCCGCCGAGGGACACCGGCTCCGCCCGCGGAGGGACACCGGCCCGCGGGGAATGAAGTGCCGCACGTCACCGTTGACCCGCTTCCGGGACCGAATTAGTTTCGGCCGTGAGGACGGGTTTCCTCCGAGGTGCCCGATTTAAGCTCGACTACGGGGGTGGGGGCCATGGACACGCACGGCGCGGACGGGGACGCGGGCGCCGACGCGCTGCTCGCCGTCCTGGAGCTGCTCGCGGGACAGGGCCTGCCCGGCCAGTTCGAGACCCTCCTCGACGAGGCCCGGCTCGCCGGACTCGACGCGACCGGACTCGCCCGGCTGGAGCGGGCCGTCGCCCTCGCCCGCTCGGTCCACGACGAGCGCGCCGACGACCGGTCGCTGGCCGCCCGCAGCGGCGCCTCCCTCGCCGTACTCACCGACACCGCCCGCGACCTGACGCTCAGCTACGACCTGGACGGCCTGCTCAGGGTCGTCACCCGCCGCGCCCGCCGCCTCCTCGGCCTCGACATGGCGTACGTGACCCTGCGCGGCCCCGAGGGCGCCTGCTACATCCGCGTCACCGAGGGATCCCGCACCGGCGGCGACACCGGCGGCCCCACCGGCCCGGGGCTCTGCGTCGGACTGCGCATCGGCGCCGGCAACTGCCTCGGCGGCATCGTCCACCGCACCGGCGAACCCGTCTGGACCCCCGACTACCCCGCCGACGAGCGGTTCACCGGCGGCGAGGTCCCCGACCCGGCCGCCGCCCCCGACGGCGCGGAGACCTTCGGCGCGGTCGACCCCGGCGACGAGGCCGTCCGCGCCGAAGGGCTCCGCGCCATCGTCGCCGTCCCGCTGCGCAGCGGCGACTCCGTCATCGGCGCCCTCTTCGGCGCCGACCGCCGGGTCCGCGAGCACACCCCCCAGGAGATCGCCCTGCTCGGCGCCCTCGCCGACCTGGCCGCCCTCGCCGTCGAGAAGGCCGGACTCCTCGACCGCACCCGCGCCGAACTCCTCGAACTGGAGCGGGACAGCGCGCGCGTGCGCACCAGCCTCACCCGGATGCGGCACGTCAGCGAGGCCCACGGCCGGATCATGAACCTGGTCCTGGCCGGCGGCGACCTCCCGCACGTCGCCAAGGCCGCGGGCGACGCCCTCGACGCCACCGTCATGGTCCGCGACCCCGGCGGCCGCCGCCTCGCCGCCAGCGGCGACTTCCCCGGCCTCGACGAGGAAGCCGTCGCCAAGGCCTCCCTCGACGCCCACGCGCTGCGCCGGCCGGTCCTCGCCGCCGAATCCGTCTGGGTCGCCCCCGTCATCGCCGGCTCCGAGGACCTCGGCGGACTGGTGGTCCGCGCCGAGGGCGGCCTCACCGACGAGGACGAACGGCTCCTCGAACTCGTCGCCCAGTCCGTCGCCCTGCTCCTCCTCATGCAGCGCTCCACCGCCGTCGCCGAGGGCCCCGTCCGCGACGAACTCCTCGACGACCTCATCGCCGACCCGCCGCACGCCCCGCAGCAGAGCGCCCGGCGCGCCCGGCGCCTCGGCGTGGACCTCCGCAAGCCGCACGTCCTCGTGGTCGCCCGCCCCGAGGGCGGCGAGCAGGGCAGGGCCGTGGTCTGGGCGTCCTCGTACGCCTACCGGCTCTCCGGCCTCAAGACCGTGCAGGGCGGCTGCGTCGTGCTGCTGCTCCCCGGGGTGGACGCCTCCGCCGCAGCGTCCGCCGTCTCCGAGGAACTCACCCCGCTCCTCGGCCACCCGGTCTCCGTCGCCGCCGCGGGACCCGGCGGCAGCCCCGACGCGGTCGGGCCGCTGTACGCGGAGGCGCTGCGCTGCCTGGACGCGATGAGCGCCCTCGGCGGTACGGGCTCCGCCGCGGCCGTCGCCGACCTCGGCTTCCTCGGCATGCTGCTCTCCGACGACCACGACGTGGACGGCTTCGTGGAGAACGCGATCGGGCCCGTCCTCGACTACGACGCCGAGCGGCTCACCGACCTCACCCGCACCCTGGAGGCGTACTTCGCCTCCGGCGCCAGCCCCACCAACGCGGCCGAGGCCCTGCACGTCCACCCCAACACCGTCTCCCGCCGCCTGGAGCGGATCGGCGAACTCCTCGGCCCCGAGTGGCAGAAGCCCGGCCAGGTCCTGGAGGTCCAGCTCGCCCTGCGGCTCCAGCGCACCCGCGAGGTGCTGACCCGCCGCCGCGCCGCCACCGCCCCGGCCCGCCCCCCGGCGGGCCCGGCCGACTGAACCCGGCCGCCCCGCGCCGGCGGTCCGCCGGCGCGGACCCGGGACCGGCGGGAGGCGGGCCGGGGTGATCCGCCGGGCGTCAGCCGGCCGCGCGGCGCGTGCCGTAACCCGTCGAGCCCGTCGCGTCCCACGCCGAGCCGAGCACCGTGACCGTGTGCGCGGCCGAGGCCAGCGTGATGTGCCGGTGCCAGCCCCGGTACGAGCGGCCCACGAAGTCCCGCAGTCCTGCCTCCTCGCCGACCGCGGCGAAGTCCCGGTCCACCCGCTGCGCGAGCTTCGTCAGCCGCAGCAGCGAACCGACCGTCGCCTGCGTCAGATCGCTGATCCACACCCGGGCCGGGCCCCGGCGCGGGTCGTCCCACTCGCCGAGGAGCATCAGCGGCCGCATCCGCTCCCCGCCGGGGGAGGGCAG
Organism: Streptomyces sp. NPDC058758; assembly: GCF_042746075.1. Lineage (NCBI taxonomy): Bacteria > Bacillati > Actinomycetota > Actinomycetes > Kitasatosporales > Streptomycetaceae > Streptomyces > Streptomyces sp. NPDC058758. The sequence continues at coordinate 45,292 of NZ_JBHYPS010000013.1, read as the reverse complement.
CGCGACCCGCACGGCGGTGGCCAGCGAGGTCCGCGAGGTCCGCGCGCCGCCCACCGTGTCCACCCAGCTCACCGGCCGGCGCAGCCCCTTCAGGGACTCCAGGATCTGCGCGGCGGGCAGCGGGCCCGCGCCGAAACCGGGCAGCGAGCGGTCGGCGATGGCCAGCCGCGAGCCGGCCCCGATCCGCGCCACCACCGGCACCCCGGCCGCGGCGAGCCGGGTCAGCGCCGCCCGGCCCGCGCCGCCCCGGATGTCCAGGAGCACCGGCTTGCGGGTGATGTCGGTCCAGCGGGCGGTGTCGAGGGCGGCCGCGACCGCGCACTCCTCCAGCGTCTCCTCGCCGGCCTCGACGGGGACCTCCGCGCGGTCGCGCCGCGTGCGGTCCTTCACCCACGGGTCCGGCAGGAACAGCCGCCAGTTGACCGGCGCGCTCAGCTCCTCGCCGGCGAACCACACGCCGAACGCCTGCTGGCCCTGGAAGACCTGTCCGCGCTCGGGGTCGAAGCGCCGGTCCACGCCCACCGAGTGCTCCCCGGCCTTCGGGATCGGCATCGGCCGCACGACCCACGCCTGCGGGTGCCCGCCGCGCTCCAGGAACCGCCCGAGGGCGGCCCGCATCGGCTGCCAGTCCCAGGTGGAGCTGGAGATGAAGTGGTGCAGGCTCTGCTCGGCGGCCGGCCCGCCGATCTGCGCGGCGATGTTCCGGATCGACTTGCGGCCCTGCGCGGTCAGCAGCCCGTGCAGGTACTGCTCCGCCTTCAGCCGCTGGTCGCGGCGGGCGAAGCCGGAGAAGAGCGCGGAGGTCAGCTCGGTGTAGACGTCCTCGCCGGGGCGGGGCGCGGCGGCCCGGGGCACGGCGCGGACCCGGGGGCGCGGCACGGTCGGGGGGACGGCCACGGCGGCCGTCCCGCGCTTGATTGCGACGGATGTACTCACGACACTCCTGCCCGTCCTGCCCGAGGGTTGCGCAGCCGGCTTCCGCTGCCCCTTCACCGTCTCCCGTCCACCCGCGTCCCGACGAGGTGGACCCGGCACCCGAAACGGCCGTCGGATGGTGGCCGGACCACCGTCCCGCCCCTGACCTGGGCCTCTCACCCCTCCGGCGGGGCCACGAAGGCCGCCCGGAACACCCCGGGAGCACCCCGGGAGCACCCCGGGAGTGCCCCGGGAGTGCCCCGGAACCACCCCCGAAGGCCCAGGGTGGTGGTCCGGCCACACCCCCGGGGAGGAGCTGACAGACTCACCGGACGCGCTTTGACCCGTCGCGCTCCGTCGCCGGACCATCGCGGAGCGAGGCGACACGGGCGGGATCCGGTTAATGCCCCAGGCCGGAACCGCGCCCGTGCGCCTCGCTCCGACGGCCCCCCGTACCCTGGGGCCGTGGATGTGCGCGGTCAGCTGCCGGTCGCCCTGGCGGTCTCCGCCGGCGGCGCGATCGGCGCTGCCGCGCGCTACGGCGCCACGCTCCTGTGGCCCGTTCCGGCCGGCGGGTTCCCCTGGACGGTCCTCCTCGTGAACGCGGCGGGCTGCGCCCTGCTCGGCGTCCTCATGGTGCTGCTCACCGAGTTCCGCACCGCCCCCGACCTGCTGCGGCCCTTCCTCGGCACCGGGGTCTGCGGCGGCTTCACCACCTTCTCCACGTACGCGGTGGACACCCAGCGGCTGCTGAGCACCGGTCACCCGGTCCGGGGGCTGTGCTACTTCGCCGGGACGCTCCTCGCCGCCCTGGCCGCCGTCTGGGCCGGGGCCGCCCTGACGCGGAGCCTCGCGCGCCGGCGGACGGAGGGCGCGTGAACTGGCTGCTCGTCGTCGCCGGCGCCGCCGTCGGGGCGCCCCTGCGGTACTTCGCGGACCTCGCGGCCAAGGGCCGCTTCGGCCCGGGCTTCCCCTGGGGCACCCTCGCCGTGAACGTCTCCGGCTCCCTGGTCCTCGGCCTGGTGACGGGCCTGGCCTCGGCCAACGCCCAGCTGCTCCTCGGCACCGGCCTGTGCGGCGCCCTCACCACGTACTCGACGTTCTCGTACGAGACGCTGAAGCTGTACGAGGACGGCGCGAAGGGCCGCGCCGTCCTCTACGTGCTGGTCAGTCTGGCCGCCGGCCTCGGAGCCGCCTGGCTCGGCGTGGCGGCGGCGGCCTGACCCGGCCGCCCGCGGCTAGGCGGTGATCCAGTCCGAGGTGGCGATCACCGGCTGGACGCCGTCGCGGTGGACGGTGCCCTCGATGAGGCCGTACATGCGGTCGGCCGCGAAGTACACCTCGTTGTCGTTCTTCAGGCCGAAGGGCTCCAGGTCCACCAGGAAGTGGTGCTTGTTCGGCAGGTTGAGCCGGACCTCGTTGACCGTCGGCACGTGGTCGAGGACCCGGCAGGCCATCGCGTGCAGGGTCTGCTGGAGCGAGTAGCTGTACGTCTCCGCGAACGCCTCCAGCATGTGGCGGCGGGCCTTCCGGTAGGAGCGGTCCCAGTCGTGCTCCGGGTCCGCGGCCGCCGTGGCCGAGTTCGCCCAGCGGGCGGTGACCTTGGTGGCCAGGATCCGGTCGTACGCCTCCTGGAGCGTCGTGTACTCGTCCTTGATGAAGCCGTGGAACTCGGAGTTGGTCGAGTTCATCACGGTCAGCTCCTTCAGGCCGGACAGCACCTGCAGACCGGTGGTCTCGCTGTACGTGACCTGGGCCGTGCGCACCTCCTGGCCCTGGCGGACGAAGGAGTGCTGCTCCTTGCGGGTCGGGACCGGGATCCGCTCCCAGGCGAACTCCTCGACGCGGATCTGCGCCTCCCGGATCACCTCCTGGGAGGTCACGAAGTGCTTGGCGAGGAGGATCGCGAAGGCCTCGGGGGAGGCGACGCCGTGCTCCTTGGCGAAGGCGTAGACCGTGTTCTTGGTGGTGTCGGTCGGCAGGCAGTTGCCGTTGTCGCCGGTCAGGTGGACGTCGCGGTACTCGCCGCGCAGCGCCACCGACACGTTCAGGTCGCGGATCTCGTGCCAGGCGCCGTCCTCGCCGCCCCTGCGGGCGATGCGGACGATGCGGTTCTCGGCCTTGCCGTACTGGTTCTGGGCCAGGACGTGCTTGCTCATGCGGTTCAGCTCCTGCGGGTACGCGGATACGGATATCCCGTACGCCCGGCGTCCGGCGCGCCCGCGTCCCGCGGTCGTGCGCCCCCCGCCGTCCGGTCCGTGAACGGCGGACCGCCCCGGGACTGACGAGCATCCCGGTCCGTAGGTCGTGGCTCGAAGATAAGGGCCTTCCCGGCCACTGGCAATGGGGGAGGGCGAGGTCAGCGGGGCAACAGCCGGGTCTCGGCGGCCGGCAGGCCCTTCGCCCACCAGTGGTCGTAGCGGCCGTAGACCCGCGGGTCGCGGTCGGCGAGCAGCCTCCCCAGCGACGCCGCCTCGGCCGCGAGCCCGGCCCACTCGCCGGCCGGCAGCGGGTGGAAGGCGGCCGCCTCGATCCCGCCCTCGACGGGCCGCCAGACCCCCGCCACGTACCCGTCGACCAGCAGCGTCGGCAGCACGTCGCCGTTGACCCGTATGACGTGCCGGCGGTACGCGGCGGGGACGATCCGGCCGCGGTCGGCGTACGCGAGGAGGGTGCTGTCCCACATCGCCATCAGCCGCGGCGGCGCCGGCACCTCCCCGTCCGGGCGGGCCGCCCCCGGCAGGTCGTACAGCACCGTGCCGTCCGGGCCGGCCAGGACCTCCGCCGCGCCCTTCGCGACCAGCGCGTCGAGCGCCGCGCGGGCCCGGCCGCGCTGCACCAGGCCGAACTGGCCGAGATCCGCCGCCGACGCGGGGCCGAAGCCCGCGAGATAGCGGGCGGCGAGCACCTCCAGACCCCCGGCCGCCGCCTCCGGGGCCGTCGGCACCGGCGCGGGCCCCGAGGCGACGAAACCGGGGGAGGCGGCGTACTGCCAGGGCGGGCCGCTCGGCACGTGCCACAGCGGCGCGTACTGCCGCAGCATCCGGCCGGCCGCCGGGGTGAGGCTCCCGCCGCCCCACAACTCCTCCGCCCGCAGCCGCAGTTCCTCGCCCGTACGGGAACGGTCCGCGTACGCGAGCAGCCGGGGCAGCAGCGCGTCGGCGCCGTCCGGCGTGATCCCGGTGCCGGTGAACCGCCGGTCGCGCAGCCGGCTCCCGCGCAGCGTCGGCTCCACCGCCTCCCGGAAGGGGCGGTAGTCGTCGGCGTGCACGAGGTGCAGGGTGATCCGCATCAGCGTCGAACGGACCAGCCGGAAGCCCTCGATCGCCGCGTCGAGGTCGGCCGGGTCGAAGCCCGCCACCCGGTTCCACAGCGCCACGTACGGCGAGCCCGGCTGCTGCGCCTGGAGCGCCACCGCCCGCCGCACCGCCTCCTCGACGGCGACCGGCTGCCGGGCGAGCAGCGACTGGCGGGTGAGCGTGGCCCGGTTGAGCGCGCGGGCGGTGAGGGCGGGCGGGGGAGCGGTCGCGGTCATGGCTCCGATTGTGGCGCGGGGGACCGACAACGGGCCCCGCGCCGGGGGCGGTCACCGCGCGCGGCCTCGGGGGGAGCCGTGTGCGGTGACCGGGCCGGCGGCGGTCCTCAGCTCCCCGCCGGGCGGGGCCACGCCGACGAGCGGAGCAGCCGCAGGCCGTTGAGGCCCACCAGGACGGTGGAGCCCTCGTGGCCGGCCACGCCCAGGGGCAGCGGCAGGGTCCCGCACAGGTCCCAGGCGACGAGGACCGCGATGAACGCGCCCGCGATCACCAGGTTCTGGACGACCAGCCGGTGCGCGGCCCGGGAGAGGGCGACGACCGCGGGGACGGCGGCCAGCTCGTCGCGTACGACGACGGCGTCGGCGGTTTCCAGGGCCAGGTCGGAACCGGCCCGGCCCATCGCGACCCCGCAGTGGGCGGCGGCCAGTGCCGGGGCGTCGTTCACGCCGTCGCCGACGACCAGCACCCGGCGGCCCTCCGCCTCCCAGGCCCGCACGGCCGCCACCTTCTCCTCGGGCAGCAGCCCGGCGCGCACGTCGGTGATGCCGACCCGCCCGGCCACCCGCCGCGCGGCCCGCTCGTTGTCGCCTGTCAGCAGGGTCGGGGCGCGGCCGGTCAGCCGGGTGAGCGCGGCGACGGTCGCGGCGGCGTCGGGACGGAGCCGGTCGGCGACGCCGAGGACTCCCACGGGCCTCCCGTCGCACAGCACGAGCACCGCGGTGCTCCCCGCCTCCTCCAGCTCCCGCACCACGCGCGCGTGGTCGTGTCCGGGCGCCACGCGCGCGTGGTCGCCGTCGGGCAGCAGGCGGGCGGGGGAGCCGATCTCGACCCGCCGGCCCCCCACGGTGGCGGTGACGCCCCGCCCGGGCGCGGCGGCGAAGCCGTCGGCGGGGGCCAGGGCGAGGCCGCGTTCCCGGGCGGCGCCGACGACGGCACGGGCCAGCGGGTGCTCGCTGGGGTGTTCGGCCGAGGCGGCGAGCCGGAGCAGGGCGTCGGCGTCCAGTCCGCCGCCGGGCAGCGGGCGGACGTCGGTGAGGCGCGGGGTGCCCTCGGTGAGGGTGCCGGTCTTGTCGAGCGCGACGGCGTCGACCTGCCCCAGGCGCTCCATGACCACGGCGGACTTGGCCAGGACGCCGTGCCGGCCGGCGTTGGCGATCGCGGACAGCAGCGGCGGCATGGTGGAGAGGACCACCGCGCAGGGCGAGGCGACGATCATGAAGGTCATCGCCCGCAGCAGCGCGGACGTCAGGTCGTCGCCGAAGGCGAGGGGGACGCCGAAGACGGCCAGGGTCGCGAGGACCATGGAGACCGAGTACCGCTGCTCGACCTTCTCGATGAAGAGCTGCGTGGGCGCCTTGGTCCGCGACGCCTCCTCGACCATCCGCACGATCCGGGCGATCACCGAGTCCGAGGGGTCGCGCCCGACGCGCACCCGCAGGGCGCCGGTGCCGTTGACGGTCCCGGCGAACACCTCGTCGCCCGTCTCCTTGGCCACCGGCAGCGGCTCGCCGGTGATCGTCGCCTGGTCGACCTCGCTCGCCCCGCCGACGACCCGCCCGTCCGCGCCGACCCGCTCCCCGGGCCGCACCAGGACGGTGTCCCCGACCGCGAGCAGCCCCGCGTCGACGGTCTCCTCCGAGCCGTCCGCGAGCAGCCGGGTGGCGGTGGCGGGCGCCAGGTCGAGCAGTCCGCGCACCGAGTCCGCGGTCCGCGCGGTCGCGACCGCCTCCAGGGCTCCGGAGGTCGCGAAGATGACGATGAGGAGCGCGCCGTCCAGGACCTCGCCGATCGCGGCGGCGCCGAGCGCGGCGACGACCATCAGCAGGTCCACGTCGAGCGTCCGCTCCCGCAGCGCCTTGAGCCCCTCCCGGCCCGGCTCCCAGCCGCCGGTGGCGTAGGCGGCGGCGAAGAGCGTCCCCCACAGCCAGGCCGGGCCGCCGAGCAGGTACGGGGGGAGGGCGAGGAGGAACAGCCCCAGCGCCGCCGCCGCCCACCGCACCTCGGGCAGGGCGTACGCGCGCGTGCGGCGGGGGGAGGGGGCGGGGACGGGTCCGGGGTCCGGGGAGGGGGCGGGGCGGGAGCCGTCCGGTGCGGGGACGGGGCGCCGATCCAGGGAGGAAGGCATGACGGGGCGACCCTTCGCGGGCAGGCGGCATCGACCCCTTCACCATAACGGAACACCTGAACACCTATTCATGTGTCATCCGTATGATGGCTCCCATGGGCCACGGAATCGACGCCGCCACCGCCGCCACCCCCCGCGAGCGGCTCGACGCCGTCGGCACCGCCGACGTCGCCGCCACCCTCCAGGCCCTCGCCACCCCGTCCCGCCTGTACATCCTCGCCAGGCTCCAGGAAGGCCCCTGCGCGGTCGGCGACCTCGCCGAGGCCGTCGGGATGGAACCCTCCGCCTGCTCCCACCAGTTGCGCCTGCTGCGCAACCTCGGCCTGGTCACCGGCGAGCGCCACGGCCGCTCGATCGTCTACGCGCTCTACGACAACCACGTCGCCGAACTCCTCGACCAGGCGCTCTACCACGTGGAACACCTCCGCCTCGGCGTCCGCGACAACGCCGCGGAACCCCCGGCGGACCGGGGGGCCTGACCGGGGGTTCGACCGGACTGGCCTGATCGGGCTGCCTGACCGGGCTGCCTGATCGGGCGGTGTGACCGCGTGGTTCGGCCGGGTGGTGTGACCGCGTGGTTCGGCCGGGTGGTGTGACCGCGTGGTTCGGCCGGGTGGTGTGACCGCGTGGTTCGGCCGGGCGGTTCGGTCAGGCCGTCCGATCGGGCGGCGGGGCCCGGCGCGGCGCGGGGCCGCGCGCCCGGCGGCGTACGAAGAATGGGGTGGAACCGTACGTACCGCCCGAACCACCCCACGGGAGCTCCCGCCCATGAGCGCACCGCCCTCGCCCCCCGTCCGGATCGGCGCCCTCGCCCCGCTGAGCCGCCCAGGCTGGACGGAGGCCGGACGGCACCTGCTCGCCGGTCTCGAACTGGCCGCCGAGGAGGTCGGCGCGACCGGCGGGATCGGCGGAAGGCCCCTCGAACTCCTGGTCAGGGACACCGCGGGCGACCCGCACCGGGCCGAGGCGGCCGTGGACGAACTCGCCGGCCTCGGCGCGGTCGCCCTGGCGGGGGAGTACCACAGCGTCGTCGCCCGTGCCGCGGCCGCCAGGGCCGACGCCCTCGGGCTGCCCTTCCTCTGCTCCTCGGCCGTGATCGACGCGCTCGCCGAGCGGCCGACGGACCGGGTCGCACGGCTCGCCCCGCCCCAGTCCCGCGGCTGGCGCGCCTACGCGGACCTCCTCCTCGCCGCCGGCCGCACCCGCGTGGCGGTGGCCACCGAGCCGAGCGCCTACTGGGCGGCCGGCACCCGCGTCCTCCGCGCACACCTGGCCCCGCACGGCGGCACCGTCACCGAACTCGACGCCCGCGCCCTGCCCCCCGAGGCGCTCCGCGACGCGCTGGCCGCCGGGGACGCGACGGCGCTGCTCCTCCTGACCGGCTTCCCGGACCCGGCGGTCCCGCTGGTCAGGGCCGTACGCCGGGACCCCCGGCTCGCGGGACTCCTGATCGGCGCGCCGGCCGGCCAGCCGGAGTTCGCCGGGTGGGCGGAACTCCTGGGCGACGACGGCGCCGCGGTCCCCTTCCTGCGCTACCTCCCCGCCGTCCCGACCCCCCTCGGCGCCCGGGTGGCGGCTGCCCTCCGCGAACGGCTGGGCGCGGAGCCCTCCTTCGTGGCCTTCGAGGGCCACGACACGGTCACCGTCCTCGCCGAGGCCCTCCGCTCCCACGGCCCCGACCGCCAGGCCGTCGCCGGCTCCTGGCCGCACGTGGTCGTGGAAGGCACCCGGGGGAAGATCCGTTTCTCCCGCCCCGAGGGCTCCCCCGTGTGGCAGTGGACCGACCCCCCGCTCCAGGTGGCCGACCGGGACCCCGCCGCCCCCGCCCGCTTCCGCACCCTCCACACGGCCTGACCCCCGGCCGGCGCGGACGGGTCAGCCGGCGGGTTCCCCCGGCTGCACGAGGGCCGTCTCGTAGGCGAGCACGACCGCCTGGGCCCGGTCGCGCAGCGAGAGCTTGGCGAAGATCCGGGCCACGTGGGTCTTCACGGTGGCCTCGCTCAGCGTCAGTTCCAGGGCGAGCTCGGCGTTGGAGAGGCCACGGCCCATCAGGGTGAGCACCTCCAGCTCGCGCGGTGTCAGGGGGGCGAGGTCGCGGTGCACGGCGCGAGCCGGGGCGGCCCGGCCGCCGGTCCCCGCCGGGGCGGGGCCGTCGCCCGAGGCGAAGCGCTCGACCAGCCGTCGGGTGATCGACGGGGCGAGCAGCGCGTCGCCGGTGTCCACCAGCCGTACCGCGGCGGCCAGGTGGGCCGCCGTGACGTCCTTGAGCAGGAAGCCGCTGGCGCCCGCGGCGAGGGCGGCGTAGACGTAGTGGTCGAGGTCGAAGGTGGTCAGCATGATCACCCGGCACTCCGGTGACCGGTCGAGGATGCGGCGGGCGGCCTCCAGGCCGTCCATGCCGGGCATCCGGATGTCCAGCAGGGCGACGTCCGGCCGCAGCGCGCCGACCAGCTCGACCGCCTCGGCGCCGTCGGACGCCTCGCCGACCACGTCGATGCCACGGGCGGTCAGGATCAGCCGGAAGCCGGTGCGGACCAGCTCCTGGTCGTCGGCGACGACCACCCGCAGGGCCCGCTCCTCGGGTGCGGACGCGGGCGTGGTGGGGGCCGTCACGGCCGGTCCAGCGGGATCCGGGCGCGGACGCGGTATCCGCCGCCGAGCCGGCGCCGGGCGTCCAGGTCGCCGCCGTAGACCGCGAGGCGCTCGCGCAGGCCGATCAGGCCGCGGCCGGCGCCACCCGCAGGCCTCGACCGGCCGTCGGCGAAGGTCCGGTCGGCCGCGAGGGACCGGTCACCCGCGAGGGTCCGGTCGTCCGCGGGTTTCGGCAAGTCGTCCGCGGGGGGCCGGCCCATGGGGGACCGGTCCGCGAACAGGACGCTCGGACCGCTGTTCAGCACCTCGACCCGCAGCCAGTGCTCCGTGTACCGCACGGTCACCTCCGCCTTCGCCCCGACGCCGTGTTTGAGCGCATTGGTCAGTGCCTCCTGGATGATCCGGTACGCCGTGACGTCGATCCCGACCGGCAGCGGGCGCGGTTCCCCGGAGATCCGCACCTCGACCGGCAGGCCGGCGAAGGAGATCCGGTCGATCAGCGCGCTGAGCCGGCTCAGGCTCGGCTGCGGGGCGAGGTCGGTCTCCCGGCCGTACGCTCCGTCCTCGCCGTTCTGGGCGGGGGCGAGCAGGCCGAGCAGGTGGCGCAGCTCGGTCATCGCGTCCCGGCCGGCCGCCTCGACGGCGCCCATCGCCGCCGCCGCCTCGTCGGGCAGGGTGGCCAGCACCTCGCGCGCCGCGCTCGCCTGAACGACCATCAGGCTCACGTTGTGGCTGACGACGTCGTGCAGTTCGGCCGCGATCCTGGCCCGTTCGGCGTCCACCGCCGTGGCGGCCGCGGCCTCCCGTTCCCGCTCCAGCAGCCAGCCGCGTTCCTCCAGGGCCGCGCGGTGGCGGCGGCCCGTCCTGACGAGTGCGGCGGCGAGCACCCCGGTCGCGGCGAGCGACACGAGCAGCGCGACGGCCAGCAGGCCGGTCCCGGAATCCCCCATGCCCGTAAGCATCGCACCCGACCCGGGCGGCAGCCTCCTCCCGCGGGACCGCCCCCGTACATCCACGGGATGACCCGCCGGCGGCCGCGCCCGGGAGTTACATCCGGCGGGGGACGATCCGGCCGCCCGGCCGCTCCTAGATTCGGGCCATGACCACAGACCACGAGCGAGCGGGACAGGTCGTCGTCCGGCTGGACGGCGTGCACAAGGAGTACGGCGACACCAAGGCACTGGACGGGCTGGACCTGGAGATCCGCGCCGGCGAGGCGGTCGCGGTGATGGGTCCCTCCGGCTGCGGCAAGTCCACCCTGCTCAACATGGTGGCCGGCCTCGACCGCCCGACCACGGGGACCGTACACGTCAACGGCGAGGACCTCGGACGGCTGAACGAGACCGGACTGGCGCTGTTCCGGCGCCGGCAGGTCGGCATGATCTTCCAGTTCTTCAACCTGATCGACGACCTGCCGGCCCTGGACAACGTCGCGCTGGCCGCCCAGCTGACCGGCACCTCCGCCCGGCAGGCCCGCCGCCGCGCCCTGGAACTCCTGGACGAGCTCGGCGTCGCGGACCGCAGGAACACCTACCCGGCCGCGCTCAGCGGCGGCGAGCGCCAACGGGTCGCGGTGGCACGGGCCCTGATGAACCGTCCGGCCCTCCTGCTGGCCGACGAGCCGACCGGTGCGCTGGACAGCCGGTCGGGCGAGCAGGTGATGGACCTGCTGATCGACCTCAACCAGATCGGCCAGACCCTGCTGATCGTCACCCACGACCCGCAGCTGGCCACCCGCTGCGCGAGCCGCCTGGTCGAGGTCGCCGACGGCCGGGTGGCCCGCCAGAGCACCCTGGAGCGGCTCGCATGAGCGCGGTGTGGAGCGCCTCGCGCGCCGCGGTGAAGCGCCGGCGGGTGCAGACCTTCGTGATCGGTCTCGTCGTCCTCTGCTCCTCGGTGACGGTGCTGCTCGCCCTGTCCCTGCTGAGCGCCGCCTCCGGCCCCTTCGACCGGGCCTTCGCCCAGCAGCGCGGCGCGCACGCGACGGTCGCCTTCGACTCCGCGAAGGTCTCGGACGAGCGGCTCGGCGCGACCGCCCGCCGGGCCGGGGTCGAGGCCGCCGCCGGGCCGTTCGCCCAGGCGGTGGTGACGATCCCCGAGGACTGGCTCTGGATGGGACCCGGCGCCCTCACCGTGGTGGGCCGGGCCGACCCGGCGGGACCGGTGGACCGGCTGGAGCTGCTGACCGGCCGGTGGGCCACCGGCCCCGGCGAACTCGTCCTGAACTGGCCGGTCGGCGGGGGGCCGAACCCCGAGTGGCTGGGCCGGGAGCTGCGGTCCCCGGGCGCGCCGCCGCTCACCGTGGTCGGCTTCGCCGTCTCCATGAGCAAGTCCGCGAACGCGTGGGTCACCCCCGAGCAGGCCCGGGCCCTCCACCCGGCCTCCGCCCAGATGCTCTACCGGTTCACGGAGGCCGGCTCCGAGGAGCGGCTGCGGGACGACGTCGACCGGGTCACGGCCGGCCTGCCCGCCGGCGCGGTGACCGGCACGCAGGACTACTTCACGCTCAAGCGGGCCTTCTCCGCGCAGGCGGAGGGCTATCTGCCCTTCATGACGCTCTTCGGCGTGCTCGGCCTGCTGGTCTCGGTGCTCATCGTCGGCAACGTCGTCAGCGGCGCGGTCGTCTCGGGCTACCGGCACATCGGAGTCCTCAAGGCCATCGGCTTCACCCCGAACCAGGTGGTCGCGGTCTACCTGGCGATGCTCTCCGTGCCCACCGTGCTCGGCACGGTGCTCGGCACCCTCGTCGGCGCCCTGATCTCCCGGCCGGTCCTGGGCATCGCCTTCTCCGGCATCGAGACCGGCACCGCGTCGGTCGAGGCCGGCCCGTGGCTCTTCGTGGTCTGCCTGCTCGGCCTGCCGACGCTCGTCCTGCTCACCGCGCTGGTCCCCGCCCTGCGCGCCCACCGGCTGCCCGCGGCCCGGGCGATCTCCGCCGGCAGCGCGCCCGGCACCCGGCGCGGCCTGCGGGTGCAGCGCCGCCTCAGCGGCACCCGGCTGCCGCGGGCGCTCAGCCTCGGCATGGGCCAGCCGTTCGCCCGGCCGGGACGCGCCCTGCTGACCATGGCGGCCGTCGCCCTCGGCGTCACCACGGTCACCCTGACCACCGGCCTGACCGGCACCGTGCTCGCGTACGGCGAGACCGGGAAGGGGGAGGGCGGCACCCTCCAGGTGGGGGTGGGTTCCGAAGCCGGAGGCCAGACGCCGCCGGTGCTCGGCGACGCCGAGATCGAGCGGCGCCTGCGGGCGGTGCCCGGGGTGGCGACGGTGACCGCCCGCGCGTTCACCAAGGCGAGCCTGGCCGGCGCGGGCGGCACGGTCTTCGTCGACTTCTACCGCGGGGACCGCGCCGACTCCGCCGAACCGGTCGTCCGGGGACACCGGCCGACCGGGCCGGGGGAGGTGGCGGCCGGGCCGTCCTTCCTCGCCCAGCACGGCCTCGCGGTCGGCGACCGGACCACGCTCCAGCTGGAGGGACGCCGGCTGGACGTCACCTTCGTCGGCATGCTGGCGCAGGGCAACGCCCAGGCGCTGGAAGCCACCTGGCGGGCGCGGGACCTCCTCGCCCCGCGGGCGGAGCCGATCGAGTACCTGGTCCGCCTCGCCCCCGCCGCCGACGCGAAGGCCGCCCGGACGGCCGTCGCCGCGATCGACCCGGGCCTGCACCCGGAACTGAGGGAACCGGGCAACGCGGCCACCACCACCGTGGTCGGGTTCGCCACCGTGTTCACCGTGCTGCTGTCGGCCGTCGCCGCGCTCGGCGTCTTCAACACCGTGCTCCTGAACACCCGGGAACGCCGGCGCGACCTCGGCATGCTCAAGTCGATCGGGATGACCCCCCGCCAGGTCGTCCTGATGACGGTGACCTCGGTGGCCGGCCCCGGCCTGGTCGCCGGACTGGCCGGCATTCCGCTCGGCATCGCCGCCCACCGCCTGCTGGTGGACCACGTCGGCTTCATCGCCTTCCCCGAGTCCATGAAGGACGTCTACCACCTCCCCCAACTGGCGGCACTGGCCCTCGCGGGCGTGGCCATCGCCGTCCTGGGCGCCCTCCTCCCGGCCCGCTCGGCAGCACGCCTGACCATCGCCAAGGTCCTGCACAACGAGTAGGAACCCCGGCCCCCGCCCGTACGGCCCGCCCCCGCCGGTACGGCTCGCTCCCGCCGGTACGGCTCGCTCCCGCCGGTACGGCTCGCCCCCGCCGGTACGGCTCGCCCCCTCGCTCGTACGGCTCCGCCCCTCGCTCGTACGGCTCCGCCCCTCGCTCGTACGGCTCCGCCCCTCGCTCGTACGGCTCCGCCCCTCGCCCGTACGGCTCCCCCCGCCCGTACGGCTCCCCCCGCCCGTACGGCTCCGCTCCCGACCGGCAGAAGGCCCCTCCCGAAGGAGGGGTCTCGCCATGCGCCCCGGCAGGACCCGAACCTGCGCCCACGTGTTCGGAAAGCACCCGGCGGACGGGGGAGCGCGACGAGGGCGGCGAGGATGGTGCGCGCCGCGCCACCGGTCCCGCCGACGTCCTCGCGACGCCCCTGGGCCACATGGAGCATCGCGGGCGCGTCCTTCCCGACGGAGCGTTTCCGGCGTGATCGGCTGGTGGGCGGGGGTGGCCGGAGACGACCGACCTTCTGTCTGGGGCCTGGGCATGTTGACGATCATCACCATCGCGGCGATGGCCGCCGCGCTCGCCTTCGGGCTGGCGGCGAACCGCTACCGGCGCCGGCGCGCGTCCCCGCAGGGGGACGACGAAGAGGCGTCCGTCAGCGACCTCGTGAGCCCGCTGGAGACGCTCGCCGTCCTCCTCGTGGCCTTCGTCATCGTCCTGGCCGCGGAGTCGTTCGGCTCGGCCGGCCAGGCGGTCGGGGCCGAGGCCCACCGGGTGGACCAGCTCTACGAGGTGGCCGACTACGCCCCGGAGCCCCACCGGGGGCACATCCAGGCCGACGCCGTCTGCTACGCCCGCGCGATCCTCGCGTACGAGTGGCCGCAGATGGACAGGAACGGCGAGAAGGCCCCCCAGGCGTCCGTCTGGTCCTCGGACTTCCGCCGCCACTTCAAGGCGCTCGCCCGCAGCGACGACGCCACCCTGGACCTGCTGGTCGCGGCCGACGACGAGCGCTCCGTGGCCCGTCAGGCCCGGCTGGCCGAGGCCGCCCCGGCGATCCCGCCGGTCGTCTACTGGTTCATGGTCGTCGCCCTCGCCGCCACCATCGGCGCCTTCGCGTTCGGGCTGCCGGCCCGTCGCGGCCCCTCGCACCTCGTGCTGCTGTGCGTCCTGACCGGCCTGTTCACCGGTTCCCTGCTCCTCATCGAGGACATCGACCGGCCGTTCTCCGGGCAGATCCACATCTCCAGCGCGGTCATGGAGGACACCGTGGACGACATCGGCGAGGACTACGCCGAAGACCACCCCGACCGGCGCCTCCCCTGCGACGACCGGGGCGACCGCCGCACCGCCTGACCACGAGGACGCCCCGAACACCGAGCCCGGCCCCACCGCCGAGCAGCCCATGAGGGGAAGGACCGTCGCGTGCCGGTTGCGGCAGGGGAACCTTCCGGCTCCCTGGCATGAGGGCGGGGCCGCGGAGACCGGAGCGGAGGAGGGCCAGTTGTCCACGCCGGACGCCACCCCGCAGCCAGGCGTTCCTCCCGAAAGCCGCGCGTCCACGGCACCGGGCCTGTGGGGCATGAACGACGCCGGCTGGGGTGCCCCCGTGCCGCGGCCGCTTCCGAACCCGTCGCCCGGTTCCGGGTCGGGTGCAGCACGCCGGCGGCCGACCGCCCGCTTCCCGTCCAGCCGTTCCTGCGCTGTGCCGTGGGCACGGTGGCCCGCATCGGCACGGTCCGCCTGTCGGCGGTGCGGATCCTCCTGCCCCTCCAAGGCCTCGCCCCCGCCCTACGCGCCCGTACCCTCCCCGGGCACCCGGCACTGGTTCGGCGAGCGTGATCCGGGGGCCCGGACCGCGGTACGGGCCGGCATCGACAGCGGGCGCGACCCCGTGATCTCCACGGTCGCGCGACAACCGGCCGGTGACCTCGCGGCCCTGGACCAGGACGTGTTCCGCTGCGGGGGCGCGGAGGGCGCCGACGGGGACCGCGCCCCACCCCCGCCGTTCCACGACGACTTCCAAAACGGCCCGCCCCTCCACGGCGAACTCGCCGAGTGGTCGTGCGACGCGATCGGCCGGCCGGCCGAGACCCTCGCCGACGCCGCCGCTCGCCTGGGCGCCCGTACCCCGCTGTCGTTCGAAGTCGCACGAGGCTGAGAGGGACCGGGCAAGCGGGCGGCAGCGAAGGGCGCGCGGCCCGGGGCGGGCGGCGGCCGGACCCGAACCTTCGGGAAGTTTTCGGGAAATCCAGCCGCCAGAGACCGCCTCTGACCGGATCCAGCCGGACACATCCAGCCATCGGAGGTGCCCTTGCCGACCCCTCCTCGCCTGACTGAAAACCACCCCTGACCAGCAAAAAGACCCTCCCGAAGGAGGGTCTTTCGTCGTGCGCCCCCGGCAGGACTCGAACCTGCGGCCAAGTGCTTAGAAGGCACCTGCTCTATCCGCTGAGCTACGGGGGCCGGTGGTGGCCTTGGGCCTGGTGGCCCTGGTGGGTGGGGTGGGACTGCCGGGACAAGGATAGGGGTCCTGTCGCCTTGGCCCGGGTGCTTCGCCTGCGTGGCACGATGTGGAGGTTCGGTGAAGCGAACCGATAATCGCAGGCAGGTGCGATTCGCGCAGCGCTTTTCGCGCCACGCGCTGCGGGTGTTGTGCACTCGTTATGCCCGGGGTTCCGGGTGGCCTCCCCTTCTTCGGCGCGCAGGGCCGCCATACGCTTCAAAAACGCTCATAAATTGGGCATTCTTCGCATGTGGTGACCTTGGACGAACGGCCTCAGCTGATCGACGCACTCTCGGCCCTGCGCGACCGAGTCGCGGCCGTGCGTCTTCCCCTTCCCCTGCCCGACGTGCCGCGCGCCCGGCAGACGCGGGCCGAGCTGCTGGCGCAGCTCGACGACTACCTGGTGCCGCGGTTGAAGGACCCGGACGCGCCGCTGCTCGCCGTGGTGGGCGGGTCGACGGGGGCCGGGAAGTCCACGCTCGTGAACTCGCTCGTCGGGCGGCGGGTGAGCGAGGCGGGGGTGCTGCGGCCGACCACCCGGACGCCGGTGCTGGTCTGCCACCCCGAGGACCACCACTGGTTCGCGGGGCTGCGGGTGCTGCCGCAGCTCACCCGGGTGTGGCTGCCGCAGACCGACGACGAGCACCCGGCCGCCGAGGCGGACGACTCCGAGGACAACGCGCTGCGGGTCGAGACCGCCGCCACCCTGCCCCGCGGGCTCGCGCTGCTCGACGCCCCCGACATCGACTCCCTCGTCATCGAGAACCGGCTGCTCGCCGCCGAGTTGATGTGCGCCGCCGACGTCTGGGTGATGGTCACCACCGCCTCCCGGTACGCCGACGCCGTGCCCTGGCACCTGCTCCGTACCGCCAAGGAGTACGACGCCACCCTCGTCACCGTCCTCGACCGGGTGCCGCACCAGGTCGTCGGCGAGGTCTCCCGGCAGTACGGGGCGCTGCTCGACAAGGCCGGGCTCGGGGACGTACCGAGGTTCACCATCCCCGAGCTGCCCGAGTCGACCGGCGGTGGGAGCGGGCTGCTGCCCGAGAGCGCCGTCGCCGCGCTCCGGGGGTGGCTCGCGCACTGCGCGCAGGACCCGGCCGCCCGGCAGCAGGCCGTCTCCCGCACCGCCTCCGGCGTCATCGACTCGCTCGACACCCGCCTCCCCGAACTGGCCGGCGCCGTCGCCGCCCAGTACGCCGCCGCCGGGCGCCTCGGGGGCGCCGTCGAGACCGCCTACCGCCGGCAGGGCGCACGGGTGCGCAAGGACCTGGGCAAGGGCGCCGTGCTCGCCGGGGACGCGCGGGCCCGCTGGCGCGCCTACCCCCGTGACAGCAACGCCGAGGAACTCCTCGACGCGCTCACCGAGTCCCTCGCCGCCCTCCTCCACTGCGCGGTCTCCGCCGCCGAGGAGGAGATCCGCGAGGTCCACCGCCGCGAGCCGGCCGCCGCCGCCCTGCGCACCGTCCCCGCCGGCGGCGACCGGGAGGTCGCCGAGCGGATCGGGCTGGAGGTGCGCCGCTGGCGGCGGGTCCTGGAGGAGCTGGCCGACGAGGAGGTGCGGGGCGTGGAGAAGCCGACCGGGCGGGGCGCCGCCCGGGTCGCCCTGCCCGACGCCGAGACCGTCGCCGCCCTGCTCGCCTCCTCCCTCCTCGGCGGCCGGCGCGCCCGGCCCGCGGGCGAACGGCTCGCCGAACTCCTCGGCGCCCAGGCCGCGCTGCGCCTGCGCGACAAGGGCGGCGACCTCGTCCTCGCCCACGTCGACCGCGTCCTGCACGCCGAGCGCGACCGGAGCCTCGCGCCCCTCGACGCCCTGGGCGTCACCCCCGAGCCGCAGGCGGAGCTGATCGCCGCGCTCTCCGTACTGCAGAAGGAGAAGTGACGTGACGGAGAAGCCGCAGGAGAAGGACGGCCGGAAGCCGTGGGACGACGGTCTGATCGCGCGGCGCGCCGCCGACCGGGCCGCCCCCGAGGAGCCGGCCGCGGAAAGGGAGGGGGACGAGGACACCGAGCGGTTCGGGGGGACTTACGGCAGCGGGCTGCGGACCCGGCTCGACGCCCTCCACGAGCTCGTCGGGCTCTCCCGCACGCGGGTCGAGAGCGAGGCCCTCGCCGAGGCGGGACGGGTGCTGGACGAGGCCGCCGCCCGGCAGCGGCTCTCCTCCCGGCACACCGTCGTCGCCCTCGCGGGCGCCACCGGCAGCGGCAAGTCGACCCTCTTCAACGCCCTCGCCGGGGTGTCCGTCTCGGAGACCGGGCTGCGCCGGCCGACCACCTCCGCGCCGCTCGCCCTCACCTGGTCGGAGGGGGCCGCCGGGCTCCTCGACCGGCTGGGGGTGCCCGGGCGGCTGCGGCGCAGGCCCCTCGCGGGCGGCGCCGCCGACGCCGAACTCCAGCCCCTCGTCCTCATCGACCTGCCCGACCACGACTCGGCCGTCACCGCCCACCGCGACCAGGTCGACCGGGCGCTCGGCCTGGTCGACGCCGTCATCTGGGTGGTGGACCCCGAGAAGTACGCCGACGCGGCCCTGCACGAGCGGTACCTGCGGCCGCTCGCCGGGCACGCCGAGGTCACCTTCGTGGTGCTCAACCAGGTCGACCGGCTCGGCCCCGAGGCCGCCGAGCTCGTCCTCGACGACCTGCGCCGGCTCCTCGACGAGGACGGCATGGCCCTCGGCGAGCACGGCGAGCCCGGCGCCACCGTGCTGCCCGTCTCCGCCCTCACCGGCGAGGGCGTGGCCGAACTCCGCGAACTCCTCGCCCGGTTCGTCCAGGAACGCACCGCGCCCGAGCGGCGCATCGCCGCCGACATCGACGCCGCCGCGGCCAGACTGCGGTCCGCCTACGTCGCCGACGGGCGGACGGGGCTCGGGGAGCGGAGCCGCGAGGAGTTCGCCGGCCGGCTCGCCGTCGCCGTCGGCGCCCAGGCGGCCGGCGAGGCCGCCGAGCGGGTCTGGCGGCGCGGCGCCATCCGCGCCTGCGGCTCGCCCTGGCTGCGGCTCCACCGCTGGTACGAGCGCCGGCGCGCGCACGGCTCCACCGACCCCCGGCTCGCCTCGCCCGTCGAGGACGAGCTGACCGCCCGGCAGCGCGTCGAGCAGGCGGTGCGGATCGTGGCCGACGAGGCCTCGCACGGGCTCCCCGCGCCCTGGGCCCACGCCGTGCGGGAGGCCGCCGCGCGCGGCGCCGAGGGGCTGCCCGAGGCGCTGGACGAGCTGGCCGCCGACCTCGGCGACCCGGCCGCCCGGCCGCCCCGCCCCGCCTGGTGGCCGGCCGCCGTCCTCGGGCAGGCGCTGATGACGCTGCTCCAGCTCTTCGGCGCCCTGTGGCTGGTCGGCCAGATCGTGGGCTTCGTGGAGCCGGGGCTGCTGCCCCCGGTCCTGGTGATGGTGGGCGGGATCGTCGGCGGGCCGCTGATCGAATGGGCCTGCGAGAGCGCCGTGAAGGGACCGGCCCGGCGGTACGGGCAGGAGGCCGAACGCAAGCTCGCGGAAGCGGCCGCGGCCTGCGGCAGGGCCCGGGTCCTCGACCCCGTCTCGGCCGAACTGCTGCGCTACCGCGAGGTGCGCGAGCAGTACGCGAAGGTCGCCGGCCCCCGGCCCTCGGCGCGGATCGTCGGCGCGGGCGGCCGCGGCGGCGGTCGCGGGGCCGCGCCGCGGCTGGGCGCGACGCGAGCGGGGGCCCGCGTCCGGTAGGCCTCTCCCGGCAGGGCCGTTCCCGGAAGGCGCGCGCCTGTCCATCCCCCTTCCGGGTGGGGGAGTTGTCCACAGCCCGTCGGTCGTCCACAGGCGTCGGCGGGCTTTTCGCCGCCCCGCCAGCATGGTGTGCACCAGGACGGCGACAGGGCGCGAAGCCCGGTGATCGGGGAGGGGCGTGGAAGGCATGAACGACACGATGGTGACGTTGGTGGGGAACGTGGCGACGCAGGTGGACAGCCGGGAGACGGCGGCGGGGACGGTGGCCCGCTTCCGGTTCGCGGTGACCGCCCGGCGCTGGGACCGCGAGCGGGCGGTGTGGACCGACGGGCCGACCAGCTTCTACACGGTCTCGGCCTGGCGCTCGCTCGGAGCCAACCTCCTCGCCTCGGTCTCGGTGGGGGAACCCCTGGTGGTGCACGGCCGGCTGAAGGTCCGTGAGGACGAGCGCGACGGACAGCGCAAGACCTTCGTCGACGTCGACGCGCTGGCCGTCGGACACGACCTCACCCGGGGGACCTCCGCGTTCCGGAGGAGCCCGCGGGGAGAGCAGAGGCCCGCGGGAGAGGGCGACCTGACGGAGAGCGGGACGGTTCCGGAGCTCGTCCCGGCGGACGGAAAGGACCCCTGGACGAGCGCCGCGCACCAGCTGGTAACCGCGCCCTGACCTTGAGTTGTGGGGATTTGTCGACCAACTCGCCGGAGGTATAACGATTCCGAGACGGAATGGTTATCTCACCGTAGGACCGGGGACCGGGCTCTTCCGCATCCCTAGGATCCCTGAGTACTCATGAGGCACGTGAGCCCATCGAGTCACTGAGTCTGCTGGCGGGCGCTCCCCCCACGCGAATCGACCAAGTTCGCGGAGCGACTCGCCCGGAGGGGAATGCAATGTTTTCAGTTCGTGGGCGCGGTGCTGCCCGTGCGGCAGCCGCGACCCTGGTCTCCGGCCTGGTCGCCTCCAGCGCGATAGCCCTCGCGGCTCCGGCGATGGCCGACGGCGGCGTCGCCGCGACGCTGGGCGGCCTCAAGGAGTCCGGCAAGATCCAGATCGAGAGCGACCGGGGCGACTCGGTCGAGCGCGGCGGTCTCTTCGACCTGACCGTGGAGGGCGGCGGCTCGCTGCAGGCGTACTGCATCGACCTGTGGACCTCCACCGACCCGGGCACGGCGTACAAGGAGACCGACTGGGACAAGTCGACCCTCCACGACAACCCGAACGCCGGCAAGATCCGCTGGATCCTGCAGCACTCGTACCCCGAGGTGAACGACCTCAACGCGCTGGCCGGCAAGGCCGGCGTCGCCGCCCTGACGGGCGAGGAGGCCGCCACGGCCACCCAGGCCGCGATCTGGACCTACTCCGACAACGTCAAGGCCACCCCGCTGGACCCGGAGGCCAAGGCGCTGGCCGGCTACCTGGTCGCCGAGGCCGCCAAGGCCCCGGAGCAGGAGGAGCCCAAGGTCTCCCTCGCCGCCGCCCCGGCCTCCATCGCGGGCAAGGCCGGCGACAAGATCGGCCCCTTCAAGGTGACCACCACGGCCGCCGACGGCGCCGTCAAGGTCTCCCTGCCGGCCGACGCCCCGGCGGGCGTCAAGGTCGTCGACGCGGCCGGCCAGGCCGCCACCACGACGGGCAACGGCAAGGAGCTCTTCCTCGACGTCCCGGCCGGCACCCCCGACGGCACCACCAAGATCTCCCTCCAGACCGAGACCGAGGTCGCGATCGGCCGCGTCTTCGGCAGCGTCGAGGGCCACGAGCAGACCCTGATCCTCGCCGGCAGCAGCAAGTCCTCGGTCAACGCCGAGGTCACCGCCGCCTGGGCGAAGAAGGGTGCGGTCCCGGCCGTCACCGTCGCCGAGAACTGCGCCAAGGGCGGCCTCGACATCACCGCCTCCAACGAGGGCGACGAGGACTGGACCTTCGACGTGAAGGGCGTCTCCTACACGATCAAGGCCGGCGAGACGAAGACCGTCACGGTCCCGGTCCCCGAGGACACCGCGTACGACTTCACCATCACCGGTCCGAACGGCTTCTCGAAGTCCTTCCAGGGCGTCCTCGACTGCAAGACCGCCCCGAGCCCGCAGCCGTCCACCGCCACCCCGTCGGCGACCCCGTCGACCGGCACCCCGTCCGAGACCCCCTCGGCGAGCGCGTCCACCCCGGCGCCCAGCGCCTCCACGGACGCCTCCACCGGCACCACCGGCACCACCGGCGGTGACCTGGCCGAGACCGGCAGCTCCAACGCCACCCCGATGATCGCCGGCATCGCCGTCGCGCTCGTCCTGGTCGGCGGCGGCGCGGTGTTCTTCCTCCGCAAGAAGAAGGCCGCCGGTCAGTAAGCACGACAGAGCATGACGTCACCGGGTGAAAGCGCCCGGTGACGGGAACGGCCCCGGACGCGAGCGCGTCCGGGGCCGTCGCACGTCGGCGGGGTTCCGGCGGCCGCCGGACGGTACTGGTTTCCGCCTGGGGGCGGCGGTGCGGCAAGATGGGTGTATCTGCCCACTCACTCTCTTGCCGGACGGTTTCTCTTGGCTGAGTACATCTACACGATGCGCAAGACGCGCAAGGCGCACGGCGACAAGGTCATCCTCGATGACGTGACGCTGAGCTTCCTGCCGGGTGCGAAGATCGGTGTGGTCGGCCCGAACGGTGCCGGTAAGTCCACCGTTCTGAAGATCATGGCCGGGCTGGAGCAGCCGTCCAACGGCGACGCCTTCCTCTCCCCGGGCTACTCGGTCGGCATCCTCATGCAGGAGCCGAAGCTCGACGAGTCCAAGACCGTCCTGGAGAACGTCGAGGACGGCGTCGCGGAGATCAAGGGCAAGCTCGACCGGTTCAACGCCATCGCCGAGGAGATGGCCACGAACTACACGGACGAGCTCATGGACGAGATGGGCAAGCTCCAGGAGGACCTGGACCACGCCGAGGCGTGGGACCTCGACACCCAGCTGGAGCAGGCCATGGACGCCCTGGGCTGCCCGCCCGGCGACTGGCCGGTCACCAACCTCTCCGGTGGCGAGAAGCGCCGCGTGGCGCTCTGCAAGCTCCTCCTGGAGGCCCCCGACCTGCTGCTCCTCGACGAGCCCACCAACCACCTCGACGCCGAGTCGGTGAACTGGCTGGAGCAGCACCTCGCCAAGTACAAGGGCACCGTCGTGGCCATCACCCACGACCGGTACTTCCTCGACAACGTGGCCGAGTGGATCCTGGAGCTCGACCGCGGCCGCGCCATCCCGTACGAGGGCAACTACTCGACCTACCTCCAGAAGAAGGCCGAGCGCCTCAAGGTCGAGGGCAAGAAGGACGAGAAGCGCGCCAAGCGCCTCAAGGAAGAGCTCGAGTGGGTGCGGTCCAACGCCAAGGGGCGTCAGGCCAAGTCCAAGGCGCGTCTCGCGCGCTACGAGGAGATGGCCGCCGAGGCCGACAAGATGCGGAAGCTGGACTTCGAGGAGATCCAGATCCCGCCGGGCCCGCGCCTGGGCTCCGTCGTCGTCGAGGTCAACAACCTCTCCAAGGCCTTCGGCGAGAAGGTCCTCATCGACGACCTGTCCTTCACCCTGCCCCGCAACGGCATCGTCGGCATCATCGGCCCGAACGGCGCCGGCAAGACCACGCTGTTCAAGATGATCCAGGGCCTGGAGAAGCCGGACTCCGGCGACATCAAGATCGGCGAGACGGTCAAGATCTCCTACGTCGACCAGGGCCGCGCCAACATCGACCCGAAGAAGACCCTGTGGGCCGTCGTCTCCGACGAGCTGGACTACATCAACGTCGGCCAGGTCGAGATGCCGTCCCGCGCCTACGTCTCCGCGTTCGGCTTCAAGGGCCCGGACCAGCAGAAGCCGGCCGGCGTGCTCTCCGGCGGTGAGCGCAACCGCCTCAACCTCGCGCTCACCCTCAAGCAGGGCGGCAACCTGCTGCTCCTCGACGAGCCCACCAACGACCTCGACGTCGAGACCCTCTCCTCGCTGGAGAACGCCCTCCTCGACTTCCCCGGCTGCGCCGTGGTCGTCTCCCACGACCGCTGGTTCCTCGACCGGGTGGCCACGCACATCCTGGCGTACGAGGGCGACTCCAAGTGGTTCTGGTTCGAGGGCAACTTCGAGTCGTACGAGAAGAACAAGGTCGAGCGGCTCGGCCCGGACGCGACCCGTCCGCACCGCGCCACGCACAAGAAGCTCACCCGGGGCTGAGGCCGTCGTGGCGAGACACCTCTACAGCTGCCCCCTCCGCTGGTCGGACATGGACGCCTTCGGGCACGTCAACAACGTGGTCTTCCTCCGCTACCTGGAGGAGGCCCGGATCGACTTCATGTTCCGGCTGGCGCCGGGGGACGGCAGCCCGTCCTTCTCCGGGGGGTCCGTCGTGGCCCGCCACGAGATCGACTACCTCCGCCCGCTGGTCCACCGGCACGAGCCGGTGACCATCGAGTCCTGGGTCACGAAGATCGGCGCGGCGTCGCTGACGATCGCGTACGAGATCAAGGACCCCGACGTGACCTACGTCCGGGCGTCCACGGTCGTCGTGCCCTTCGACCTGGAGGCGCAGCGGCCCCGCCGCATCTCCGAGGAGGAGCGCCGCTTCCTCCAGGAGTACGTCGACGACGGGATGACGTCCGCCGCATGACCGTGCTCGCCCCGCTGCACTTCGCCGACCCCAGGGAGGCGGCGGCCCTCGCCGCCTTCCTGGGCCGGCTCGTGCACTACGACCGCGCCGCCGCCGTCCGCCTCCAGGCCGCCGGCGGCGCGCTCGCCGTCTTCGGACGCCCGCCGTCCTTCGAGGTCCTCGCGATCCGCACGGCCCGGCTGGAGGACGCCGTCGACCTCGACGTCACCGTCTCCGCGGGGGAACTCCTCGACGGGGTCGAGGAGGCGGCCGGCAAGGCCGTCGTCCCCGGCGCCGTCACCGGCCCGCCCTGGGCCGGGGTCCTCCCGCCGCGCACCGGCTGGCGGCCCGTCGAAGGCCTGCCGGGCGCCGGGGAACTGCGCGGGGCGGTCGCCGCCGCCGTCGCCGAGTTCCGCCGCCGCGACGCGGAACTGCCCGAGGAGCGGCGCACCCGCGCCGAGCGCGACCGCGTCGGCCGGGAGATCTGGTCCCGCGTCCTCGGCCCCACCGGCCTGCCGCTGCGGGCCGTGCACGCCGCCCAGTCGCTGGGCTTCCTGCCGCCGCGGGACGTGCCCGTCGCGCTGATGGCCGCCGGGCCGTGGCTGCGGCTGCGCACCCCGTACGGCTCCGTCGCCCTGCGCACGGCCCCCTCCGCGCTCACCGTCACCCCGGCGCCCTGAGCCCGGCTCCGGGGCCCCGCCACCCGGCGTTCCTGAGCCCGGCCGGCCGGAGGTCTCACCGGGCCCGGCCGGAGGTCTCACCGGGCCCGGCCGGAGGCCTCACCGGGCCCGGCCGGAGGCCTCACCGGGCCCGCCCGGCCGGACGCCTCACCAGACCCGGCCGTCCGTCCCCTCGGCCGCCAGCGCGGCCACCGAGAGGCCCGCCGCGAGCAGCAGCAGGCCCGCGGGGACGTAGAGGGCGCCCCGGGCGACGTTCTCGCCGGCCGGGACCGGGTCCATCCGGCCCGCCGGATCGTAGGCGATCCGGATCGACTCGCCCGCCTCGCCGAGCTTCTCCTCCCAGGAGAACTCCTTCGGACGGCCGCCCGGGCAGTCCAGCGCGTGGTGGTACAGCCGCTTCGCCTCCGGGGCGCCCTCGCCGAAGGTGGGATGGTCGGTGACCCGCACCTTCCCCACCACCACGCACTCCACGGTCTCCCCGCGCACCCGCGAGTCCCGGGCCTCGATCCACACCGCGCCGAGGCCCGCGAGCAGCAGCACCAGGGCCAGGACGCTGCCGCCCTCCCGGAAGAGCGCGTCGTGCGCCGCCACCGCGAGCCCGGCGAGGACGAGGCCGACGATCACCGCGAGCGCGGTCGGCGTGCCCAGCGGGGACCGCATCGACCAGCCGGCCCACAGGTGCAGCAGCGCGCCGGAGCCGAACGGCACGGCCACCGCCCCGGCGTACGCGAGGACGCGTCCCCCGCCCCTCCCGGCCGTCCCGGACATCCCGACCACCCCCCCCGGACTGGGACGGGGCGCGGGGCGGGACCGGTTCCTCAGTCCTCGGCGTCGTCCGGCCACACCCCGATGTGGTCCTGCTCCAGCTCCAGCGCCACGCGGTGCTCCATGCCGAGCGCCTTGGTGTAGTCCGCCGGGAGCTGGAGCCGGCCCGCGCGGTCGAGCATCGCGTACTCCCGCGCCACCAGCGACTCCCGGCCCGCCTCGTCGACCTCCGTGCGGCGCAGCACCTCGGAGGAGGTGCGGCCGTCGCGGATCGCGACCGTGCGGCGCACCTCGGTGGCGACCGCCTGGTCGTGGGTGACGATGACGATCGTGGTGCCCAGCTCCTCGTTGGCCCGGCGGAAGGAGGCGAAGACCTGCTCGCCGGTGGCCGAGTCCAGCTCGCCGGTCGGCTCGTCGGCGAGGAGGACCTTCGGGTCGTTGGCGAGGGCCACGGCGATCGCGACCCGCTGCTGCTGGCCGCCGGAGAGCTGGTGCGGCCGCCGGTCGGAGAGGTGCGCGATGTCCATCATGGCGAGCAGTTCCGCGGCCCGCTCGACCCGCTTCTCCTTGCGTCCGGCCAACTGCATCGGCAGGGCCACGTTCTGGGCGGCCGTCAGGTAGGGGAGGAGGTTGCGGGCGGTCTGCTGCCAGACGAAGCCGACGACCTCCCGGCGGTAGCGCAGCCGGTCCTTGCCCGTCATCGCGAGCAGGTCGCAGCCGGCCACCCGGGCCGCGCCCGCGGTGGGCACGTCCAGACCGGCCAGGATGTTCATCAGGGTCGACTTGCCGGAGCCCGACGCGCCGACCAGGGCCATCAACTCGCCCTCCTTGACGAGCAGGTCGAGCCCCTGGAGGGCCTGCACCTCCACCCCGTCGGTGGTGAAGATCCGCACCAGGCGGTCGCAGGCGATCAGCGCGTCGTGGCCGTACGAGGGCCGGTCGCGGTGCGCGTTGGCCCGCCGCTCCAGCTCCTCCAGGGTCGTGTTCGCGGTCGTCGTCATCGTGCGTCTCCTGCCCTGAGTTCCTTCACCGAGCTCCTCCGCCCCGTCCACCACGCCTGCACGCCCGCCGTCGCCCCCGTCAGGAGGACCACGGCCAGGGCCGGCAGCACCAGCGACCACGGGTCGGCCCGCAGCGGCACGCCGCCCGGTCCCACGCCACCCGCCGCCGCGGCCAGCGCCAGCCGGTGCAGGTCGACGCCGGGCGCGAGCAGCGGCACCGTCGCCCAGCCGGCCAGCGCCCCGCCGAGCGCGGCGAAGACCGCCGGCGGCAGCGCCTCCAGGCCGAGCAGCCGGCGCCCCTGCCGGCGGGTGAGGCCCATCGTCCGCAGCCGCGACAGCAGCGTCGCCCGCTCGGGGCCGCTCTGCGTCAGCGACAGCAGCACCGCGACCACCGCGTAGGCGGCGCCCGCGCCGATCGCCGCCGAGTACAGCCCCTCCGCTCCGGACTGGAGCGGCGAGTCGACGTACGAGTGGCGGGTCTCGGTGCTCAGCGTCACCGCGAACTCCTTCGACTTCGCCTCGACGGCCGTCCGCAGCGCCGCGCCGGCGGGCGCGCCGCTCACCAGCACGGCGGTCGGCCGCCGGTTGGTGATGTCGGCGGCGTTGACCACGAGGAAGTCCTCGCCGCGCACGGCGGGGGTGGAGCTCCGCACCGCGACGACCTTCACGCGGAAGCTGCCGGAGGCCGCGATCAGCCCCATCGGCTGGTCGCCGAGGCGGGCGGCGACCTCGGGCGAGGCGATCGCGGGCAGCACCCGGTCGGTGTCGCCGACCGCCTCCGGGCCGCCCTTCCCGGTGGAGGCGAGCAGCCCCTCGGGGAAGGCGCCGTTCGCGGTCCGCCCGGCGAGCCGGGCGTAGGCCGCCGGGTCGACGGAGACGAGCGGGGCGCTCATCGGCTGGTCGGTGGCGACCGGCGACGGCAGCGCCACTCCGTACTCGACCTGGACCGGCAGCGCCTCCTCGACGCCCTTCACGCCGCGGACGGCCTCGGTCAGCCCGGCCGGCAGCGGCACGCCCTCGGTGCGGCCCTCGATGCGGGCGTCGGCGCCGGTGGCGAGCACCGCGGCCCGGTCGCGGGCGTCGGCGACCCCGGCGAGCACGGAGCCGCCGAAGGCGGCCGTGGTCAGGGCCAGGACGAGGGCGAGCAGCGGCAGCACGCCGGTGGCCGAGGAGCGGGCGGCGCGGGCGATGGCCAGCGGGCCGACGACACCGCGCATCCGGGCGGCCGGGCGGGCCAGCCAGCGCAGCGGCAGCGGCTGGATCCGGACGAGCGCGAGGGCGGCGATCACGCCGACGAACACCGGCGCGGCGCTGACCAGGTGGTCGCCGGCGTCGGCGGTGCCGCGCAGCCGCAGCGAGCCGATCGCGCCCGCCGCCAGGACGAGCAGGGTCAGCTCGGCGACGGTGCGGCGCCGCGACGGCTTGGCGTCCACCAGGTCCTCGCGGGCCCCGTGCAGCCGGAGCGCCCGGTGCCGCAGCACGGCCCGGACGGGCAGCACCAGGGCGGCGACCAGCGCCACCAGGGCGGCGCCGAGGACCGACGGGAGGAGCGGTACGGAGCCCGTCAGGGCGGAGGCGCCGGGGGTCTCGGGTCCGCGCACCAGGGCCACCGCCGCCACCAGGCCGAGCAGGGCCGCCGGGACCGCGACGGCGACGGTCTCGCCGAGCAGCCGGAAGCCGATGCCGGGCAGGGAGGCGCCGCGGGCGCGCAGCAGGGTCAGCTCGCCGTCCCGGCGGCTGAGGAAGAGGCCGCCGGTCATGGCGACGACCACCGCGGCGACCGAGCCGATGCCGAAGACGGCGACGGCGACGACCGGGCCGATGGCGTCCTTCGTCGCCGCGTAGGCCGCGGAGATCTCGTCGAGGCCGGTGGTGACCAGACCGGTGGGGCCGGTGACCTCGCGGATCTCGGCCGAGGCGGGGCCGCTGCGCGCCGAGTCGACGGCGGCGGCGAACGGCGCGGCGTCCCGCGCGGTCAGGTGGTCGGCGACCGCGGGGAAGCGCCAGAAGACCTCGGGGGTGCCCGTGGTGGAGGTGAGGGCGGAGCCCGACTCCGGGGCGACGACGAGGGAGGCCCGCCAGTAGCGCTTCGGCTCCGTCGGGTGGTCGGTCATGGCCAGCACCGGTGCGGACAGCAGCGGGTCCACCACCCAGTACGGCCGCCGGGGGTCGCGGGGTTCCACGACGCCGGTGACGGTGAGGGCGACCGGGGCGGCGGAGATGCCGGGCACGTGCACGACGGACCCGGGCTTGATCCCGAGGGCCCGGGCCGTCGCCGTCGTCACCACGGCCTCGGGGCGCTCCGGGGTGCCCCGGGCCATGCGTCCCTGCCGCAGGACGGCGTGCGCGGCGAGGTCCGAGGGCGAGGAGAGGGTGAACCGGGCCGGCTCGTGGTCCGGCTGGGGCAGCCACGGGTCGAGGCCCTGGACCGGCTCCATCGTCCGGATGCCGTTCACGGTCTGCCCGGGGTCGGTGCGCAGCGGCGCGGGCAGCAGGCCCCGCAGCTCCTCCTGCTCCTCGCGCAGGGTGGCGGGCGCCACCGTGGCGCCCTGCGGCAGCGGGTAGGTGACCTCCAGCTGGGACTGGCCGGGTGCCGCGGTGCGGATGCCGTGCCGCAGCCCCCTCGTCTCGTACGCGTCCGTCACCCGCGGCAGCGCGGCGGCGAGCAGCGCGGTGACGAAGACCAGCAGGGCGAATCCGGCCGCGGCGCCGGGCGAGGCCCGCAGCCGGGTCCGCACCCAGGGGGCGACGGGCCGGGCCGCGCCCTTCGCGGGGGCGGTCGGCCGGTGGTCGGGGGACTCGCCTGCGGGCTGCATCGGGCGGGACTCCTCGCGCGGGGCGTCGGGCATCAGTTGTCTCCCTGGTGGCGCAGGGTCACCGCCGGGTCGTTGCGGCGCAGGGCGATGGCCGCGACGACCGCGAGCGGCAGGGCGGCGACGCCCGCCAGGAGCAGGGCCACCTCCCCGAGGGGCAGCTCGACCAGGACCGGCGGGACCGGGCGGGTGGCCCGGCCGGTGAGCACGACCAGCGGGACGACCACCCGGGCCAGCAGGCTGCCGAGGGCGAGGCCGACCAGCAGGCCCACCCCGATCAGCACGCCCTGTTCGGCGGCGAGGAGCCGGGCGAGCCGGCGGCGCGGTGCGCCGAGGGCCCGCAGGACCGCGAACTCGGCGGACCGTTCCCGTACCGACCCGGCCGAGCCGACCGCGAAACCGACGGCGGCCAGGGCCGCCGCGGCGGCGGCCGCCGCCATCAGGGCGGTGTGGGGGCCCGCGCCGAGCGGGTCGCCGAGCAGTTCGGCGGCGATCTCGTCGCGGACCACGAGCTCGCCGGCCGTGCCGTCGGCGGCCGTGCGCAGCGCCTTCGCGACGCCGTCCGCGGCGCCCGGCTCGGGGGTCAGCCACCACTCGGTGGGTGCGACCGGGGCCAGCGGGTCGATCGCGGCCAGGTGGCGGTTGACGGCCGTCAGGTCGACGAGCACGCCGCCGCCGTCCTGCGGCAGGTCCCTGGCGGCCTCCGCGTCGGTGGTCCGGCCTCCGGTGCCGGTCGTCGGCAGGTCCTCGACGACCCGGTTCACGACGACGTAGAGGTGCCGGCCGCCGAGCGAGAGCTCCAGGCGGTCGCCCGGCTCGGCCTTGGCCGCGCTCATGAACGCCTCGGAGGCGATCGCCGGCAGCGGCCGGTCCTCGTCCCCCGCCGGGGAGGACAGCCGCACCGTGTAGTCCTCGTACAGCGGTGCCAGGGGCTGGGAGAAGAAGCCCTTCAGTCCGTACGCGACGGTGTACGGGGTTCCCCGGCCGCCCGCGGCGGGGGAGCCGGCCCGGCCGGTGAGCGACTCGGGTTCCTGGACGGCGCCCCGCTCGGTCTGCTCGCGGGAGGCGGTCCAGCCGGTCAGCGTGCGCGCCGGGTCGGCGGTGCGCAGCGCCCCGTCCTTGCCGGTGGTGCCGAGCAGGTCGACGTGGAGGGTCTGCGCGCGCTCGTCGCCCTCGGTGAAGTCGGCGGAGAGCTCGATGCCGGTGAGGACGAGGCCGCCGTCGGCGCGGGTGGCGTGCGCGGTGAGCTTCGTCAGGTCGAACGTCAGCCGGTGGGTGCGGCCGTCGGCGGGCAGCGACCCCGCGTCCTGGCGGTACGGCACGCCGTACGCGTCCTCCAGGACCAGTGTGACCCGTGCCGCCGAGGTGCCGGGCGGGGCCTGGCTCCGCAGGCCGACGACGACCGAGCGGCTGCCTGGCGGCACGGCGAGGCCGGGCCGGGCGCCGCCCTCGGGGGAGAGCGTGCCGAGGAGCTCGGCGGCGCTGCCGCCGGCCAGGTCCTCGCGGATCAGCATGCCGTCGGCGAGGCGTTCGGTGGCGACGGCGAGGACCGTCGCGTTGCGGCCGGCCAGGTCCATGGCGGCCCGGTGGACCGGCGCGACCCCGCGGACGCCCGGGACCGCGGCGAGCCGCGCGGTGGCGGCCGGGTCGCCGGGACCGACGCCGACCACGCGGATCTCGGCGCCGGCCCGGAAGTCGGCCTGGTCGTGCTGCGACCGCTCCCAGGAGCGGCTCTGCCCGATCGCCAGCATGCCCATCGCCACCGCGAGGACCAGCAGCAGCACCGGTCCGGCCCCGCGCAGCGGCCGGCGGCTGAACTGCCAGCCGGCCAGCGCGGCCGACAGGCCCCGGCCGCCCGCGGCGCGCCGCTCGGCCAGCTTCGCGGCGGGCGGCAGCAGACGCAGCGTCAGGACGGTGCCGGCGAGCAGCGCCAGCGCGGGCGCGGCGACGAGCACCGGATCGACGGAGGCGCCGTCGGCGGCCGCCTCCGGCTGCCGCTGGAGCTGCCAGAGCGCGATGCCCGCGACGAGCAGCAGGGCGAGGTCCGCGCCCGCCCGCACCGGCCACGGCAGGGTGCCGGCGCGTGCCTTGCGCAGCGAGACGGCGTCGCCGTCCCGGGCGGCGAGCGCGGGGGCGACGACCGCCGCCGCGCAGGCCAGCGCCACTCCGGCGGAGACCAGCCAGACCGTCGGGCCGGCCGAGGTGTCGAGCCGCACCCCGAGCGAGGAGAGCGCCGAGCGCTCGGCGAAGAGCCGGGTCAGCGGGCCGGCCAGCAGCGGGGCGACGACGGCGGCGGGCACCGCGAGGAGCAGCGCCTCGGCGCCGGCCAGTCCGGCGATCCGGCGCCGGGAGCCGCCGCGGGCGCGCAGCAGCGCGGTCTCGCCGGAGCGTTCGGTGCTCAGCAGCCGGGCGACGAGCAGCAGCGCGTAGGCGGCGAGCATCACCAGCTGGACGGCGACGATGAGCAGGGTGGAGCGGGAGACGGCGAGGGCGCGTTCGGTCTGGGCCAGGACGGTCGGCAGGCCGGT
The DNA here is from genome assembly GCF_042746075.1 of Streptomyces sp. NPDC058758. Classification (NCBI taxonomy): domain Bacteria; kingdom Bacillati; phylum Actinomycetota; class Actinomycetes; order Kitasatosporales; family Streptomycetaceae; genus Streptomyces; species Streptomyces sp. NPDC058758. The sequence continues at coordinate 13,425 of NZ_JBHYPS010000013.1, read as the reverse complement.
CGTCACGCTGAGGGTGGTCCCGAAGGTCGTCTCGTCGGCGAGGAGCCGCTCCGGCTCGCGGGTGGCGGCCGCGCGCAGGGACTCCATCCCGCCGGTGTCGAGGCGGGAGAAGTCGGCGGCGCCGAGCCAGGAGGTCCCGCCGGGGGCGAGGGCGCCGGAGGCGAGCACGGCCGGGTCGGCGAGCAGCGGGCCGTAGGTGGTGAAGGAGACGGTCCGCACGCCGTGGCCGCCGGCCTCGTCGAGCAGCCAGTACGGGTCGGTGAGGTCGGCCGGCGCGTAGACGCCGGTGATCCGGACCTTCACGCGCTTGTCGGTGAGCCGGTCGGTGAGTTCGAGGACGGTGCCCGGGCCGGTCCCGAGCCGCTCGGCCGCCTCCGCGGGCAGCGCCGCCTCCACCACGCCGCCGGCGCGCGCGGCCGACGGCCAGGCGCCGCGGACGAGCGAGAGCCGGGAGCGGTCGAGGGCCGCGAAGTGGGTCAGGTCGGGCTCGCCCGCGCGGGCGGCGGGAGGCTGGAGCGAGCGCGGCAGCGCGTACGGCCCCGAGCTCTTCAGGCGCCGCACGGTGACGGGCAGTCCGTCGAAGGAGCGCTCGACGCTCTCCGTCACCTTCGCGTCGGCGGCGTCGCCGCGCTCGGCCGGTATCTGCCCGGAGACGAGCAGGGTCGCCGCGGCGGCGGAGCGGTCACGCAGGACGGCCTGGAGCGCCGCGTCCCCTATGGAGCCGGAGAAGCCGGCGAGGGCAGCGAGCACGGTGGTGGTCAGGACGACGGCGAGCAAGGCCGCGCCGAGCAGCAGCCGGTGAGCCCTGACGCGCAGAAGTACGAACCCCGTCACCCATCCCCCTGGCCGCTCCACGCGCGTCCGCGTTCCTGCGGACGTCTGTCGAACCCTCGACACGTTCGGGGAATGCTTTCATCGGCCACGTGCTGCTGGAAACCGCTTGCGTACGGACCTTGATGCGATCGTGACCGTTAATCGGTCAGTCATCCCCGGAATGTGTTCATCCGGTGGCACGGAGTGGTCTGAACCTGTCGAACCGGGCGCGAACGAAGACGGGGACGGCGGAGGGGATCAGCCGGCGGTGTTCACCATCGAGGCCGCCGCGTACGTCATGTACCGCCACAACCGGGCGTCGTGCTCCGGCGCGAGCTCCAGGCTGTCGATCGCGGCCCGCATGTGCCGGAGCCAGGCGTCGTGCGCGGCCCGGTCGACGGCGAAGGGCGCGTGGCGCATCCGCAGCCGGGGGTGGCCGCGGCGCTCGCTGTAGGTGCCGGGCCCGCCCCAGTACTGCATCAGGAAGAGCGCGAACCGCTCCTCGGCGGGGCCGAGGTCCTCCTCGGGGTACATCGGGCGGAGCAGCGGGTCCTCGGCGACGCCCTCGTAGAAGCGCCGGACGAGGCGGCGGAAGGTCTCCTCGCCGCCGACCTGCTCGTAGAAGGTCTGCTCCTGCACCGTGCCGTCCCCGGGAATCTCGTTCACCGTTCCATCGTCTCAGACGGGGCGGCGGAGGACCGGAGGTCTAGGACCCCCGGCCCTTCCGGGCGGTACGGACGTCAGCCGCGGCGGACGGTGATCGTCGTCCAGGCGCCGACGTGCACCCGGTCGCCGTCCTGGAGCTGCACCGGGACGTACGGCTGGATCGGCTCCTCGCCGCCGTTGACCGTGGTGCCGTTGGTGGAGTTCTGGTCCACCACCGCCCACGAGCCGTCCGGCTGCTGCACCAGCACCGCGTGCTGGTGCGAGACGCCCGGATCCTCCGGCGGCACGGCCAGGTCGACGTCCGGGGCCTCGCCGGTGGAGTGCCGGCGGCGCCCGATGGAGACCTGGTTGCCCTGGAGCGGCAGCTGCTTCGGCGGGGCGTACGCGGGCATGTTGAGGCCCGAGGCCTCCGGGCCGCTGCGGCGCATCATCGCCATGAAGTAGTCACGGTCCGGACCGATGTGCGCGGTCCACCGCTGCGGGCCCTGCGGCTGCGGGGCCTGCGGCGGCTGTGCCTGGGACGGCGGGGAGAGCACCCAGTCGTCGTCGGCGCGCGGCTGCGGCGGGGCCTGATGGTGGGTCGGCTCCGCGCCGAGCGGCTCGGCCGGCCGGTTCACCTGCGAGGGCCGCGAGTCGTGGTACCCGAACGGGTCCTGCGGCGGCGCGGGCGCCGGTGCCGGTGCCGGTGCCGGTGCCGGTGGCGACTGGAAGCCCGGCGGCAGGTTCAGCCCCGGCGGCGGCCCGGCGGGACGGTTCGGCTGCGGGGCGGGCGCGATCGGCGTGTACGAGGTCGCGGTACCGGTCAGGAAGTTCCACCGGCACTCCTCGCAGTACGGCGCCATGTGCTCGCGCGGCGTACGGCACTGCGGGCACAGCTCCGCCTGGGCGGTCGCGTTCGGATCCCCGCCGGAGGCGAACCCGCCCCCCTGGTACGACCCCCCGGGCGGAGGCGGCGGCGTACCGCCCCCACCGGCCGCACGAGGACCGTCGGGGAAGCCGGGGCCACCGGGCCCACCGGGGAACCCGGGGCGCTCAGGGCCACCGGGCCCACCGGGCGCGCCAGGGCCGCCGGAGGGGCCGGGGTTACCGGGGAAGCCGGGCCGTTCAGGACCGCCGGGCGCGCCGGGGAACCCGGGCCCACCCGGGGCACCGGGGCCGCCGGAACCCGCCGGAGCGCCGGGCCCGCCGGGGAAACCGGGGCCGCCGGGGCGTGCGGGACCGTCGGGTCCACCGGAGAAGCGGGGATCTCCGGCACCCGCCGGACCGCCGGGTCCGCCGGCACCGGCCGGACCGCCGGGGAAGCCGGGCCTGTCAGGGCCGCCGGGCGCACCGGGACCGCCCGAAGGGCCGGGGCCGCCGGGGAAGCCGGGCCGTTCAGGACCGCCGGGCGCGCCGGGACCGCCCGAAGGGCCGGGGCCGCCCGGGAAGCCGGGGCGCTCAGGGCCGCCGGGCGCGCCGGGACCGTCAGGGAAGCCGGATCTCCCGGCATCCGCCGGACCACCGGGGAAGCCGGGGCCGTCGGGGCCACCGGAGAAGCCGGGCCCGCCGGGCGCACCGGGGAACCCAGGGCCGCCGGGGCCCGCCGGACCGCCGGGCGTGCCCGGGCGGTGAGGGAAACCGGGACCGCCGGAGCCCGCCGGACCGCCGGAGCCCGCCGGACCGCCGGGTCCACCGGGAAAGCCGGAGCCGCCCGAGGGGCCGGGACCACCGGGGAAGCCCGAAGCGCCGGGGCCGCCGGGACCGTCGGAGTTGCCGGGCGCGCCAGGGCCCCCGGAGGGACCGGGGCCACCGGGGAAGCCGGAGTTGCCCGCGAGGCCGGGGCCGCCCGGGAAGCCGGGCCGCTCAGGGCCGCCGGGCGCACCCGGACCGTCGGGGAAGCCGGACCTCCCGGCACCCGCCGGGTCGCCCGGGAAGCCGGGGCGGTCGGCGCCGCCGGGCGCGCCGGGGCCGCCCGAAGGGCCGGCGCCACCCGGGAAACCGGGGCGCTCAGGGCCACCGGGTGCGCCGGGGCCGCCGGGGTTACCGGGGAAGCCGGAGGCGCCCCCGGGGCCGGGAGCATTCGGGAAGCCGGGCCTGTCGGGGCCGCCGGGGGCGGGGGTCGGGTGGGGGTAGCCGTACGCCGGGGGTGGGGGCGGGGGGCCGGGGGGACCGGGGGGCGGAGGGGGAGGCGGCGGTACCGCACCCGCCGGCGCACCCGCCCCGGCCATGCGATGGCCGCAGACCTCGCACCAGTCGTCGGAGACCGACTGGTGTCCGTTCGGGCAGGTCGGCATGTCGGTGCTTCCCCCTCTCGTCGTCCGGCCCGGTGGCCGGGCTACCTCTTGACGCGAACGGTCTTGGTGGAACGGGTCTCGAGTGTCATCTCGTCCGCCTCCGCGACCTTCGCCTTCAACCGCACAGTACCCGCCGCCGCGTCGACCACGTCCACCACCTTCGAAAGGAGTTTCGCGGTATCCGCGTTCCCGGAGGCGGCGGCCAGCTGTACCGCGCGGCCCAGTTTCGCGGTCGCTCCGTCCTGATCGCCCGATTTGCGGGCGTCCAGACCGGCCTGGATGGCGTCCGCGAGTTCGGCCTGGCCCGTGTAGTGGGCGACCTGCGGATTGATGGCCGTGGTCATCGCCACGTCGTGCGTCCACACGGCCCGTATCAGTCCTTGGGACACCGGCCGGGCGTCGCCGCCGGCCGGGTCGGGGACGATCAGGGAGGCCCGGGCGGCGAGCATCTCCCGCCCGACCGCGTTCGCCGGCACCCGCACGCGCACGTGGTAGTCGCGGGACTCGTCGCCCCAGGAGCCGGTCGGGTAGTCCCCGGCGCGCGGCCCGCCGTCGACGCGCCGGCCGGTGAGGTCCACGACGGCCGGGGCGACCTGCTTGACGAAGACGACCTCCGCGCCGAGCGGCGTCCACAGCCGCAGGGCCACGTCGGCGACGCCCTTGCCCATGACGTTCTCCATCATGGCCGTGAAGTCGGCGGCGAGACCGGCGGGATCGGCGACGATGTCGGCGGAGCCGAGCAGCGCCGCGGCGATCCCGGTGACCTCCTTGACCTCCCAGTCGGTGCCGACGCCCCGCGCGTCGCAGGTGAAGCGGCCCGCGCAGGCGTCGAGCGCGGCCCGCAGGGACTCGGGCGACTCGTGCTCGTTGCGCCCGTCGGTGAGCAGCACGGCGTGCCGGATGACCAGGTCCTCGCCGCCGAGGAGCGCGTCGGCGAGCCGCAGCCAGGTGCCGATCGCGGTGCCGCCGTCGGCGCGGAGCCGGCCCAGGGCCTCCTTGGCCTCGGCGCGGGTCCGGGCGCCGGCGACCGCGAGCCGCCCGTCGCCGGGGTAGAGCGGGGTGGCGACGTGGCTGCCGGCGACGACGGCGAAGGAGGTGCCGTCGCGGAGGGTGTCGATCGCGGCGGCGGTGGCGGCCCGGGCGCCCTCCATCTTGGTCGGGGGGTAGTCCATCGAGCCCGAGCAGTCGACCACGATCACCACGCCGGCGGGCCCGCCGGCCGTCACCCCGGCGGCCCCGCTGGTGCCGCCGCCGGTCGCGGTCACGGTGACGACGGCGTCGACGTCCCGCCCGCCGACCGGCAGGTACTCGTTCTGGTAGACGTCCACCGAGAACTGCGGCACGGACGGCTTGGCGAAGTTCGCCATCTGGTTTCGGCTCCTCGGAGGGGCGTGCGGACGCGGCGGGTGACGGGGGGTCAGGAAGAGCCTGCCCCCGCGGGCGGCGGGGCGAACGGCGTCAGCGCGACCGTGATGTTGTCGTGTCCGCCGCCGTCGAGGGCGTGGCCGACGAGGACCCGTGCCGCGTGCAGCGGCCGGAGCGCCGCGTCGGCGGGGAGCGCCCCGGCCATGGACTCGGCGGCCTCGGCGTAGTTCCACAGCCCGTCCGTGCAGACCACGACGACCCCGGGCCGGTCGGGCTTGAACGCGGCGGTGTGCGGCTCCAGTTCGTACGCGTCGGCGCCGAGCCAGCCGGTGATGGCGTGGGCGCGTTCGTCCGCGTACGCCTGCGCCTCGTTCATCAGGCCCGCCTTGACCATCTGCGCGGCCCACGAGTCGTCCTCGGTGAGGCGGGCGGCGGGCGCGGTGCGGTCGTCGGGCACCCAGTAGGCGCGGCTGTCGCCGACCCAGCCGACGACGAGCAGCCCGTCGGTGACGACGGATCCGACGATGGTGCAGGCGGGGGAGTTCCCGCCGTGCAGGGAGTCCGCGCCCGCGCCGCCGTCCGCGGTGCGGGCCAGCGCGGTGACGGCCTCGGCGGCGGCGACGATCGCCTCGTGCATCGCCTGCTGCGGGTGGGTGCCGCGGGGCAGGGCCTCGTCGAGCACGGCGCCGGCGGCGCGGGCCGCGGCGGCGGACGCCTCGTCGGGGCGGTGGGCGGAGGAGACGCCGTCGCAGACGATCGCGACGGACGCCGGCCGGCCGTCGGGCAGGCGGGTCTCGGTGAGCGCGAAGGAGTCCTCGTTGCGGTGGTGGCGCAGGCCCCGGTCGCTGACCGCGGCGACCGTGCCGAGCTCCCGCTCCATGTGGTCGCGCTCGCGGGGCTGGGCGTGCCCGCAGTTCTCGCAGTACCCGTCCCCGTCGACCCGCCCGGCCCGGCAGGCCACGCAGATCCCCTCGGCCGGCCCCCCGCCGGAGGCCCCGGGCTCCGCGGCGCCGCTCCCGGGCTCCGCGGCGCCGCTCCCGGGCTCCGCGGCGGTTTTGGGGTCGGCGCGCACGGCGGCCCGCGGGTCGGGCGCGGCCAGCTCGAAGTCGCCCCCGCCCCGCACCGTCTCCCCGCGCGGCGGGGCCGGCGCCGGGGGCTCCACCGGCGCGTCCGTCCGCACCGGCACCGTCGGCAGGTCCCGGCCGCCCGAGTCCGTGCCCGGCAGCTCGCCGGGGTGCTGGGTCAGCGTCGACAGCGAGCCGGGGTCCCGGGGCGGCGCCTCGGGCCAGACGGGCGCGGCGATCGGCATGGTCGGCCGGTCCTGGCCGGCCGGCAGCTCCGCGGCGGCCGACAGGTCGTAGCCGCAGGCCCCGCAGTAGCGGTCCCTGGGGTCCACGGGCTCCGCGCACTCCGGGTTCGGGCAGGCGGCGAGGCCGTGCGACGGCGGCTGGGGCTTCTGGTCCATCCTCACACCCACGTCCTGGGGCGGTAGCGGTTGGCCCGCTCCACCAGTTCGATCCTCTCCTCGCCCCGCTGGGCGAGCCGGGCCAGCACCCGGTAGGCGCGCTCCAGGCCGAAGCGGAGCCCGCTCTCGTCCAGGGAGCTTCCGAGCAGCGGCTCCCCGCCGCCCGGCGCGGCACCGGGACTCCCGGAGAGTACCCAGTCGAGGGCCGTACCGAGCACCTCCGTCGACAACCGCTCCCGGCGCACCGGGTCCAGGCCGAAGCCGCCCAGCGCCGAGACCTGCGCGGCGGCGGCCGTCAGGTCGGCGCCGAGCGGTTCGCGCGGCGGGCGCCGCCGCAGCCGCGCCCGGACGGCCGCGACCCGCGCCGCCGTGTAGTGGATGGACGACTCCGGTACGGACTCCAGCGCGGCGACCGCCCCCGCGCGGTCCCCGGCGGCGAGCCGCACCCGGGCGAGCCCGAAGGCGGCGCTGACGAAACCGGGGTCGGTCGCCCACACCAGGTGGTAGTACTCGGTCGCGTTGTCGAGCTGGCCCAGCACCTCGGCGCAGACGCCGAGCGCCAGCTTGGGCGCGGGCTCGCCGGGGAAGGCGTCGTAGACGGCGTCGAAGGCGAGCGCCGCGTGGGTCAGGTCGCCGCCCACCAGCGAGGCCACGCCCCGGTGCCACACCACCCGCCAGTCGTCGGCGTCCCACTGCTCCAGGGCGTTCAGCGTCTGCCCGGCGGAGACCAGGTCCCGCAGGTCGAGCTGGGCCCGCAGGGCGCGCAGCCGCAGCTCGGGGGTGTCCGCGGGCGCGGCCCGCAGCGCGCCGAGGAGTTCGGCGGGCGCGGCGGCCAGCAGACCGGCGAGGAAGCCGGCGTTGGCGTCCGCCGGGTCGACCCGCGGCACCGGCAGCGCGAGCGCGGTGGCCGCCACGTCGAGCGGGGCGAGCAGCGAGCCGAGCTGCTGCCCGGCCGGGATGCCCGCCGCGGCCGGGGGAGCGGAGCGCCGGGCCCGGCCGGTGCGGCGGGCGCCGAGCACCGACACGTCCTCGGTCCGCTCGGCGAAGAGCACGGTGTCGGTGACCCGGGTCTCCGCACCGAAGAGCGTGGACAGCGCGGGCCGGGGCCGCCCCGACTGGAGCGCCACGACCTCCCGCAGCACCCCGGTCAGCTGCTCCGCCATCTCCTCGGCGGAGGCGAAGCGGCGCGCCGGGTCCGGGTCGGTGGCGCGGACCAGGAAGCGGTAGAACGACTCGTACCGCTGGAAGACGTCGATGTGCTGCGGCTCGGGCAGCGAGTCCGCGAAGACGTTGGTGTAGCCCTGGAAGTCGAAGGTGAGCACGGCGAGCGTGCGGGCGACCGTGTACAGGTCGCTGGCGACCGAGGGGCCGACCTCCGCCACCTCGGGGGCCTGGTAGCCGACCGTGCCGTAGATCGCCGACTCGGCGTCGTCCATCCGCCGGACCGCGCCCATGTCGATGAGCTTGAGCTGGTCCTCGGACTGGATCGCGTTGTCCACCTTGAAGTCGCAGTACAGCAGGTTGCGGCTGTGCAGGTGGCCGAGCGCCTCCAGGGCCTCGATGCCGTACGCGCAGGCCTGTTCGACGGGGAGCGGGTCGCGCCGGCCCTCGGGGGTCCGCCGGTCGTTGGCGATCTCCTTGAGCGACTTGCCGCCGACGTACTCCATGACGATGTAGCCGTCGAGGGAGCCGGTGCGCGGGTCGAGGTGCTCGACGAAGTTGTAGATGCGGACGATGTTGGAGTGCTCGATCTCGGCGAGGAAGCGGCGCTCCGAGATCGCCGCCGCCATGGCGTCCTGGTCGCCGGTGTCGAGCAGGCCCTTGAGGACCACCCACCGGTCCGAGACGGCCCGGTCGACGGCGAGGTAGATCCAGCCGAGGCCGCCGTGCGCGAGACAGCCCGCCACCTCGTACTGCCCGTGCACCACGTCGCCCGCCCGCAGCTTCGGCACGAAGGAGTACGGGTGCCCGCACGAGGTGCAGAAGCCCTCGGTGCGGCCCGGCCGGTCGCCGCGCGAACGCCCCACCGGCGCACCGCAGTCGGAGCGGGAGCAGAATCGCTTCCGCTCGGGCACCTCGGGGTGCGCCATCACCGCCGCGCGCGGGTCGGGACGCGGCACCTCCGGGATCGAGACCAGCCCCGCGCCCAGCCGGTTCCGCGCCGACTGCGCGGTCGACGAACCGGAACTGCGCACCGACACCGAGCGGCCCGTGGCCTGCCCGGACAGCGCCCGCGACAGCCGCCCGGAGACCGAGCGGCGCGAGGACGACGAGCGGGACGAGGCCCGCGAGGACGCCCGCGAACCGCTGCGCGCGGACGAGGAGTCGGGCCCCCAGGCCGCCGCCTCGGACGGCCTCCCGAAACCCGTGCCCGTCCCGGCGCCGTGCTTCCCCGGCACCGCGACCCCGGTCGGATTGGCCTGGAGCCGTCCGCTCGGCGCCACCACCGGTGCCAGCCCGCAGGTGTCGCAGTACAGCTCGCCGCCGCCCACGTCCTCGTACGCGCCCTCGCACGTGGGCCGCTGGCAGCCTGCCGCCCCGCCCGCCGCCTGACCGCTCACCACTGTCGTCCTCCCGTGTCCGAGGGCCCGGACAGCAGCTCCGCCACCGCCCCCTGGTAACGCAGCACGGCCTGCTCCGCCGCCCGCAGGTCGCAGGGCGCGCTCCACAGCATCCGGCGCGCCGTGTCGTACCGCTCGGTGAGGACCGGGTCCTCCGCCCCGCCGAGCCGGTTCGCCTTCGCCCGGTACGCGTCCAGCCGGCCGCGCAGCTCGGCCCGCACCGCGAGCGGCGCCGTCACCGCCGTCAGCGAGTCCCGGGCCCGCAGCAGCTCCTCCTCCGCCTCCCGCTCCAGCGCGTCGAGCAGCGGCGAGAGCCGGTGCCACAGGGCGTGCCGGCGGTACTCGGCGGCGGCCTGGAGCCGCTCCTGGAGCGCTGTCGGCGGGCCGCTCACGGCCGGCACCTCGGAGGCGGCGATCTTCGCGAGCACCTCGCCGCGCGCCACCCGGGCCTCCGCGAGGGTCCGGTCCGCCCGGGACAGCACGTCCCGCAGCCGCAGCAGCCGCTCCTCGGAGTCCTGCCGCACCGCGAGGACCGCCTCGACCTCCCGCCGCACGTCCTCCAGGGCGAGCGCCGCCCGGTCGTAGCGCACGGTGTCGGGCCGGCCCCCGCCGGGCGCCGAACTGCCCGCCGCGGGGCGCCAGAACGCCAGCGGGTCGGTCACCACGAGGGACCGCAGCTCCGCCAGCTCGGCCGTGATCGACTCCAGTTCGTCGCCGGCCGGGTGCTCGCCGGGGCGCACCCCGACCGAGTGCGCCAGCGAGCGGGTCCGCCCCAGCTCGGCCGCGAGCAGGTCTATCCGCGCGGGCAGCGCCGACCACACGGCGTCCGCCGTGACCACCACGTCGAGCGAGGACGCGTACAGCTCGTTCATCCGCCGCACGAGCCCGTCGAGGGTGAACCGCTCCGCGAGCAGCGCCCGCTCGCCCGCGCCGCCCGGCACGTGGACCGTCTCCCCGCGCAGCCGCTCGGTCAGCTCCGCCAGCTCCTCCCGGTTCGGCCACTTGCGCCGCGACCGGATCTCCCGGGCCTCCCGCAGCGCCGCCGTGTACGCGTCGAAGCAGCTCCAGAGCACGGTGATGGCCCGCTCGGTCTCCGCCCAGCGCTCCCGGGTGGTGCCGGTCAGCCCGGCGCCTTCGAGCAGCCGCCGCCCGGCGTGGTCCTGGAGCGCGAGGAGCGAGTCCTCGACCGCCTTGTGCTCCGCGCCGAGGCGCGCCAGCGCACGGTCCACCTCGTCCCGGTCCATCACCGGCCCAGGGGGCCCCGTGACGCCCATCGCTCTCCTCATCTCGTTCGGTTCGTGCGGGGGCTACTTGTACAGCGGCTCGGGCGGTTCGGCCTTCCCGAGCCCGGCCTCCAGCCAGATCCCGTACGCCTCCTGCCAGCGGCCCTTCCGGTAGTCCTCCAGGACCTTGTTGACCCGGCGCACCAGGTCGTCGTTGCCGAGCTTCGCCGCCACCCCGTAGTACTCCTCGGTGAACGGCTTCCCCTTCAGCTCCACCGCCGGGTCCTGCGCGGCCTGGCCGGCCCCCAGCGCGTTGTCGGTGACGACGGCGTCGACCTCGCCCATCTGGAGCCGGGCCAGGCAGTCCAGCTGGTTGGGCACGGTGAGCAGGTTCCGGTCGGCGGGGGTGCCGTCGCCCTCGTCCCTGATGACCGCGCCGAAGGACTCCTCCTCCAGGGCGTCGTGGGCCGTGGAGCCCTCCGCGGTGCAGATCCGCCGCCCCTTCAGCGAGGCGTCGTAGCCGGTGATCGGGGAGGTCTTGGGCGCCAGGACCTGCTGCCCGGCCCGGAAGTAGGCGGTGGAGAAGGCCACCTGCTGGATCCGCTTGCAGTTGATCGTCATCGTGCGGACCACCAGGTCCACCTTGCCGCCGTCCAGCGCCGCGATCCGCTGGTTGGTGGGCACGGCGCGGAAGACCACCGCGTCCTCGCTGCCCAGGAGGTCCTTCGCTATCGCCCGGGCCAGGGTGATGTCGAAGCCCTCCAGGGTGCCGGTCTCCGGGTCGCGGAAGCCCCAGCGGTAGCTGGACTGGTCGACGCCGACGATCAGCTTGCCCCGCTGCTTGATCGCGGTGACCGAGGGCCCGTCCTCGGTCGAGGGCCGCAGCGACGCCTCCGGGTGCGCGCAGGTGTCGGCCCTGACCTGGAGCCCGGTGGCCACGCCCGGTCCCGGCCCGGAGGGGCCGGCGGGCGGGCCGGCCTCGGCCGCGTCCCTGGCCAGCGGCAGCAGGGTGAGGGAGGCGGTCAGCGCGCAGGCCGCGCCCATCGCGGCCACTCCGCCCCAGCCCCGCAGCCGCCGTGCCGCCCGTCGCGCCACCGGCTCGCCGCCGTGTGCCATTCCGCCCCCTCTCACCGGTACTCCGACAGTCTTCGGTTGATGCCGAGCACCGCGCCGAGGGCGCCGAGGGCGCCCAGCGCCGCCGCGCCCAGCGGCAGCCCGGTCAGCGCGTCCACCGCCCCGCGCGCGGAGTCGGTGAACTGCTCCTGCTCGTGCGCGAGCGCCCGCTCCAGGGCCGCGTCGACCTGGTCGAAGGACCAGCCGGCCGAGTCCTTCGGCTCCCGGGCCCCCTTCGGGCCGATGATCCGGTCCAGGGCGGCCTGGTAGTCGCCCGCCTCGCCGAGCTCCCGCGCGGCCGCGTGCCGCTCCCGCCACTCGGAGGCCCGGGCCGTCGCCTCGGTCAGCGGGGCCCGCCCGGCCTCGTCGTCGGCGAGCCGGGTGGCCCCGGCGAGCGCGTCGGTGAGCGCCGCCATGCCGGTGGCGTACTCCGCCTCGTACTTGTCGTTCTTGCCGTCCTCGGTGAGCACCGCGCCCCGGGCGACCTGCGTCAGGTTCTCGTTGGCACGGGCCTTGAGGGAGCTGATCCGCGCCTCGTTGAGGAGCTGGAGCGACTGCTGCCCCTCGGTCCGCGCGGAGCCCAGCTCCGCGCGGGCCACGGTGTGCGCCCCGGCCAGCCAGAGCAGCACCAGCACGGAGGCGGCGCTCGCGGCGAGCAGCCCCCGGCTGAACACCCGGTTGGTCCGCCGGTACTCCCGCCGCTGCGCCCACACCAGGACGCCGAGGGCGAGCGCCCCGGCGCCCAGCGCCAGGTACGGCCAGGCGCGGGCCTCGTCGTCGTCGCGGTGCAGCCGGGCGGTCTCCGCCGCGTACAGCCGCTCGGCGGCGGGCAGCAGGCGGGACGTCATCTCCTGGTTGGCGTACCGCAGGTAGGCGCCGCCCAGCGGCAGGCCCTGCCGGTTGGCGGCCCGCGCCCGCTCCATGAGGCCCGCGTACCGCGGGAGGAGTTCGTTGAGCGCGGTGATCTCGCGGGCGGACTCGTCCGAACCGGCCGTGTTCGCCGCGGCCTTGACCAGCAGCCGGGAGGCGGTGGCGAGGTCCCGGTCGTAGCGGGCGCGGGACTCGGCGGGTTCGAGCGTCCCGGCGAGGAAGCCGGCCGCGGCCGTGGAGTCGGCGTCGGCCAGGGAGCGGTAGATCGCGGCGGCGTCGGCGCTCAGCGGCTGGCTGCGTCCGACGACGTCCTCGGCGGACGTGGCCCGGTCGGCGGCCTCGAGTCCGGCGATCGTGCCGAGCGCGAGGACGAGCAGCGCCAGGACGGCGCCCAGGATCCGCAGCCGGCCCGGCTCGGTGGTCGCGGCCTCCCGCAGCACCTCGCGCCCGACGGCCCACGCTCCGCGCGCGGGCGGCGGCGCGGCCCCGGCGGCGGCGCGCGAGACCTGCCCCGGCACCGCCGGCCGGGCGGGCGCGGCGGCTGGGCCCCGCGCGGCGGCGGGCGCGCTCGGTGGCTGTGTCACGTGACCTCCCCCTCGGTCTCGACGTCGATCGACCCCGGCGAGCAGTATGGCCGCAGGCGACCCACCCGCACACCGGGAATGACACGATCTTGTGCCTATCGTGCCCCACCCGGACGGGACTTCCGCAGGCGAGGCCCCCTACCGTCCCCGGACTCGCCCCGGACTTCTCCCGGATTTCCCTCGGCGCCTCCGCGCACGCCCTCCGGAACCTTCCTCGAACCCGCCCCCATCACCTTCCCGCCCGCCCGAACACCTTTCCGCCCGCCCACCCGAACATCTCCCTGCCCGCCCACCCGAGCACCTCCCCGCACACCCTTCACCCCGAATACGCCGGATCCCCCGGATCGGTTCCGTCCGGGGGATCGTTCGAACGGGCGAACATGCCGGTGGGGGGGGGCCGCGGGGGGGGGGCCCCCCCCCCCGCCGCCGGGGCGCCGGCGAGGTCGCCCCCCCCCCCCCCCCCCACCCCCCCCCCCCCCCCCCACCCCAAGG